>NZ_JBTKVV010000003.1:0-484775 GCF_054457155.1 Sphingomonas aestuarii | reverse complement strand
GATCGCAGGGCCGCGCGCACGACAATCAATAATCGCGCGAGATGCGGACGTTGGCGCTTTGCCGCCCGATCGTCGAAATGGTCGACAGCAGCGACAGCCAGCGGGTGATGCGGAATTCGGCGCGGGTGGCGGAATAGCCCTGACCGTCGCTGATGATCTCCACATAGATGCGCCGCGTCAGGAACTTGCCCGCCGCCACCGCCGTCCCCTGCCCGGTCTGCGGGTCGGCGGCGATGATACGAAGGCGGTCGAGTCCCGCCGCGCGGCGTAGCGCGTTCAAGGGGTTGAGGTCGCCCGACCCGTCCTGAAGCGCCGCCACCGCTGCCGCGAGTTGCAACGCCTCGGGCGCGGACAAATTGGTGATCGAGGTGCCGAACAACAGCCGCGACAGCAGTTCGTCCTCGGGCAGTGCCGGGATCGACGAAAAGCCGATCTGCGGGCGCTCGGCGTTGCCGGTCACGCGGATTTGCGCGTTGATCCCCTGTTCGTCGGCATTGGCGGCGATATCCAGGCTGGGATTGGCAGGGACCGATCCGTCGAAGCGGATGACGCCGCGTTCCAGCTCGAAATCGCGGCCCGCAAATTCGTAATCGCCCTGGATCAGGTCGGCCTGGCCGCGCAGTTGCGGATTGGTCGGCTCGCCCGCGATTTCGAGATTCGCCGACCATTCGCTGTCGAGACCCAGGCCGGTGACGATCATGTTGCCCGGCGCGCGGGCCTTGATCGCCATCCGCCACGGCACGGCCTGACGCACCGGTGCTTCGTCGAGATCGCCGCGATTGATCTGGCGGATGTTGAGGCGCGGCAAGGGCGTGGCCGCTACCGCTCGGCCCAGCCGATAGCGGCTGGCATTGACCACCACATCGCCCGAGATCAGCCCGCCCGCGCCATCCGAACGGAAGCGCAAGGGGCCGGTGACGGTCGCACCGATATCGTCGCGGTTGATGAGTTCGGCGTTGTTGGCCTGCAGCTGCAAATCCAGGCCGAAACCGCGCACGGCAGCCAGATCGAACAGTCCGGTGCCGGTCACCGTGCCGCTTGCCCGGTCGCGCGCGCTGAACTGGTCGATACGCAGCCGCGATCCGTTGAAGCGGCCCGTCGCCTGAATGTTGCGCAGGTCGGTGCCGGTCGTCGCGCTCTGGATGCGCGCGCCGTTGGTGCGGACGGTGCCGCGAATCTGCGGGTCGGCCAGTCGCCCGCCGACATCCGCCGCCACCGCGACCGGGCCGGTCAGGTCGAACAATTCAACCCCCGTAAGCCGCCAAAGCGTATCGCCCGGTCCTTCGTAGCGAAGCTGCGCGAACAAAGGCGCATTGACGATACGCTGGACCGCATTGCCGCCTGCCAGCGGACGCAACTGCATCTGCGCGCGACCCACCGTCTTGCCGTCACTCGCCGCCACGATCCGCGCGCCGAGGCTGTCGCGGCCCAATACCGCGGCGACGCCCAGATCGACCGGCCGCGACGACAGCACCAGCCCCGATCGCGAAAGCCCGCGCACCGTCATGTTCATCCGACCGGTCGGCGCACCGTCGCCGCGGTCGACATAGCTGAGCGTCCCCGACGCGACGCCGCCCAGCCCCAGCCCCGGATAGCCGATGTCGAGCACCGCCAGCGGCATCCGCGTCAGCCCCAGCTCGATCGCATTCTCGCCCTCGGTAAAGCTGCCGCCGACCCGTGCCTCGCCGCCTGCAAAGGTCAGCCGCGTCGGCGCTAGCCGCCAGCCCTCGCCGTCGCGGGTCAGCAGCGCAGGTTCGATCAGCCGCAACGGCCGATTGTCGAGCGTCCCCTGCCCGTTCACGCGGACCTGCGTGTCGGAGAATTGGGTGACGGTCTGGATGTCGAAGGCGCGGCCCTGATTGCCCGCGATGCTCGCCTTCACCTCGCCTTCGCCGCCGCGCAGCTTCGCGTTGGCGGCAAGCCGCGAGATGCTGAGCGCGCCGCGCTGGAACCCGCGTGCCTGCACCGTCGCGTCGATGGTCGTGCCTTCGGGATCGAGCACCACGCCGAATTGCGCGCGGCCCAGACGGACCCGCATGTCGGGGCCGAGCTGGGCGTTACGCGCCTCGACCGTGCCGTCGATCCGCTGGAGCCCGTTTTCGGGACGGAAATCGAGCTTGCCGTCGAGCCCGCCGCCATTGAACGCCATCGCCCCCAGGAACCCGCCCTCGACGATGTCGAGCGCGCCGTTGGCCCGCGTGCCGCTGACGTCCAGCCGCGCAATCTGGATGCGCGCGGTGCCGCCCGAGGGGAGCAGAATCGCGCCCTCACCGTCGAATGCGCCCAGCAGCGAACCGCCCTGCGCGGTGAAGGCATAGCCACCTTCATTGGGGCGGAGTTGCGCAGTCACGTCGCGCAGGCCCATCGCCTCGTTGGGCGAGGCAAAGCGCAGGTTGAGCGCGGGACGGCTGATATCCCCGTCGAGATCGATCGTAACGGGACCGTAGCTGCGCTGTTGACCCGCCCCCTCGAACCGGAACGTCCCGTCGGTCCGGCGGAAGCCGTTGCCGCGCAACGTCAGGTCGGGGGAGGTCAGCACCAGATTGCGGAAATAGAGCACGCCGTCCGGCCCGCGCTCCAGCCCGGTGGTGATGCGCGGAAGTCCGCCCGTCAATGAGCGGAAGAAGGCGTTGTCCAGCCGCACGACCTGCGCCGCGCCAGTGCCGACGACGCGCGTGCCGCGCCCGCCGGGGCCGGGCACCACCCGCAACCGGGATTGCACGTCGACCACCCCAAGACCGGGGATCAAGTAACGTCGCAACCCGCCGGTCAGCCCGACCTCGTAATTGCCGGTGCGCAGGTCGAGCATCAGGCTGATCTGCCCCGACAGACGGTCGGACGTCAGGCGCAGATTGTCGCCGGTGATGAGTTGCGGGGTGATGCGCAACGGCCCGTCCACCGTCAGGTTGCGCAGGATGCCGCCCGCGACGTCGCCGACGCCGGTGACGCGCGCGGCGGTGAAACGGACGGGCACGGTAACCGGGGCGGGGGACAGCCGCCCGCGACCCGATGCGCGCGCGACCTCGAATCCCGTTTGGTCGAAGGCGAAGCGGTCGGCGGTCAGGCGGTAATCGTAACGCGCGGTCGCGAATGCGCCGTCGAGGATCACCCGCGCCTCGACATTGCGACCCGTCATGTTGGGGAACAGCGCCTGCGGCTGGAGCAGCCGCGCGCGCACCCGCATCGACCGATAGGCCGATCGCGCCAGATCGACCACGCCCTCCGCCTCGATCGCGACGGCACGCGACCGGATCGACAGATTGCCGTCAAGCTGGCGGTTGTTGAGTGTCCCCGCCCCGGTGATCGCGACCGAGGGCGCGGTCAACCGCTGCACCTTGCCCTGAGTCAGCGTGGCGAGCGCGAGCCGACCGCCCAATGAATAAGTGCCGCTGGTGTGCCCCAGCTTCAGGTCGATGACGCGGACGTCGTTGGCCTCCGCCAGCGCGATGCCGGTCCAGCGTTTCCAGTCCCCTTCGCCGTCAATGCGCAGTTGCAGCGGCTGGGCGATGCCCGACAGCCGCGCCAGAACGCCATCGGCGCGGCCCCGCGCCTGCACGTCGACATCGAACCGGCGGTCGGACTCGGCAATGTCGAGCTTCGCGCGCAGCACGTCGCTGCCCTCGACCAGCGCGACCAGATCGACCATTGCGCGACCCGATCGGATGTCGGCGCTGCCCGCGATCCGGCCGGTGCGCGCAACGCCGGTCACGGCGGGGCCGATGTCCATGCGATCGACGCGCAGCGACCCGATGCGGATATCGAAGCCGGGCAGGATCGGCCCAGTGCGCCCGGTCGGCTGCAATGCGGGCAGACGGCTGAGCGTTGCGCGCGGGACGTGAAGCTCTTCGATACTCAATCGGTTGTTCAGCCAGGCGAAGGGCCGCCAGTCGAGCGTCGCTTCCGGTGCACGAAAAAACTCGCCTTGCGCGTCGGCGAGCGACACATCGACCAGCCGCGCTTCGGAAAAGATCGATCCTTCGATCCGTCCGATGCGATAGCGCAGGCCGTTGGCCGGCTCCATCGCGGCGATGCGATCGACGATCCAGCGGTGGCCGATGCTCGAGTCCAGCACCATCAGCGCGGCGGCGAAAAGGCCGAGCAGCAACGCAAAGCCGCCTGCGACGCGGCGCGGCCAGGGATTGGCGCGGCGCACCTGAATTTCGGTTACCGGGGGCGGCTCGACGTCGTTCAAAACGCCTGTCCGAGCGAGACATAGACGGCGATGCGCGGGTCGCCTTCCTGCGGGTTGAGCGGGGTGCCGACATCGACGCGGACGGGTCCGAAGTTCGAATAATAGCGCACGCCCAGCCCCGCGCCGTAGCGAAAGCCCGACAGGCGCGGCAGCGGATCGGTGTAGATATTGCCGCCGTCGAGGAACGGCACCACGCCGAAATTGCCGAATGCCTTGACCCGCGCCTCGAGCGAGAATTCGGTCAGCGACCGCCCGCCGATCGGATCGTTATTGGCGTCGCGCGGCCCGATCCGCTGGAACCCGTAACCGCGCACCGACGCGCCACCGCCCGCATAGAAACGCCGCGACGGCGCGATGGCGTCGCGCGGCGCGCCCGCGATCGTGCCCGCGCGTACCCGGCCCGCAATCACCACATTATCGTTGACGGGGTAATAGCCGCTGGCATCGACCTGAACCCGCGCATAGCCGAAGGTCGCGCCCGACAGTGACACCTCCGGCGAGAACCGCCCGCCCAGGCGGAAACCCCGCGTCGGGTTGAGCAGATCGTCGGAGCCGTCATAATTCAGGCTCGTCGGCAGCGCGCCGATGAAATAGGTCCGCCGCCGCGCCTCGCCGGTATCGACGATCACGTCGCGCTCGTCGGTCGCGACCAGTTCGGCGCCCAGCGACCAGGTCCAGGTTTTCTGGAAGAAGATGTTGGTCTGGCGCTCCAGCGATCCCGACAGCGAAATCGTGTCGGCGACATAGGCGTCGCGTTCGAGATGCGCGGCGGTGATCTGGCCGGTCAGCACGCGGTCACGGCCCTTGAAATTGCTGCGGCGGAAGATGATGCCCGCCAATTGCTCCTTGGTCCCCAGCACGCCGCGCAGCGTCAGCGCCCCCTCGGGCGGGAACAGGTTGCGGTGCGTCCAGCTGACTTCCGCGCGCGCGCCTTCACCCGTGCCATAGCCGAGTTCGCCCGCAATGGTGCGCGGCGGCGCAGGCTCCAGCGCGACCTGGATATCGACGGTGCCGGGTTCCGCGCCTTCGACCGGTTCGGCCCGGACAGACGAGACCAGTCCGGTCTGGACAATCGCACGGCGCAGATCGTCGAGCGCCGCTTCATTGTAGAGGTCGCCGGGTTCGAACCGCGCAAGGTCGGCGACGTGATCCGCCCCGAACACCCGGTCGTTATCCTTCACGATGCGCCCGAAGCGCCGCTCGCCACCGGGATCAACCTGAACCAGCAGGGTCGCGGTCTGCGTCGCATGATCGATGACGACTTCGCTGGGACGGATTTCGGCGAAAGGAAATCCTTCGCGCCCGATATTGGTGCGCAGCCGCTCCTCCGCCGCCGCGATTTCATCGGCGTTGAACGGCGTGTCAGGGGCGATGCCATAGATTTTGCGCAGGTTGTCGGTGCGCGCGCCCGCGGCTTCCAGTCCCGGCAATTCGACCGCGGCGATACGGTATTGCTCGCCGGGCACGACGTTCAGTGTGACGATCAGCCGGTCGCCTTCGGGCGCGACCGACGTGCCGATTCGCGCGGCGTAATAGCCCTCCGCCTGGAGCAACGTGTCCAACAATTCGGCATCCTCGCGCGCGCGGCGGTCGATCTGCGCGGCGTTGGCAGGCTCGTTCTCGTTGGCACGTAGTACCGAGAGTTCGTTGAACCGCTGGCGCAGCAGATCGCCGCCCACCCCGTCGATCCCGGTGATGCGGTAATTGGAGCGATATTCGCTTTGCGCGCTGGCGGTCGCGACCGGCGTGTCGAGCGGTTGCCCGGCTTCGTCGGTAACCACCGCCTGTTCCTCTGGAAGCGGCGTGCCCAGATCGGGCCAGTCGACACCGATATCGGGCAGCGGCGCGAGCGGCGTGTTCGGGTCCAGGCCAGCATCGTCCTGTCCATCATCCTCGCGCACCACCGGCGGCGGCGCATCCTGCGCAAACGCGGGCGAAGCGATCGAAACGACGGAGAAGACCGCGGCGCAACGCAGATACATTGTGGCCCGGCCGGACTGGCGCGACATCTTGCCGTCCTAGCCGAGCTTGGCGCTCACGCCAATCGTCGAATTTCAGGGGCTTTCGCCGGTCCCGATCAGTGTATCGTGCCTACCGCACCGTCCGACGCCAACACGTCGATCAACCGTTCGACCTGTCGCCAGCGCGCGAAATGCAGATGGTTGCCGAGCGTCCGGCTCCGCGCGGCACGCTCGGACGCTTCCAGCCCCGCTTCGGCGCCGAATTGCTCGATCAACAGCGCCGCATCGGACACCATCGATCGATCGGAAAGATAGGGCAATCGGGGCATCGGGGCGTTGCGATCCTGTAATGCGTCAGCGGCAGGATGTTGCCATAGCCTGCAAGTCTTTGCCGCCGTGTGTCCCGACAGGGTTAACACCGCGTTCGCTTTCTCTGCGCGACTGGCGCGGAGGCCGCTCGCATGGCATGGGGCGGCGATGGACCAGCCCCGCCCGCCCGCTCGCAAGCCCAACCCCGCCGCCGGAGGTGCCCCGATTGCGATCACCACGCTAATCGGCGCGGTCTGGGGCATTTCGCGCGGGCAGCCGACGATCGGGGTGCTGGTCGGACTGGGCGTGGGCGTGTCGATTGCGGTGGCGATCTGGCTGATCAGCGCGCGTCGGGGGTGAGCGGACAAAGCACCCCACCCGTTTGTTTCGAGCGAAGTCGAGAAACGTTCGCGAGCGCCTAGTTCACGTTTCTCGACTTCGCTCGAAACAAACGGGGTTAGGACAGCGCATCACCTCACAACCCGGCCAAGCTCCGCCCAATCCACACCACTCGCCCGATCACCTCGACCGCATCGCCCGCGCGCATCACCGTCGCATAATCGGCATTGTCGCTGACCACCTCCACCTCGCGCCCGATCGCGCGTAGACGCTTGACCCCCAGCATCCCGTCGAGCCGGATCGCATAGACCCCGCCGCGCGGCGCGATGCTGCGGCGGGCGTGATCGACCAGGATCGTGTCCCCATCGACCAACGTCGGCTGCATCGAATCGCCCTTCACCTCGATCAGCGACGCCGCATCGCGCCGCACGCCCAGTCCGGCAAGGAACCGCGCGTCGAAGCGAAAGGGCACGCCGCGCTGTTCCTCCCCGATCAGCGCCCCCGGCCCCGCCGACGCGGCCAGCACGTAACGCGGCACCGCGATGCTGTCGTCGCCCGCCGCCTCGACCCCACCCAGCGCCGCGTCGCTCACGCGCAGGAATTTGGCGAGCAGCCGCCGGTCGCCCTCTGCGAGCAAGCGCGGCGTTCCGCGCGTCAAATATTGCTGGAGATAGGCGGCGTTGCGCTTCAGCAGCCGTTCGGACAGCCACGTCAGGCTGGTGCCGTCCCGTTCGATCGCGGCCTTCAAAGCCGCCCGCTGATCCTGTCCATCCATCTCCGATCCATACCAAAAGGATTTTTCCTAGACAAGTAGGATTTGAGAACAAACAATGAACTTGCAGATGACGAATCAGGAGGGCCGACGCCATGCACCTGCTCAGCAGGATCAATCATCATCTCCGCGCGACGGGGATACCGGAGACCAAGTTCGGGCGGCTCGCGGTGCATGATCCGCGCTTCGTGTCGGACCTTCGCAACGGTCGTCAACCCCGCGAGGCAACGGTGGCACGGGTCGAACGCTATATCGCGCAGACCGAGGCCGGGGCATGAGCCGGGGACCGGACGCCGCGACCTTGCTGGCGCGCGCACTCGATCTCAGCGCGCGGAGTGCAGGCCTGAGCCTGACCCTCCGCCATGCCGACTGGCGACGCTGGGCCAGCGCGACCTTTACCGGCGCGCGACACGAATTGACGGTGGAACTGCCCGATGGCGATGCTGCGGAGCGCTGGCTGGCCGCGCTGTCCGAAGCGGAGTTGCCGATCCGTGGCCACCTGGTCGCCGACGCCGTGGTGCTGCGAAAGCATGGCGAGGGGGATTTGCTGGTGGTGGCTCTGGAAATCCTGACGGTGGAGGATTTCTAGACGCTAGTGCCTCTCACCCGTTCGTTTCGAGCGAAGTCGAGAAACGCAGCACCAGCGCTTAGCCCACGCTTATCGACTTCGTTCGAAACGAACGGAAATCGTGAACGCAGCAGCTTGTGCCTACCCCGCAGCCGCCAGCCGACGCAGCGAATCGATCGCGATCGACAGGCGGGTGTCGCCGTCCGCGCGCAACGATCCGTCGGTGGTCCGCCGCGCGACCCCGGCTTCGAGGCGTTCGAGCAACGCATGCACCGATACTTCGCGATCGAAACTCGGGTGTGGACGGGACGACGCGGTCGTCGACGGCCGTGGCGGGTTGAGGTCGAAGGTTTCGAACCGCTCACCCGCCGCGAGCGTCGCCGGACGCGGCAGGGGGGCGGGCGCGGCGATGCGGTAATCGGGTTCCTGATCGGACGGCAGCGGTTCGGGCGGATGCGATTCGACGAAGGCCTGCGGATCATAGTCGGCAAGCGGCGTGTCCAGATCGCGCGGCAGCGTGCGCTCCTCATCCGGCTCCGCGCCCACCGACATCATCGGCGCACCCAGTTCGCGCGTCGCGATCACCGGCGGGCGCGGCGGCGCATCGGGATGCGAATCGGCGCGGCGGACGATCGGCGTGCGCTCGACCGCGTCGTCGATCTTGCCGAACCCGATCGTCGCGTCGCCGAAGACGCGGCCCGCAAACAGCAACACCAACGCGCCGATCCCGACCGACCCGACAAAGCACAGCAAGGCGCGCGCGGTAGCGCCCAGCGGCGGTTCTGCGGGACCGAGGATGCGGGGCAACCCGCTGGCGACCACCAGCGTCTCGATCACCGACAGCGGCGCGAACGCAAAGGCGAGCGCGGCGATCAGCGCGGACGCGGCGCCAGCGGCCCCGGCGACGGGAAGGTTCAGGCGTTTGCGGGTGTACGCGACCATGTTGCATCCGTTCGATTGGCTGCGATCAGCCTTTGGTAAACGGGGTCGTAGCCTAAAATGTTTGACGACCAGTTACGCTCCGCCTCGACATAGGCGCGCGCGCGCTCACGCTGCGCATCCCAGCGCGCGCGATCGGCGAACAGGGCGCCGAGCGACGCCGCGATCGCCGACGGATCATCGGGCGCGAACAGCGTGCCGGTGTCGCCGTCGCGGATCAGTTCGCGGTGTCCGCCGACGTCCGACGCCGCGACGATCCGCCCCTGCGCCATCGCCTCCAACGGCTTCAAAGGCGTAACGAGGTCGGTCAGCCGCATATGCTTTCGCGGATAGGCGAGGATGTCGATCAGCCCGTAATAACGCTCGACCGCTTCGTGCGGCACGCGACCGGTGAAGTGGATGCGGTCCGCGACTGGCGACGCCGCCGCCTGTTCGCGCAGCGCCGCGTCCATCGGCCCGCCCCCGACCAGCAACAGATGCGCGCGCGGCCGCGCCGCGACCAGAGCGGGCATCGCCGCGATCAGGTCGTCCAGCCCTTCGTAATCGTAGAAGCTGCCGATGAAGCCGGTGACGTCGGCATCCGCCATCCCCAGTTCGCGCGCGAACGCCGCGTCATGGACGGGTGGCGTTCCGAACAATTTCATATCGACGCCGTTGGGCGACACCATGATCTTGGCCGCCGGAATGCCGCGCGCGACCAGATCGGATTTCAGCCCTTCGCAGATGACGGCCAGCGCATCGACGCGCTTGGCCGCGAACGTCTCCGCCGCGCGCGTCAGTCGATATTTGGCCGATCCCTCGCGCCCTGTCCCATTACCTACCGCCGCGTCCTCCCAGAAGGCACGGATTTCGTAGAGCAGCGGCACGTCGCGACGACGGCGCGCGATGAGCGCGGCAAGCGCGCACAGCACCGGCGAATGGGCGTGGAGAATATCGGGCCGGAACGCATCGATCGCCGCGACGATGCGCCGGGCGAAGACCGCGACCTCGCGCATTTCGCCCAGCGGCGGCGGCAGTGAGGCCGGGGATGGCGTACGCAGGAAATCGAGCCCGTCGATCGTTTCGCGCGTCAAGTCGCCGCGATCGGGATGACGCGGCCCGGTGACGCCCGCCACGTTCCAGCCATGCGCGATCTGCGCCTTCAGGATCGCGCGGGTGCGAAAGGTATAGCCCGAATGCAGCGGCAGGCTGTGGTCGAGAACATGAAGAATCCGCATGACCGCCCCAATGCCACGCGACTGTTTAACGGCGCGTCAACTCTGGCGCGCTAGGGCTGAGGCGACGCTATTCGAGGACAGCCGCCCGCGCGCATGGTCGATACGATTTCCCTGCTGATTTCCCACGGACTGATGATCCTGGCGGCGTGGCGATTGCTGTCGCGCCGCGATCTCGATTCGGAAGAAGCCGCGCCTGCCACACTGCGACCGAAAAAGCCGCGCTTCGGGCGCAGCCACGATGCGTGACCTGTTCCTGCTGGCGTTTCTGGGCGCGCTGTTCCTGCTCGCCGCGCGGCGACCATTCCTGTTCGTGCTTACTTACGTCTATATTGACATCGTCTCGCCGCAGCATATCAGCTATTATCTGCTGAACGCGATCCCCGTTTCGATGATCGCCTTTGCCGCCGCTGGCCTTTCCTGGCTGGTGTTCGACGACAAACGCGACAGCCGCTTCGCCCCGCGCCAGGCGCTGATGGTCGCATTGCTTGGCTGGTGCTGGTTCACCACCAATCGCGCGGATTTTCCGATCGAGGCGGCATTCAAGTGGGACTGGGTATGGAAGGCGATGGTGTTCGCGATCTTCCTCCCCCTGACGCTGCGCACCAAGCTTCGGATCGAGGCGCTGTTGCTCTTCATCCTTTTGTCGGTCAGCGCGATCGTCATCACCGGCGGGCTGAAGACCGTGCTGTCGGGCGGCGGCTACGGCCAGATGCACCTCTTGGTGTCCAACAATTCGGGCATTTTCGAAAGTTCGATCGCCTCCACCGTCGCGATCGCGATGATCCCGATCATCCTGTGGTTCATGAAGTTCGGAACGATCTTTGCGCCCGACTGGCGGGTGAAGACCTTCGGATCGGCGCTGATCTTCGCCTGCTTGATCCTCCCCGTCGGCACCGCGGCGCGCACCGGGCTGATCTGCATCGCGGTCCTGGCGGTGCTGAGCTTGCGCGATGCCAAACGGCGGATGCTCTATATCGGCGGCGCGGCGATCGCGCTGTTGCTGGTCATCCCGTTCCTGCCTTCGGCTTATACCGAGCGCATGGAGACGATCCGCAATTATCAGGGGGACGCGAGCGCCTCGACCCGGATCATGGTGTGGAACTGGACGCTCGATTACGTAAAACAAAAGCCGCTGGGCGGTGGCTTCGACGCCTATCGCCAGAACGAGCTGCGCTATGAAACCACCGCCGTCGTCGGCACCGGCCCAAACCAGACGGTCGAGCGGCAACTGGTGGTCGATCAGGCCCGCGCCTATCACAGCGCCTATTTCGAGATGCTGGGCGAACAGGGCTGGCCGGGGCTGTTCCTGTGGCTGGTCATCCACGGCCTGGGGTTGCTGCGCATGGAAATCCTCCGACGCCGCTACCGAAACCCGCGCGAAGGCGAGGCATGGATATCCCCGCTCGCCACCGCGCTCCAGCATTGCCACATCATCTATATGGTCGGCGCGCTGTTCGTCGGGATCGCGCTCAACCCGTTCATCTACCTCATCATCGGCGCGCAGATCGGGCTCGACACCTATCTCGGGCGCTTGCGGCGCGCCGATGCGAAGGCGCCGCTGCGTCCCAAGCGTCCGCAACTCGCCCGCGCCGGGGGCTGAGACGTGGCGGGGCTGTTCCTGACGTGTGGGCATACGCCCCAGGCGCAAGCGATCGTCGCGCGGGCAGAGGCGCAGTTCGCCGCATCGGGGCTGAGCCACCCCACCGCGTTGGCGCTTCCCGGCTGGCAGGTGCGCCACTGGGGCTATGCCAAGGGCGGTCCCGACACGTTGCTGATCGAGGGCGAGGATTTCGCCGCCGTCGCGGGCACGATGACCGTCGACGGGCTGATGGGCCGTGAGGCGCTTGCCCGGCTGATCACCATGCTGGCCGATGGGGCGATCGACTGGCAGCGCGTCGCGGGCCAGTTCGTGGCGCTGGTGCGTAGCGCAGGGCGGACCTGGCTGTTCACCGATTTCTTCGCCGCCTTCCAGCTGTTCCGCAGCGAGGGCGACACGGTGCTGTCCACCTCCATGCTCGCCGCGCTCGATGCCCTGCCCCGCGTCCGCTTCGACGCGCAGGGCGTTTACGAGTTCGCGTTCAACGTCGTGCCGATCGGCGACGATACGGTGTTCGAGGATCTGAAACTGCTCGGGTCGGCCACGCTGCTCGAACTGACCGAAGGCGGCACCCAGGCGCACCCGCTCGCCAAGCCTTTGCCGGATAGCATCGACGACCGCCCGCTCACCGAACGACTGGCGATCCACCGCGAACTTCTGACGCGAACCGTCGAGGATCACACCCGCGCGTTCGGCGACGCCATCCATTGCCCGCTGTCGGGCGGGCTCGACTCGCGACTGCTGCTCGGTGCGTTCCGGGCGAGCGGTGCTGCCCCGCACGTCTATGTCTATGGCCCCGCCGCCAGCGAAGACGTCCGGATCGCCCGCACCATCGCCGCTGCCGAAGGCTTCGCGATCGAATGGATCGACAAGGAAGCCGCCCCCCTGCCCCCCGACGCCTTCGCCGAACAGGTCGCGGCGAATTTCGCCGGGTTCGACGCGCTGCCGACCTTCGGCAACATCTTCGACAATGGCGGGCATCTGGCGGCGCGCGACCATCGCCATCCTGCGGGCGGGCTCGCGGCGTCGGGCGGCTGCGGCGAGGTCTACCGCGATTTCTTCTACATGGCCGATCGCCCATCGAGCGCCGATGCAGTCGCGCGCACCTTTTTCGCGCGGTTCGTGGCGAGCGACGCGACCGATGCGTTCGACCCGCACGGGTTCGTCGCCCGCATCGCAGCGAAGCTGAGCGAAGCGGCGGAGAGCGAAGACGGCCGCCTGACGCGCACCCAGGTCGAACAACTCTATCCCCGAATCCGCTGCCGCTCGCTGTTCGGGCGCGAGATCAGCCTGGAGGCGCGGCTGGGCGCCTATTTCATGCCGTTCCTCGATCACCGCATCGTCGCCGAAGCGCTGACGCTGCCGATGCCGATGAAACAGGCGGGGCGGTTCGAGGGGGCGCTGCTCAACGCCATCGATCCGGCGCTGGCGCGTCACCCCTCCACCTACGGCCATGATTTCAAGGCTGGACCAAACCGCGCCCACCGCTTCGCCGAATGGACGACGCGCATCCGCCCGGCCTGGTTGCGCCAGCAAAGCTATGCGCTGCAACGGCGACGCGGGCCGATGGGGGACGAACATGGCGGGCTGCTCGACGCCGACTATATGGGCCGGGTGATCGACCTGGAGTTCCCGGCGATGCGGCGGTTTTTCGATGTGGGTGCGATTGCGGATAGCGCGGTGTGGCGACGGGTGGCTTGTCTGGAGTATTTGGCTGGGCGGTTGGGGTCGAAGCTGGGTTGACCGGCGATCGGACACACCCACCCCGTAATCGCCTAACTCAGTCCCGATCCTCATAAGGCGTGATCCGCTCGGCCAGTTCGTTCCCGCGCATCGTCACCGCCTCCCCCGACCAGTTTCCCACGAACGTCGTGCGATGTTCGAATTGCGGTGACAGCCAGGCGCGGTTGTTTTCGATCACCAGCCCCGTGGACCTGTGCTCCACCCCCTCGGGTGCGACCGTAATCAGCGTGCCGTAATTCTGCTTGTTCGGCCCCTGCGCGAAACTGTTGCCCGCGATGCGCCCGCTCGCGCCATTGGGCAGGTCGATCAGGTAATTGGTGTCGTTGCCCTTGGAATCGTCGAAGCTGTTGTCGGTAATCTCGACCGTCGCCGCGCGGCTCTTCAGGTAATGCCCGCCGACCCCGCGCTCGAACCGCGAACGCGTCACCTTCACCGACCCATACCCGCCGACATAGACCGAGTGCGCACCGTTGCCGGTCGGATCCTTCCCCAGCCCGGCAAAGGTCGAACGGTCGATCGAAATGCTGCCCGACGGGAAGGCCGCGGTCAGGATGCCGCTTTGCGAATCGAGGAACATCGCGTTGGCGACCGCCAGATCGCCTTCCTCCAGCCTTATGCCCGCGCCATTGCCGTCATCGACCGCAAGGCCGGTGAACACCAGCCCCTCGACCCGCGCGCGCTCCCCGCGCAGCACCAACGTCGCCTTGTCCTCGCACGCCAGCCCTTCGAACACCGACTTGCCCGGCACCTCGGCGACGAACGCGACCGCGCCTTCCTCCACCACCGCACAGTCGCGGTAGAGGCCGGGGGCGATGCGGATCGTCCCCGACCGCGCACCGATCGCGTCCACCGCCTGCTGGAGCCGCGCGAAGGATTGGCCGCTTTCCTCGATCATATAGGGCCGGGGATTGGATTGCGAGAAAGCCGGCAGCGCGATCAGCGACGCGGCGAGAATCAGAGGCAGGCGAAGGCGCATGGGATCGTTTCCTTGGACAACCACCCGCCCCGTTCGTTTCGAGCCGAACGGATTGGGGTCGCCCTACCGCATCATGATTTGGCCTCTCGTGCCACCGCATCCTCACGCGAAGACCCCGCCCGGATGTGTCCTTTCGGGAATCCGGGCGGGGTTAAGCATCTTTGTGGTCTCCATTACCCCACACACCCACCCGTTTGTCCCGACTAGCCTTCGAGCTTTGTCGAGAAGGCGTATCGAGGGAGGCCGCCGCGAAGCTGTCTCGATACGGGTTCTCGACTTCGCTCGAACGCTACTCGACACCGACGGATTTTTGGAGGGAGCACGCCCTTACGCGTCCTCGTCCACCTCCGCGCGCTGTTCGGCCAGTGCCTTGATGATCGCCGCGCTGAACGCGGGAATATCGTCGGGCTTGCGGCTGGTAATCAGGTTTTCGTCGACGACGACTTCCTCGTCCACCACGTCGCCGCCCGCATTCTCAAGATCGGTGCGCACCGAAGGCCAGCTCGTCACGCGGCGGCCGTCGACCACATCGGCCTCGACCAGCAGCCAGGGCGCGTGGCAGATCGCGGCGACGATCTTGGCGTCGTCCATGAACTCGCCGACGATGTCGACCGCGCGTTCCTCCATCCGCAGCTTGTCGGGGTTGCCAAGCCCGCCGGGCAGCACCAGCGCGTCATATTCGGTGGTCTCGACCTCATCCAGCGTCAGGTCGGGGGTGATCGTCCTGCCCTTTTCATCGTCGTTGACGACGCCCTGAATCGCATTTTTGTCGATCGAGGCCAGCGTGACCTCGGCACCGGCATCGAGCAACGCCTGACGCGGGTCGAACAGTTCGGATTCCTCGAAGCCGTCGGTTGCAAGCATCAGTATTTTGACGCCCGACAGGTCGGTCGTGTTGTCGATCATGGGAGGTTCCTTCTTGCTTTGGGAGCACTCACCCGAACCACTCGCACTCGCCGCGGTTCCCGGAACGAAGCGACGGGTCGAGCATTCGTCGGGATGAGCGAGAAAGGAACCCGATGCCCCGCCTGATCTTCGTCGAAGACACGATGCCCGGCTATACCCGCAAAAAAGTGAATGGCGGCAAATGGGGCTATTGGGACGAACTGGGTGAACGGATCACCGACCGCGATGTGATCGACCGGCTGAACGCGATCGGCCTGCCCCCCGCCTATATCGATGCATGGTTCTGCCCCAAGCCCAACGGCCATATCCAGGCGACCGGATATGACGACAAGGGTCGCAAGCAGTACCGCTATCACCCCGATTTCCGCGCCCAGCAGGAAAGCGAGAAATTCGGTTTGTGTGCGGCATTCGGCGCAAAGCTGCCCAAACTCCGCGCGCAGGTGGACAAGGATCTGCGCAAGCGCGCGCTGGCGAAGGAGCGCGCGGTCGCCGCCATCGTCCGCCTGCTCGATCTGGGCAGCGTCCGGATCGGTAACGAAGCCTATGCGCAGACCAACAAGAGTTACGGCGCGACGACGCTGCGCAAACGCCACGCCAAGCTCGGCGGATCGTCGCTGCGCCTGCAATACAAGGCGAAATCGGGCAAGCTGCGGGTGCTGACGATCACCGACCGGTCGCTGCTGACCTTTGTGCGCAAATGCCAGGATCTGCCCGGCCAGCACCTGTTCCGCTGGATCGACGACGAAGGCGAGGCGCGGCCCGTCACCTCGTCCGACGTCAACGACTATATTCGCGACGCGATGGGCGAGGAATTCACCGCCAAGCATCTCCGCACCTGGGCCGCCAGCGTCATCGCCTATCAGACGATGTGCGAGGCCGATAGCGCGATTTCGCTTCGCGACATGCTGGAACCCGTTGTCGCCGCGCTCGGCAATACGCCGACGATCGCGCGCAAATCCTATGTCCACCCCGCACTGATCGAAGCGTGCAAATCGGGGGCGGGCGAATTTGTCGGCTGTCGCCTGCCGCGCGGCACCCGCTATCTCTCGCGACCCGAGCGGGGGTTGATCGCCTACCTCCAAGCCTGCGATAGCGGCACGCCTATCCTCCGCCCCAAGACCAAAGCAGCCTAGAGGCCATCCTTCATGACCACCGCCAACGCGGCCAAGGCCGCGCGCGACGCCGCCCAACCCGCCGTCGATCTCGAAACGCAGACGCGTTATTTCGTTCACACCAGCATCGACTGGCTGCAGACCCACTGGCTGCAAATCCTGATCGCCGCCGCGATCGGCACCGGCATCGTCCTCTTGCTGACCTTCATCCGCGGGCGCGCGGTCAAGGCGTTTCAGAAGCGCAACAACCACATCACCGGCTGGGGATCGATCCTGGCCAAGGCCGCGTCGAAAACCAACCAGTTCTTCATCGTCATGGTCGCCGCCAAACTGGTCGAGGGATATGCCGCAACCCCCGATGCGGTGACGACGACGGTCAATTTCCTGTTCACCGTCGCCTCGGTGTTCCAGGCCGCGATCTGGGCGCGCGAGTTGATTTTGGGCGCGGTCGAGAAACGAACCGGCAACGAGGGTTATCACGGCGAGACGCTGAACACCGCGATGGGCCTGATCCGTCTGCTGGTGACGATCGCGCTGTTCGCGATCGCGCTGGTGGTGGTACTCGACAATCTGGGCGTCAACGTCACCGGTCTGGTCGCGGGTCTGGGCGTGGGCGGCATCGCCATCGGTCTGGCGGCGCAGGGCATCTTCGCCGATCTGTTCGCGGCGCTGTCGATCATCTTCGACAAGCCGTTCCGCCGCGGCGACAGCGTCTCTTATGACCAGACCAACGGCTCGATCGAGGCCATCGGCCTCAAATCCACACGCATCCGATCCTTCACGGGCGAGGAGCGCGTGATTTCGAACAAGCAATTGCTCGACAAGGAAATCACCAACAACACCCAGCGCGATCATCGTCGCGGCCAGTTCATGATCGGCGTCACCTATCAGACCCCGCCCGAGGTCTGCGCCGCGATCCCCGAGATGCTGAGGGCCATCGTCGAGCAGCATGACGCAATCTTCATCCGCTGCGGCTTTACCGGCTTCGGTGCCTCCAGTCTCGATTTCGAATTGCTGTTCGACACCGCTGGGCCGGACTATGCGCCGTTCTACGAAAAGCGCACGGCGATCGGCATCGCGATCCTCAAGCGGTTCAACGACGACGGCATCGAAATCGCCTATCCCACCCAGACCAGCTTCACCGCCGCGCCCGACGGGACGATGGTGCTCCCCTATCCCGACGTTCAGCAGGTGCTGCCAGTGGAAAAGGGCGAGCGCGTTGTAAAGCGCGACCGTAGCGGGAAATCGGTCGAGGGGACGGCCTGAATGATCAAGGTTGTGGCGACCGCTACATTGACCTATGAGAGTCCGTAGCAGCCGCTACAGGATATTCAAGCGATGACCAACATTCCCGCCCCGCTTACCGCGCGACAAAAGCTTATCGCCATCGCGTTCGGCGCCGTGTTGTGGCTGTCGGGTGCCATCGCCATCCGACTGACCGGCCCGCTCGGCGCGTTTGAAGGCGGGCTGGCGGTCGCATCCTATACCGTCATCATACCACTCACTTGGGGCTTCATTGCGGTCGGTCGTGCGCTCATCGGTCTTGCACCCGGCCAGTTGTTGCGCGGCGTCACCGTCATCGCGCTGACGGCGATGATCCTGGATGCGCTGGCGCTACGTCTGGCCCCGGCGCTCTACGGGGATCAAGTCGAGCATCATTTCCGCGGCGCTGCATATCTACTCTGGGGTTTCGCCATCGCGTTTTTGCTGGCGCTGGCGATGGAGCGCGAACGCTAAGCACCCACCCTTAAAGCGCACGCTCGCCGACATCGTCGAGGCCCAGGCTCTTGAGCAGCACCATGCCTTCGATCAATGTCAGCAACCGCGCGGCTTCGTGGTCACGACGTTCCATATCGTCTTGGGAAATCTGGGACACCAGCCAGTCGAAAAAGCCGCGCCCGATCCCCTCCCCGACCCGCCGGTATAGTGCATTGCCCCGCGCAGCGCCCGCCGCCAGATCGAGCCACAGCTGCATATAGGGCCATAGCGCATCGTCGGTGACGTGCGCACGCAGGATCGGCAGCAATTCCGACGCAGGCTTGGGCTCGGTCACGCGGGCGCCATCGAGCATGGCGCGCAACCGGTTGCCCAGCCGGACGAGAATCGCGGCGATCAGATCATTCTTGTCATCGAAATAATAAAGCAGCATCCGGTCGCTGGTGCTCGCTGCGCGAGCCAGCGGACGCAGGCTCGCTGCGGACAATCCGTGCGCCAGCACATGATCGGCGAGCCGGTCGAGCAGCGCTTCGCGGCGTGCGTCCCGAACCGACTCCGCCATATCAGGCCCCGTCATCCAGGCTCAGCAAGCTGGCATTGCCACCCGCGCTGGTCGTATCCACCGATACCGCGCGCTCGCCGCAGAAGCGCGGCAGATAGTTCGGACCGCCCGCTTTCGGACCCGTGCCCGACAGCCCTTCGCCGCCAAAGGGTTGCGATCCCACGACCGCGCCGATCATTGATCGGTTGATGTAGAGGTTTCCGACCCGCGCGCGCGCTTCCGCGACCTCCGCCGACCGAGCGATGCGGCTGTGCAGGCCCATCGTCAGCCCGTAGCGCTTGGCGTTCACCCGGTCGATCGTCTCGGCCAGCTTGCCCGCTTTCCACGTCGTCACATGCACCAGCGGGCCGAACCATTCGCGGTTCAGATCTTCGATCGCATCGATGCCGATCATGGTCGGCGGCACGAACAGGCCTTCGGATGGCACATCCACCGTCTTGATCCATCGTGGTCGCGCGGTTTCGCGGTAGGCCATCAACCGGTCATAAGCGTCGCGGTCGATCACCGGGCCGACATCGGTCGCCGGATCGCCCGGATCGCCGATCTGCAAGAGGTCCATCGCGCCCGAGATCATCTCGATCATCTGATCGGCGACTTCCTCCTGAAGAATCAACAGTCGCAGCGCCGAGCAACGCTGACCCGCCGACCGGAACGAGGATGCCAGCACATCGGCCACCACCTGTTCGGGCAGCGCGGTCGAATCGACGATCATCGCGTTGACGCCGCCCGTCTCCGCGATCAGCGGGATCAGCGCGCGGTCCTCGTCGACCAGCAGCGACGAGGCGATGCGCTTGGCGGTCGCGGTCGATCCGGTGAAGGCGACGCCCGCGATCCGCAGGTCGCTGGTCAGTTCCGCCCCCACATCGCCGCCGCCGGTGACGAGCACATAGGCGTCCTCGGGCACGCCCGCTTCGTGCGCCAGTTCGACCGCGCGCCGCGCGATCAGCGGGGTTTGCGGGGCGGGCTTGGCGACCACGGTATTGCCGGTGACGAGGGCTGCGACATTCTGGCCGGTGAAGATCGCCAGCGGGAAATTCCACGGCGCGATGGTGGCCCAGGTGCCGCGCCCTTCCATCCGCAGTTCGTTGCGCTCGCCGGTCGGCCCCGGCAGTACGCGCGGCGCACAGACGCGGCGCGCCTGCATCGCGTAATAGCGGCAGAAATCGGCGGCTTCGCGGATCTCGCCCAGCGAATCGGGAATCGATTTGAACGCTTCCTTGACGCAGATCGCCATCAATTCGATGCGATGTTCTTCCAGCAGATCGGCATAGCGTTCGATGATCCGCGCGCGCTCCTCGACCGGCGTTGCGTCCCATGACGGATAGGCCGCCTGCGCCCGGCTGACCGCATCATGCACCGCATTGTCGCTGGTGTTCCACGCCTCGATCGCGCGCTTGCCGCGACCCGAGGACCGCTTCGGATCGGCATGCACCGCGTCGGTGCCTTCATTGCCCACCGGCACTGCGTCAATCGCCGCGCGGGTCTGCGCCAGCGTGTCGCGGTCCATCAGGTCGATGCCCGCCGAGTTGCGCCACTCACCAAAGATGTCCTTGGGCAGCGGGATCGACGGATGCCGCGTGCCGCCCACGGCAGCGATCTTTTCCACCGGATCGGCGAGCAATTGTTCGTCCGACAGATGCTCGTCAGCGAGCTGATGCACGAAGCTCGAATTGGCCCCATTTTCCAGCAGGCGGCGGACCAGATAGGCCAGCAGATCGCGGTGGCCGCCAACGGGCGCGTAGATTCGGCAATGATAGCCCTGCTCGCGCACCAGCCGTTCGTACAGCCCCTCGCCCATGCCGTGCAGCCGCTGAAACTCGAAGTCGCGGCCATTGCCCGCCCATTCGACGATGGTGGCGACGGTCAGGGCGTTGTGGCTGGCGAAGGCAGGGCGCAGGTTCGTCGCCTCCAGCATGTCGCGCGCGCACGCCAGATAGGACACGTCGGTCGCCGCCTTGCGCGTGAAAAGCGGATAATCGGACAGCCCCTCGACCTGCGCGCGCTTGATCTCGGTGTCCCAATAGGCTCCCTTGACCAGCCGGGTGTTCATCACGCGGCCAAGCCCATCGGCCCATTTCACGACCTCGCGCGCGCGCTTGTTATAGGCCTGGATCGCCATGCCGAACCCGTCCCAGCCCTTCAGCTCGGGCCGCCTGGCGACATCGCCGATGATCGCCAGGCTCATGTCGAGCCGGTCGTCCTCCTCGGCATCGACGGTCAGCGCGATGTTCTGCGACGCCGCCTCCGATGCCAGTTGCGCGAGCATATCGGTGAGTTCGGGGACGCACGTCTCCCATTGCGGCACTTCGTAGCGCGCATGCAGCGCCGACAGTTTGACCGAGATCGAATGCCCGTCCTGCGGCGCATTGCCGACCGCGCGGATCGCATCGAAATAAGCGGCGAAATAGCGTTCGGCATCCGCCTTGGTCCGTGCCGCTTCGCCCAGCATGTCGAAGCTCGCGGTAAAGCCCTTGTTCTCGGGCTTGCGCATCCGCTTCATCGCTTCGTCGATGGTGCGACCCATGACGAAAATTTCGCCCATCATCCGCATCGCCGCGCCCACGCCCTGACGCACGAACGGCTCGCCCGCGCGCGCAATCAGGCGGCGCAGCGGCCCCGCCTCGCCCTCCCCCACCAATGCGCGTCCGACGACCAGCCCCCAGGTCGCGGAATTGACGAGCGTCGAGTTCGACTTGCCCGTATGCGCGCGCCAATCGGCTTCACCCAATTTGTCGGAGATCAGCAGGTCGGCGGTCTCTGGATCGGGCACGCGCAGGAACGCCTCCGCCAGCGACAGCAGCGCAACGCCTTCGGACGAATTGAGCCGATATTCCTGGAGGAACTGGTTCACCCATCCCGAATTCTGTGCCGCGCGCAGATCGGCGATCAGACCGGAGGCAATGCCCAGCACCCGCGTCCGCGAATCACTTTCCAGCCGCGCGCGCGCCAAAAGCGGTTTTAGAACTTCGGGTTCGGCCATGCGATGCAGCGCGGTCATGGATTTCGGGGCGGTGAACGCTACGGAGTTGGTCATTTTCTAGTTTCCGGTTGGGCCGGGCTTGCGGCCATGCCGCTTGCACGCTTAGAGGATGGGGGGCGCTATGCGCCGAAACGGTCGCGGAGGGAAAGCCATGCAGTCGATGACGATCCAGGAATATGCCGGGCGCACTGGCGAGGAACGCGTTTCGGACTGGGTCGAAGTCAGCCAGGAGATGATCGACAAGTTCGCCGACGCGACCGGCGACCACCAGTTCATTCATGTCGATCCGGCCAAGGCGGCGATGACCCCGTTCGGCGGCACCATCGCGCACGGTTTCCTGACGCTGTCGCTGATGCCGCTCTTGTCGCAAAAGACCGAACAGCCGCAGATCGACGGCGTAAAGATGGGCGTGAATTACGGCGGCAACAAGGTCCGCTTCCTGACCCCCGTCCGGTCGGGATCGCGCGTGCGCGGCCGTTTCAAGCTGCTCGAACTGGTCGAGAAACGCCCCGGCCAGTGGCAGCAGACCAACGAATTCACCGTCGAGATCGAAGGCCAGGAAAAGCCCGCGATGATCGCCGAATGGATGAGCCAGATTTTCGTTTGAGCCAATCAAGCCCCTCCCCTTCAGGGGAGGGGTTGGGGTGGGGCCTCACCGCGAGCGGATCGCATGAGGCACCGCCCCACCCCCGGCCCCTCCCCTGAAGAGGAGGGGAGAAAGTAAGAGGAACCAACCATGACCCGCTCCGCCGTCATCGTCTCCACCGCCCGCACGCCCATCGGCCGCGCCTATCGCGGTGCTTTCAACAACCTGCCGTCGCAAACGCTTGCCAGCCACTCGATCAAGGCCGCAGTCGAACGCGCCAAGATCGACGGCGCCGAAGTCGACGACGTCGTATTCGGCGCCGCGCTCCAGCAGGGACATCAGGCCGGGAACATCGCGCGCCAGGCGCTGCTGCGCGCAGGGCTACCCATTTCGGTGTCCGGCATGTCGGTCGACCGCCAGTGCGCATCCGGCCTGATGGCGATCGCGACCGCCGCCAAGCAGATCATCACCGATAACATGGACGTGACCATCGGCGGCGGCGTCGATTCGATCTCGATGGTCCAGACGCCGCAAATGCGCGTCGCGGCCGACCCCGAGCTGCTCGCGATGCACGGCGACATCTACATGCCGATGCTCCAGACCGCCGAAGTCGTCGCCCAGCGTTACGGCATCGACCGCGACCGAATGGACGAATATGGCCTGCGCTCGCAACAGCGCACCGCCGCCGCACAGGAAGCGGGCAAGTTCGACGACGAAATCGTCCCCGTCACCGCGACGATGAACGTGGTGAACAAGGAAACCAAGGAAGTGACCACCAAGGAGGTCACGCTGACGAAGGACGAAGGCAACCGCGCCGACACCACGCTAGAAGGGCTCAAGTCATTGAAGGCCGTGATCGGCGATCAGGGCACGATCACCGCGGGCAATGCCAGCCAACTTTCGGACGGATCGTCGTCGGCGGTGCTGATGGAAGAAAAGCTGGCCGAGCAGCGCGGGCTCCAGCCGCTCGGTCGCTATGTCGGCATGGCGGTGGCGGGCACCAAGCCCGACGAGATGGGCATCGGTCCGGTCTTCGCCATCCCCAAGCTCCTCGAACGCTTCAACCTGAAGATGGACGATATCGGCCTGTGGGAACTGAACGAAGCGTTCGCGGTCCAGGTGCTCTATTGCCAGGACAAACTCGGCATCCCCGACGAACTGCTCAACGTCAACGGCGGCGCGATCTCGATCGGCCATCCCTACGGTATGTCGGGCGCGCGCATGACCGGCCACGCGCTGATCGAAGGCAAGCGTCGCGGTGCGAAATACGTCGTCGTCACGATGTGCGTCGGCGGCGGCATGGGTGCGGCAGGCCTGTTCGAGGTTCTCTGACCTTACAAATTGTCGCAACTCAAACGGGCGCGGGGGAAACTCTCCCGCGCCCGTTTGTTGTCTGGCCGAACCGTAAGGAGAAACCCGATGACCGACCAGCAATCGCACGAAGACCCGATCGAAGTCCGCAAGCGGATGTGGAAGAAGATGGCCGACAGCCCCTTTCTGATGATCGGCCTGACGAACGCGAACGAGCATAGCGAGCCGATGACCGCGCAGCTGGACGAGGATGCGGACAGCGAATTCTGGTTCTATACCCGCAAGGACAACCGCATCGCGCCTGGTGGCCCGGCAATGGCGCAGTTCGTGTCGAAGGATCACAAGGTCTTCGCCTGCATCCGCGGCACGTTGGTCGAGGAAACCGACCCCGCCATCATCGACAAATACTGGTCCAACCAGACCGAAGCATGGTTCGAGGGCGGGCGGAACGACCCGAATCTGAAGATGATGCGCTTCGACTTGTCGGACGCCGAAATCTGGGAAGGCGATCAGTCGATCACCGGCCTGTTCAAGATGCTGACCGGCATGAAGATCAAGCCCGAAGAAGCCGGACGCCACACCGAAGTCGCGCTGTAAGGCGACTGCGAGCTTGCCCGGTCCCGCCCTTCGCCCGCAAGGCTGAGCGCATGGCGGGACCGAGCCTCGTTCACCGAATACGCGTCGAGGCGCATGCCGTCTGGCTCGCCTCGCGCGATCCGCGCACGCCGCTTCGCGCGAAGCTGGTCGGGCTGCTAATTGCGGCTTATGCGCTGTCGCCGATCGACCTCATTCCCGACTTCATTCCGATCCTGGGCCTGCTCGACGAAGCGGTGCTGATCCCGGCGGGCGTGTGGCTGTTCGAACGGCTGGTCGCGCCCGCGCAGATGGCCGAACATCGCATGATCGCCGAACGCGCAAGCCAGCGGCCGAAATCGATTGTCGGCGCATTGCTCGTGATCGCGGTTTGGGCATCGGTCGGCTGGTTTACTTGGTCGATCGCGCGGATGTGGTGGGATTGACCGAAACCTGACTCTCCAACGTCACGCCGGACTTGTTCCGGGGTCCACCGGGCGGCGATCACAGCACACGAAATAATGAACGCATTGCAAGCGGCTTAGTGGACCCCGGAACAAGTCCGGGGTGACAGAAAGGAAGGGGAAAAGCCCCCTTACCCCCCGTTCGTCTCGATCCACGTTTCCAGCACGGGCGCAATTTTCGTGCGCCATTTCGATCCGTTGAAGATGCCGTAATGCCCGACGCCGGGCGCCATGTGATACTGCTTGGCCTTGTCGGGCAGACCCGTCGCCAGCGTCAGCGCCGCCTTGGTCTGGCCCAACCCGGAAATATCGTCGCGTTCGCCTTCGACCGCGAGCAGCGCCGTATCCTTGATCGCGCCCGGATCGACCGCGCGACCACGATGCGTCATCTCCCCCTTGGGCAGCGCATGGGTCTGGAACACCAGATCGACGGTCTGGAGGTAAAAGGCCGCATCCATGTCGCAGACGCTGCGATATTCGTCGTAAAATTCCTTGGTCGCGTCCGCGCTTTCGCCGTCGCCATCGACCAGATGGCGGAACAACTCCCAATGCGACACCATATGGCTGCCCAGGTTCATCGTCATGAAGCCGGCGAGTTGCAGGAACCCCGGATACACGCGGCGTCCGGCCCCCGGATAGGTCATCGGCACGGTCGCGATGACATTCTGTTCGAACCAGGCGTGCGGACGATCGGTGGCGAGCGTGTTGACCGCGGTCGGCGCTTCGCGCGTGTCGATCGGTCCGCCCATCATGGTCAGCGTCTTGGGCCGGTTGGGATGCTTGTCCGCGCCCATCAGCGCGACCGCCGCGTAACAGGGCACAGATGGCTGGCAGACGGCGAGCATGTGCGCGCGCGGATCGCCCTCGGCACCGATATGCGCCAGAAACTCGATGACGTAATCGATATAGTCGTCGAGGTCGAACTTCCCCTCCGACAGCGGCACCAGCTTCGCATCGCGCCAGTCGGTGATGTATACGTCCGCCGTCGGCAGCATCCGCTCGACCGTGCCGCGCAGCAGCGTCGCGAAATGGCCCGACATCGGCGCCACGATCAGGAGCTTCGGCCCGCCCTCGACGCCTTCTCGAACGAAATGCTTCAGCTGGCCGAACGGCTTTTGCAGCACGATTTCCTCGCGCACCCCGACCGTCTTGCCATCGATTTTGGTCTCATTCAGCCCGAATGCAGGCTTGCCGCGCGGCGCGGAGGCGTGCGCGAACACCTCCAGCGCACTCGCCAGCACCGGGCCACCCCCGAAATAGGCGAAGGGATTGGCGGGATTGTTCAGCAGGCCTGCACTGAAATTCGCGAACGCACTGGCGCTGGCCAACATACCGCGCTGCATTTCGTAGGCATCGTACAGCATTCAAATCTCCGCCGACGAATGGAGCCCCGGCGTCGGCGACCGGACGCCGGGTTATAGCGCAGCGCTGTTGCGGTGCAACGATACTGTGTTTTCGAAAACGACAGGTTAAGGGTCGGTTCCGACCTTGAACCGGGTGGGACGGCGGACCCGCTCCCGTTTGTTTCGGGCGACGTCGAAAGACGTGACCTGGAGCCGCGCAGCCAAGCGTTTCTCGACGTCGCTCCATACGAACGGATAGCGGGGCGATTTTGGTATCCACCGTGGCATTCCGCCCCCGAACGCGCTAGGCGCGCGGGCATGGCCGAACCCACGCCGCAACCGCGCCCGCCCGAACCCGCGCCCGAAAAGCGCAAGCTGTCCAACCTGACAATCGTGTGGGGCTATACCTCGCGCTATCCGGGCCATCTGGCGCTGGCGATCCTGGCGCTGCTTTGTGCGGCGACGGCGACGCTCTACATCCCCTACACCTTCAAACAGGTCATCGATAACGGCTTCGCACAGGGCGCGGATCTTAGCGCGATCGGGCCGTATTTCTGGCGATTGCTGATGGTCGTCGGCGTGCTCGCCATCGCCACCGCCGCGCGCTTCTATTTCGTGTCGTGGCTGGGCGAGCGCACCGTTGCCGATATGCGCGTCGCGGTGCAGCGCAACCTGTTGCGGCTGGCCCCGCAATGGTTTGAGGAGAATCGCCCCTCCGAAATCGCATCGCGCCTCACCGCCGATACCGCGGTCGTCGAACAGATCGTCGGATCGACCGTGTCGGTGGCGCTGCGCAATTTCCTGATCGGCATCGGCGGGGTCGTCTATCTGTTCGTGCTCGCGCCCAAGCTGGCCGCGTTCCTGCTGCTCGGCATTCCGCTGATCGTCACGCCGATGATGATGCTGGGCGCGCGGCTCAGGAAATATTCGCGCGCAAGTCAGGACCGGATCGCCGACATCGGCAGCATCGCCAGCGAAACGCTGGGCGCGATGAAGATCGTGCAGGCCTTCGGTCAGGAGCGCCGCGAAGGCGACCGGTTTCAGGCGGCGGTCGATCGGGGCTTTTCGACCGCGCGGCTGCGCTTTGCGACGCGCGCGGTAATGACCGCGATGGTGATCGCGCTGCTGTTCGGCGCGGTCACGCTGATCCTGTGGGACGCCGTCAGCGATGTCGCGTCGGGCAACCTGACCGCGGGCGCGCTCGCCGCGTTCGTGTTCACCGCCGGCCTCGTCACCGGGGCGTTCGGCGCGTTGACCGAAGTGTATGGCGACCTGCTGCGCGCATCGGGCGCGGCGGGGCGGCTGGCGGAATTGCTGGCACAGGAGCCGGAGATCGCTGCCCCCGCCAATCCCGTCGCCCTGCCCGACCCGGCGCGCGGGTCGATCCAGTTCGACGGCGTGACCTTTCACTACCCCACCCGCCCCGATGTGTCGGCGCTCCAGGATTTCTCGCTGGCGATCGGCGCGGGGGAGACGGTGGCGGTGGTCGGCCCGTCGGGTGCGGGCAAATCGACCCTCTTCCAGCTCGTCCAGCGATTCTACGATCCCGAAATCGGTAAGGTGCTGGTCGATGGCGTTCCGCTGACCAGCGCCGATCCCGCCGCGGTGCGCGCGCGCATCGCGATGGTGCCGCAGGAAACGGTGATCTTCGCCGCGTCCGCGCGCGACAATCTGCGCTATGGCCGATGGGACGCGAGCGACGACGCGCTGTGGGCCGCAGCGGAGGCCGCCAACGCCGCCGATTTCCTGCGCGCGCTGCCGCAAGGCCTCGACACCTTCCTGGGCGAAGGCGGCGCGCGGCTGTCGGGTGGCCAGCGCCAGCGAATCGCCATCGCGCGCGCCTTGCTTCGCGACAGTCCGATCCTGCTGCTCGACGAGGCGACGAGCGCGCTCGACGCCGAAAGCGAACGGCTGGTGCAGGACGCGCTGGAGGCACTGATGGAGGGGCGCACCACGCTCGTCATCGCCCACCGGCTGGCGACCGTGCGCGCGGCGAAGCGGATCATCGTCATGGACGAAGGCCGCATCGTCGAAAGCGGGACGCACGCCGAACTGGCGGCGGCAGGCGGCCTCTATGCGCGGCTCGCGGCGCTCCAGTTCAGCGAAGCGGCATAGCCCATACCCCTTCGTCATTGCGAGTGCAGCGAAGCAATCCAGTACGGCGCGCGCTGACCTGGATTGCTTCGCTACGCTCGCAATGACGGTTCTCTCTTGCCACGTCGCACCGTAAGATGGTCGAAACGGGAGAGAAGACATGGCCACCGATTTCGACATCATCGTCTATGGCGCAACCGGCTTTACGGGCCGTCTGGTGGCGGAGTATCTGAGCGCGAACTACGCCGACGGGTCGCTCAAATGGGCAATGGGCGGTCGCTCGCTCAGCAAGCTCGGCCAAGTCCGCGACGAAATCGGCGCGGCCCCCGACACGCCGCTCGTTACCGCCAATGCCGACGACCCCGCCTCGCTCGACGCGATGGTCGCGCGGGCCAACGTGGTCATCTCCACCGTCGGACCCTATCAGCTTTACGGATCGGATCTGGTCGCCGCCTGCGCGAAAGCAGGGACCGCCTATGTCGATCTGTGCGGCGAACCTGCGTGGATGCGCCAGATGATCGACGCGCACGAATCCGCCGCCAAAACGTCGGGCGCGCGCATCGTCTTTTCCTGCGGCTTCGATTCGATCCCGTTCGATCTGGGCGTGTGGACGCTGCAACAGAGGGCGATCGCCAAGCACGGCAAGCCCGCCCCCCGCGTGAAAGGCCGCGTGCGCAAGATGCAGGGCGGCTTTTCGGGCGGGACCGCCGCCAGCCTGAAGGCGACACTCGCCGCTGCCGCGCGCGACCCCTCGCTGGTCAAGCTGCTGACCAACCCGTTCGCGCTTGCCCCCGGTTTTGCGGGGCCGCACCAGCCGACCGGCATGATCCCAGAATATGATCCCGCGGTCGGCGCCTGGGTCGCGCCGTTCATCATGGCGCCGATCAACACCAAGAATGTCCACCGCACCAACTTTCTGAGCGGTCACAGCTTCGGCACCGATTTCGTCTATGACGAGATGATGATTGCGCCGGGCATCGGCGAGATGGGCAAGGCAGCGGCAGAGGCCATCGCCAGGATCAATCCGCTGGCGGGCGACAAGGGGCCGAAGCCCGGCGAAGGACCGTCGAAAGAGGAACGCGAGGCAGGCTTTTACGACCTGATCTTCATCGGCGAGATGCCCGGCGGCGACCGCGTCGAATGCGTCGTCACCGGCGACCGCGATCCCGGCTATGGCTCGACCTCGAAGATGATCGCCGAGGCCGCAATCTGCCTGGTCCGCGATGTCGCGAGCGAGGGCATGGGCGGCATCTGGACCGCAGGCGCATTGATGGCGGAACCGCTCAGGAAGCGGCTGGAGGAACACGCAGGACTGACCTTCGTCGCGAATTGAAGAGCCGCGATAGCCCAACCCACGCCCGTCACCCCGGACTTGTTCCGGGGTCCACCGGGCTGCAGGTGCAGCACCCGATGTCGGTAGCGCGGCACAAGCGGCTTCGTGGACCCCGGAACGGGTCCGGGGTGACGGCATGGGGTCGAGCAAACGACGCACCTTCCCACCCGCCCCAACCCGCGCTAACACATCATCCACCGGGGCGTCGCAACCTCCCGGTCAGGCGTTATCCTGCGCCCAAGTGTTGCCTTTCCCAAACCGGGCGCTCCGGCGTCCGGCGCGAAGAGGCCTTGCATGGATCACGCCCTTAGCCCCGCCCCGAACACCTCCCCCCTCGTTCAGCCCAACCGCGCCGAACAATTCGCGGTGTTCGGCCGCATCGGCCTGCTCAGCTTCGGCGGGCCTGCGGGCCAGATTGCGCTGATGCATCAGGAACTGGTCGATAAGCGCCACTGGATCGATGAAGGCGCGTTCCTGAGAGCGCTCAATTTCTGCCATTTCCTGCCCGGTCCCGAAGCGCAGCAGCTCGCGACCTATATCGGCTGGCGGATCGGCGGATGGCGAAGCGGCGTCGTCGCCGGAACCTTGTTCGTGCTGCCCGGCGCGCTGGTTATCCTCGCGCTGTCGATCCTCTATGCGCTGGCGGCCAATTTGTCATGGTTCGCGGCGCTGTTCGTGGGGATCAAGGCGGCGGTGTTGGCGATCGTTGTTCAGGCGCTGATCCGCATCGGCTCGCGCGCGCTCGACAGCGCGTTCAAGCGGCTGCTGGCGTTCGCTGCGTTTATCGCGCTGTTCGTATTCGCCGCCCCATTCCCACTGGTGATCCTCGCCGCCGCGCTTGCCGGATGGGTTGCCGCGACCGCGCGTCCCGCCTGGCTGGGCAAGCCCGCGCACGCCGCTCCCGATACGGAAGCATCCAATGGCCCCCGCCCTACCTTCGACAGCCTGCGCGCCCTGCTCGTCTGGGGCGCGATCTGGGCCGCGCCGGTGATAGCGGTGCTCGCGCTGTTCGGCCCCGATCATGTGCTGATGGACATCGCCAGATTCTTCTCGACCCTTGCCGTCGTCACCTTTGGCGGCGCCTATGCGGTGCTGGCATACATGGCGCAGGAAGCGGTGCAGACCTATGGCTGGCTGAACGCGGGCGAGATGGCGGACGGCCTCGGCCTCGCCGAATCAACCCCCGGCCCGCTGATCCTCGTTACGCAATTCGTGGGCTTTCTCGGCGCCTATCGCGATCCCGCGCCGTTCGATCCGATGGTGGCGGGGATCATCGGCGCCGCGCTGACCACCTGGGTCACCTTTGCGCCCTGTTTCCTGTGGATCTTCGCGCTCGCGCCGTGGATCGAGCGGCTGGAGCATGCCCGCCGCCTGCAGGGCGCGCTGGCCGCGGTGACGGCGGCAGTGGTCGGGGTGATTGCCAATCTGACCCTGTGGTTCGCGCTCCACGTCTTGTTCGCGCGCGTCGCGCGGGTCGAGGCGGGGCCGGTGTCGATGTCCTGGCCCGATGGCGCAAGCATCGACCCCGTCGCGCTCGTCCTCGCGGTCGCGGCGCTGGTGCTGGCGTTGCGGTTCAAATGGAGCGTGTTTCGCCTTTTGGGGGCCGGAACGGTTGCCGGGATTGTGCTGGCGTTAGTGCGCTGACCTGAACCGTCATTGCGAGCGTAGCGCCGCAATCCAGCGCCGAACTGGATTGCGGCGCTACGCTCGCAATGACGATGCTCCCCCTCACCCCTCGTAAAAGGTCAGCACGAACGCCGCGAGGACGATCGCCGCGACGATCGCGATCGGCCCCTTGCGCCGCTCCTGCCGCCGTTCCTCGGCATCCAGCCGCGTCATGTCGAGCCAGTAATAAGCGGGCATGGACTGGCGAATGATTTCCGCGCGCCGCAGGCGGTCGAACTCCTTGCGTTCGCGCGGGCCGGGCGGGAGATATTCGATCGCGTCGTTCGGGGTGATCGCGTGGTGCGCCATGAAATGCGCCTGCACCCGGTATTTCGCGGTCGATGCCGCTGCGGTGATCGCCTCGGGAATATTGGCGGGTTTCATTTCCGTCGCTTGCCCTGATGCTTGATGTTCGCGGGCCGCCCGCGATGCTTGATGACGCGCTTGGGGCCGCCGCGCCGTCGATCCTCCCGCGCGCCGCCCGCCGATCCCTTGCCGTCAGGCAGTTCGAACCGCAGCGCGCCGGACACCGGATTCGCCTCGACCAGCCGCAGTTGCAGATGCTGGCCGCTGACGAAGCGGTCGCCGCTGTCGTCGCCGACCAGCGCCTGCGATTTTTCGTCATAGCGGAAATATTCTGTGCCCAGATCGCGCGCGGGCACCAGTCCGTCGCCCCCCACGCCGTCCACCGTCGCGAAGAAGCCGAAATTGGCGACGCCGGTGATCCGCGCCTCCATCACCTGCCCGACATGCTCGGACAGATAGGCCGCGACATAGCGATCGACGGTTTCGCGCTCGGCCTCCATCGCCCGGCGTTCGAGGGTGGAGATCACTTCCCCGACCCGCTCCATGTTCCCCGCGTCGTCCGCCGACAGCCCGCCGTCGCCGAGGCGATTCGCGCTGACCAGCGAGCGGTGGACGATCAGGTCGGCATAGCGGCGAATGGGCGAGGTGAAATGCGCATAGCTGCCCAGCGCAAGGCCGAAATGTCCGTGATTGGCGGGGCCGTAATAGGCCTGGGTCTGGGTGCGGAGCACCTGTTCCATCACCTGCGGGCGGAAATCGCTGTCGCCGATTCGCTTGAGCACATGGTTGAAGGTCGCGGGACGCACCACCTGCCCCAGCGCGAAGGGCACGTCGAACGTCTCCAGATAATCCTTCAGCGCCACCAGCTTCTCGCGGCTGGGCGGTTCGTGGATGCGGTACATGACCGGCGCCTTCTTCGCCTCCAGCGCCTTTGCCGCGCAGACGTTCGCGGCGATCATGTAATCCTCGATCAGCCGGTGCGCGTCCAATCGTTCGCGCGGCGCGACCGACAGGATGCGGCCCTTTTCGTCCAGCACGATCCGCCGTTCGGGTAGGTCGAGATCGAGCGGTTCGCGGGCGTCGCGCGCTTTCAACAGCGCCGCCCAGCATTGCCAAAGGGGGACGAGCGCGGTTTCGACCAGATCGCCTAGCCCCTCCCCTTCAGGGGAGGGGTTGGGGTGGGGCATATCCGCAGGCGCAGCCTCTATTGGAGAGGCCCCACCCCCAACCCCTCCCCTGAAGGGGAGGGGCTTGATCGCATCGATCGCTGCCTGCGCATCTTCATAGGCGATGTTCGCCGCTACCCGGATCACCGCGCGGGTGAATCGCCAGTCGCTGAGCTTGCCGTCTCTCGACACCCGGAAATGGCACGCCATCGCCGCGCGATCTTCGCCCTGTTTCAACGAACACACGTCCGCCGACAGGATTTCAGGCAGCATCGGCACGACGCGGTCGGGGAAATAGACCGAATTGCCGCGCCTGCGCGCTTCCTTGTCGAGCAGCGAACCGGGGCGGACATAAAAGGACACGTCCGCAATCGCGACGATCGCGCGCCAACCGCCGGGGTTGGACGGATCGTCGTCGGGCGCCGCCCACACCGCATCGTCATGATCGCGCGCGTCCGCCGGATCGATCGCGACGATGGGGAGGTGGCGAAGGTCTTCGCGTTCCCCCAGCGGCTGTTCCGCGACCCTTCCCGCCTCCTCGATCAACTCATCCGAAAACACGTTGGGAATCGAATGCTTGTGGATGGCGATCAGCGAGAAGCTGCGCGCCTCGAACGGATCGCCCAGCCGCTGCGTCACCCGCGCGGTCATGCGCGGCGGGCGGCCCGCCTTTTCCGCCAGCACCAGGTCGCCGACCGACGCGCCGCCGGTGTCGGAAACGGGAAAATCCCGCCGCTCCTTCTTCTCGATCCCCTGAAGCCAGAATTTCCCGCCTTCCTCGTGCAGCACGCCCAGCATCAGTTCCTCGCCGCGCGCCAGCTTCTTCATCGGGTGCGCGATCCAGCCGTTTCCGGCTTCTTCGGTCCGCGCGAGGATGCGGTCGCCGACGCCCAGCGCCGATTTCTTCGACCGTTCGCGCACCCGCAGCCGAGGTTCCGGCACGCCTTCCGCTTCCCAGCGTTCGGGGACTGCCCAGATCGTGCCGCTGTCGTCGGCGTCGACGACGCGCAGCACGGTCACTTTGGGCAGCCCGCCCATCTTGTGGAACGCGCGACCGGGGGCGCTGTCGATCAGCCCTTCGTCGGCCATGTCCTTGAGCAGCGCTTTCAACGCAATCTTGTCCTGCGCGCTCAGCCCGAACGCACGCGCGATTTCCCGCTTTCCTGCGGGCGTGTCGCTGTTTGCGATGAAGTCGAGCACCTGCTGGCGGGTTGGAAGCCCGGCGGGTTTTGGTTTCTTTGCCATGTCGCTGGCGAATGTAGGCCGTCGTCGCGCGTTCCACCACCACTGGTTTGCGCGCTATTCGGCGTCCGCCCACGGGCCGGTTCCGCCATCGGCGATGAACCGGTCGACGCGCTGCGTGAACACGGGGAGCGGCACCGAGCCCAGCGACAGCACCGTGTCGTGGAAAGCGCGGATGTCGAATTTTGCCCCCAGGGCCGCCTCCGCGCGTGCGCGTTCGCGCTGGATCGCGATCTGGCCGATATAGTAGCTGAGCGCCTGTCCGGGCCAGCCGATATAGCGGTCGATCTCGGTGGTGACTTCATGGTCCGACAGCGCAGTATTGTCGCGCATGAACGCCAGTGCGCGGTCGCGGCTCCAGCCTTTGGTATGGATGCCGGTGTCCACCACCAGCCGGGCGGCGCGCCACATCTGGTAGCTCAGCATTCCGAACAGTTCATAGGGGGTGGTGTACATCCCCATTTCCTCGCCCAGCGCCTCGGCATAAAGACCCCAGCCTTCGCCGAACGCGGAGATATAGGTATAGCGCCGCCATTCGGGCAGCGTGTCGTTTTCCGCCGACAATGTCGCCTGCCAGTGATGCCCCGGGTCGGCCTCGTGCAGCGTCAGCGCGGGCAGAGAATAGAGCGGGCGCGAGGGCAGGTCATAGGTGTTGACCAGATAGCCGCCCGCCCCTCCGCGCCCGGCTGTGTAGAAGGGCGCGATGTCGTCGGGCACCGGTTTGATCGACACGCGCGAGCGCGGCATCCGCCCGAACCAGCGGCCTGCGACATTGTCGAATTTCTGCGAATGCCAGGCGGCTTCCTTGAGCAGCTGCTCGGGCGTGGTCGCGTAGAATTGCGGATCGGTTTTGAGGAAGGTGAGGAAGGAGGCAAGGTCGCCCTTGAACCCCGTCTGCGCCTTTACCGTTTCCATGCGCGCGCGGATGCGGGCGACTTCGCTCAGGCCGAGCTGGTGGATCTGGTCGGCGGTCATGTCGGTGGTGGTGAACACGCGGATACGCGACGCGTAATATTCCGCGCCGTTCTCATATCCGGTCGCGGCCAGTCCATCCCGCATCTTCGGGAAATAGGTGCCGCGCAGATAGGTTAGCAGCTTCTGGTGCGCCGGGATGACGCTCTGCGTGATCCGTGCGCGCGCCTGATCCTGAAGCTGCTTGCGGGTCGCCTCCGGCATCGACGCGGGGAGCGAGGCGAAGGGCTGCCAATAGACCGTCTGGGTCGGATCGGTGGTATTGGCGATCGTCTCCACTGCCTTGTCGCGACCCTGCATGACGATCTTGGGCGGGGTGAAGCCGCGCGCCAGCCCCCGATTCATGTTGGCGATCTGCTGGTCGAAATGCCTGGGAATGTCCTCCAGCATCGACAGATAGGCGCGGTAATCTTTCTCGCCGCCGGCGAACCCGCCGCGCGCCGCGAATTGCAGGTTCGACCAGAAGGCGCTGTCGCTGTTCAGCGGCTTTTGCCATTCGAGTGCGCGCTGGTCGTCGATCAGCGCCTCGATCTGCTGGCGATAGACGCCGTAATTGACCGCATCCTCGGTCGAGAGCGATGTTACATCGACGCCGTCCAGTTGCTTGAGCGTCGCTTCCCATCGGGCGAGGCGCCGCGCCTGAGCGGCGGCGGACACGTCGGGGATGCTGTCGCGGACGGTGCCGGGCGCGCGACCGGCGATCCCTTCGGACTGGCGCCACGCCCATTCGGCATCGGCGATGGCGCGGAACTGCGCATCGGCAGCGGTCTGTGCGGTTGCGGGAAGCGCGAAGACGAGCGCGGCGAGCGGCAGGGTGCGGATCATCATGGGTGCTTGGTCGCAAGCGCGGGAAAATTGTGCAAGCGCTCTCCCTTTCCGTTTGTTTCGAGCGAAGTCGAGAAACGCGACCCACGCACCCGGCCATTTTTCCCGACTTTGCTCGAAACGAACGGGGACTTTTACGCATCGATCGCGACCGATGCCTTCCGCAACCGATGCTCGCGCCAAACGATGTAGAGCCCGCTGGCGACGATGATCGGCGCGCCGACCCATGTCCACTGGCCCGGCAGCACGCCGAACAACAGCCAGCCGTACAGCGTCGCCCAGACGAGACCCGAATAATCCATCGGCACCACGGTCGATACGGGTGCAAAGCGCAACGCGGCGGTCAGCGCGATCTGCCCCATGCCGCCGATCACGCCGATGGCGATCAGCAGCACCCAGACCCATCCGCCATGCGCCTGCGCATCGGCAACATAGAAAGGCGCGATCAGCGGCACCGACAGCAGCGAGAAATAAAAGACCGTCGTGCCCGCGCTTTCGCTGCGCGTCAGCTGGCGCAGCAGGATCGACACCGACGCGACCATGAACGCCGCAAACAGTCCGACGAGCGCGCCTGCCAGCGGGAAATGCCCGCTGCCCGGTTGCGCGACGATCATCACTCCGACGAACCCCGCGATCACCGCGCCCCAGCGGTGCCAGCCGGTCTTTTCCTTCAGCCACAGCGCGCCGAGGATCGTCGCGAAGATCGGTGCGGTGAAAGCGATCGTCTGCGCTTCTGCCAGCGGGAGCAGCAGGATCGCCCCAAAATTGGCGACCATACCGATCAGCCCGACGCCGGTGCGAATAGCGTGGCTTTTGAACCGTGTGGTGCGGAGCGTCGCCAGCCCGTCGCCCGCCGCCACGAACGCGACGACCACGGGGATCGCGGCGAGCTGGCGAAAGAACATGATTTCGGCCAGCGTCGCGCCGCCCGCCTCGGCCAGCTTGATCAGCGCGGCCATCGATGCAAGGCACAGAATTGCGACCAGACGCAGGCCAATGCCGGTGAAGAGGCGGTCGGACGACACGCGTGTCGCGCTAGGGTGTGCGACCCCGCGTGGCAATGCCGACGGGGTCGCCATGCCAAAGATCCGAAGCGAACAGCGCTTACCGTCGCGTCTTCCCCACGCCCAGCGTCAGCCGGTCGGCGTCACCAGCCCGGTTGCGCCGGAATTTCCGGCAGCGCCATCAACTGGTCGCGGGTATATTGGCCGCGAACGTCCCAGTCGTCGCCATCGGCGACGCGTTCCAGACCGTCCACCGGCACACGGACATAGCGATCGGGATCGGTATCCTCGATCTCGACGATCAGGTGCGTGACCGCACCGCCGGCGTCGCGCTCCAGCGCTTCGACATCGCCCAGATCGCTGCCGTTCCAGTCCTTGAAATCGGCGTCGAGCAGCTGGCGCTCGGTCAAACCGAACGCGACCGCATCGGCCGGGGCGGCAGGCGCCATCATGGTGGCGTCGCCGGGCGTGGTGCCCATGCTGGTCTGGGTCGCGACGTCGTTGGCGGGTGGCGGCGTCGTGTCGCTGCCGCATGCCGTGACGAGAAGCGCCGCGCCCGTCATGGCGATGGCGCGAAGCGTGAAGGTCGTCATACAAAGCTCCCTGTTTGCTGGTTCACCCGGTCCAACCCGTGACCGCACCCGATTGTTGCATGGGCGCGCGCGTTCTTGGGGTCAGGACGCTAAAGCGGCATCGCCACCCGTGCACGTCGCGCGATCCATTCGCTTGCGACCAACGCGCCCAGCGACAGCACCACCGAAATCGCCGCCAGCCGCAGCACCGCCCCCTCCCCGCCCGGCGTCTGGAGCAGGGAATAGATCGCGATCGGCAGCGTCCGCGTCTCACCCGGCACGTTCGACACGAAGGTGATCGTCGCGCCGAATTCGCCCAGCGCGCGCGCGAATCCCAGCACCACGCCAGCAACGATGCCGGGAAGGCTGAGCGGCAACGTCACCCGCACGAAGCTGCGCCAGCGTCCCGCGCCCAGCGTGCGCGCCACACCCTCCATGCGGACATCGACACCCTCGATCCCCAGCCGTATCGCGCGCACCATCAGCGGAAGCGCCATAACCCCGGCGGCGATCGCCGCGCCGGTCCATCGAAACAGAACGGTGCCGCCGGTCAGCCCTTCGATCGCCGCACCCATCGGACCGTTGGGTGCAAACGCCAGCAGCAACAGCCATCCGGTGACGACCGGCGGCAACACCAGCGGCAAATGGATTGCGCCGTCCAGCAACAGCTTTCCCGCAAAATCCCGCCGCGCGAGCAGCCACGCCAGCGCATAGGCGATGGGCAACGTCGCGACGACCGCGACCAGCCCCACCCGCAGCGACAGCGCGATCACCACCCATTCGGCGGACGAGATCATGGCTGCGCGAAGCCGTGGTGCGCGAAGACCGCCTGCGCCTGACGCCCAAGCAGGAAATCGCGAAAGGCCGCGCCGTCGCGTTCGCCTCGCGCCAGTCGGGCGATCGGATATCGGATCGGCGGATGCAGCGATGCGTCGAACGTGGCGACGACGCGCACCGCATCCGACTGCGCGGCATCGGTCGCATAGACGATGCCGAGCGGTGCGGCTCCGCGCTCGACCAGCGCAAGCGCCGCGCGGACATTTTCGGCGCGCGCGATCCGCGGCTCCATCGTCGGCCACAGCCCCAATTCGGTCAACGCCGCACGACCATAGCGCCCGGCAGGCACCGCATCGGGATCGGCCATCGCCAGCCTTCCGCCGCCCAGCGCCGCCACGATGGGCGCAGCGGGATCAAGGTCCAGTTCCAGATCGCTGCCGCGCGGTGCGATCAGCACGATCCGGTTGGCGACCAGATCGGCGCGGCTTCCCGCGACGACCGCCTCCGCCTCGACCGCGCGATCCATCCACGCCTGATCGGCGGTAATCAACAGGTCGGCACGTGCCCCGGCCATCGCCTGACGCGCGATCGCCGACGACGCGGCATAGGAAAGGACGGGTGGAGGGTTGCCCTGTGCCGTCCAGGCGGCAGCGGCTTCGTCGAGCGCACCCTGCATGCTTGCGGCCGCCAGCACCAACGGACCTTGCGGCGCCGGGTTACGGTCGCTCGTCACCCACCAGCCGAGGCCGATGAGCAGCAGGATCACGGCGATAACGATGATTGCCCGTCGCATGGCGATGTCATGCGCGAAACCGGTCGGGGGGTAAACGTCAGATCAGGATAGTTCGGGGCCAGTCGGATGGCGACCGGAACGCAATCGCACGATCCGTCATTCCCGCGAGGGTGGGAATCCATATCCGCGGACAGAGGTTATGGATTCCCGCCTTCGCGGGAATGACGATACTGAAAGGCCGATTGGAGACGTCAAACCCCAACCGCGCCCTCAATCGCGCTTGGTCATCGACCCAATCGCGTTGCGGCCGAAACTGGCGATCAACTCGCCGATCTCGCGTGCCTGGGCGACCGACCGGCTGCCCTGTTCGCGCAGATATTCGGCCTGGATACGCATCACTTCGGTCACATCATTGGCTTGCGCGGCGGCGCGCATCGCCTTGAACGCTTCCTGCGTGTTCGCCTCCGCCTGGTCGAGCATCTTGGTGCCGAGTTGCGACGAGCTTTCGGCCATCGCCGATCCGGTCGCCTGCATCCGGTCGGCGGCGGAGCGCATCGTATCGCTCATCGCTTCGCCCGATTGCTTCGCCGCATCACTCGCCTGATCGCTGGGCTTTCTCGCCATATCCGCATCCTCTCATGTCCCGCCGGTGAAGCGGATCGTGGTTCGAAAGCGTGGACGCTTTGAACGGCGCTTGGTTCCCTTACGACGCCGGTCCGACCGGCACGGCGCCGGGGATCGGCGCGAATACGGGTGCGTTCGGCCCCAGCGGCAGATCGAGTCCGACCCAGATCATCATGATCGCAACGCCCGCGCCGAGCAGCCACATCGAATAGGGCAGCATCATCGCCGCCAGGCTGCCCAGCCCGAAATCCTTGTTCCAGCGCTGACAGAAGATCAGGATCAGGGGGAAATAGACCATCAGCGGGGTGATGATGTTGGTTGCGCTGTCGCCGACGCGATAGGCGGCGGTGGTGGTTTCCGCGCTGATGCCGAGCAGCATCAGCATGGGAACGAGCACCGGCGCCATCAGCGCCCATTTGGCGCTCGCCGATCCGACCAGCAGGTTCAGGAACGCCGAAAACAGCACGATCACTGCGAGGAGAACCGGCGCCGGCAATGCCAGCGTCCGCAACCCGTCGGCGCCGTGAACGGCGGTGATGAGGCCCAGATTCGACCAGTTGAACATGGCGACGAAATGCGCGGCGGCAAAGGCGAGCACGAGGTAATAGGCCAGATCGCCCATCGACTCGCTCATCATCTTCACCAGATCGCGGTGGTCCTTGATCGTCCCTGCCTTGCGGCCATAGGCCCAGCCTGCGGCGAGAAACAGGATGAAGAAACCGGCGACCAGCGACTGGTAGAACGGGGTCAGCCGCGCTTCGGGCACTGCCGCTTCTTCGTCGATCAGCGGCGTGCCGGGGCCGAAGGTGAAGAACAGCCAGAGCGCGACGACGCCCAGCACGGCAAGGCCAGCCCAGCGCATTCCGCTTTTCTGCCCCTCGCTCAACGGAGCATCGAGATCGCCTTCGGCGTCGCTACCCTCGACCGGCGTGCCGCCTGCGGCCAGCGCCGCCTTGCCCGACGGCGTGTAGCGGCCCAGTCGCGGCTCGATGATGCGGTCAGTGACGAACCAGATCACGGGCAGGAAAACGAACGTCATGCCGACGATGAAGAACCAGTTGCCGGCGATGTTCATCTGCCAGGCGGGGTCGAGCGCCTGCGCGGCCTCTTGCGTGATACCGAACAGCAAGGCGTCGAGCTGACCGGGGAGAAGGTTCGCCGAAAATCCGCCCGACACGCCCGCAAAGGCGGCGGCGATCCCGGCGATCGGGTGACGCCCGGCCGCCGCGAAGATCACGCCCGCCAGCGGGATCAGCACGACATAGGCGGCGTCGGCGGCCAGATTGCCGATCATCGCGGTCAGCGCGACCGCAGGCGTCAGCAGATATTTGGGGGCATTGCGAACGCCCGCGCGCATCGCGGTGCCGAACAGGCCCGATCGTTCGGCGACGCCCGCGCCCAGCATGACGACCAGCACATAGCCGAGCGGATGGAAATGGGTGAAGGTCGCGGGCATCTCGACCCAAAGGCGACGAATATTGTCGGGTGACAACAAGCTTTGCGCCGCGATGATGACGGGCGCGCCGGTCGCTTCATCCACCTGGGTAGGATGGATCGCCGACGTGCCGAGCATCGCTGCAATGGCGGAAATCGCGATCAGTCCGGCGATCAGGTAGAAAAAGATGAAGACCGGGTCGGGCAGCTTGTTGCCCGTCCGCTCGATCCATCCGAGCACGCCCTTTTGCGCGGTCTGCACCCCCGCCGCTTCGCCGTTCGCCATCCTTGCCCCTCACACGCATGTTACTTCGTTACGCCGGTGCTAACCGAGATCAGGCGATGCGGTCAAATCGGCGGTTGAGGATACAACGAAAAAGGCCGCGCCCGGCATTTACCGGACGCGGCCTGTTTCTTTGTCGCTTTGATGGGTTTAGCCCTTGCGCGTGCCCGACATCGGGAAGCTGCCGAATGCGCCTGCGGTCACGGTGCCGTTGATGCTGTCGCCGTCAACGGTCGCTTCGCAGGTCAGCGTCATCGGCATCGGGATGGTCATGTCGATCTGCCAACTCAGCTTGTCGCCATCGACCTTGCCGTTCTTGATTTCGGTCGTACCCATCGCACCCGACTGGGTGCCGGTGAAGCTGTCGCCCGAGCTGTTGACGGTCAGCGTCGCCGTCTGGTCGCCCATCGGCGACTTGGTGACCGTTTCCCAGCTTCCATCCACATTGGCCATGTTCATGCTCTCCTGAAAGGTTACGCTTATTCAGCGCCAGCAGCGGCAGCGGCAGGGGCCGATGCTGCGGGCGTCAGCGACATGACCTCGACCGGCAGGCCAAGACTGTCAAGTTGCGGACGGACCGTCTTGGCATCGCCCACGACCACCCAGACGAAGTTTTTGGGGTTGAGCGCCCCGCGTGCCGCAGCGTCAAGCTGGCCTGCGTTCAGTGCGCGATATTTTTGTGCGATCGTGTCCTGATAATCGTCGGGACGGCCATAAAGGTCGTTGGCCTGCATCGCGCTCAGGACATTGCCGGCGGTTTCGAAATTGCCTGCGAGGCCGCGGATGTTGCCGGTGACGGTGCGGTCGAACTCGACCTGGGTCACGCCGTTGGTCGACAGGAACTGATCGACCTGCTGCTGAGTCGATGCGATCGCTTCGCCGGTTTTGTCCGCCTGAACCGGCGCGGAGATGACGTAGGATACGGCGTTTTCAAGGCGGGTGAACCCGCCTCGCGCGCCATAGGACCAGCCCTTGGCTTCGCGAAGGTCCATGTTGATGCGGCTGAGGAAGCCCGAGCCAAGCACTTCGTTCGCGGTCAGTTCGGCCAGCAATTCACCCTTCGGTTCAAGGCCGGTCATTTGAGCGCCGACGATCACCGACTGCGGCGAGTTTGGCCGGTCGATCAGAACGACCTTGGGCTGCGACGCCTGAGTGAGGGGGCCGAATTGCTTGGTTCCTGCTGTGCCGGTCGCCTGCCAGTCGCCAAAACTCGCATTCAACGCCGCGCGTACTTCGGCCAGCGGACGATCGGAGACAACAAAGATTTTCGCCTTTTCGGGACGAATCCATGCCTGATGAAACGCGACAAGGTCGTCGCGCGTCAATTTGGCGACCACGGCGGGATCGCCCGCCTGCGCCGCCAGCTTCGCATAGGGCGAATTGGCGGGGTAGAGCACCCGTGGGACCGCGCGGCTGGCAAGGCCGTTGGGATCCTGCAACTCCTGCTGGATGGTCGTCAGTAACTGAACGCGAACCCGATCGACTTCACCCGCCGCAAAGGCCGGATTGCGCGTCACGTCCGCCAGCAGCGCCGTCGATGGCGCAAGATTGGCGCTGGGGGTGTAGAGCGACAGGAAGGTGCGGTCGGCACTCGACCCGCCACCGATCCGCGCGCCCAGCCGCTCGCGCGCTTCCGCCAGCGCATTGGCGTCGAGCGTGCGGGTGCCCTCGTCCATCACCTGAAGCATCAGGCTCTGCGTGCCCAGTTTGTCCGCCGGATCGGCGACCTGCCCTGCGTCGAAGCTAACGACGATCTGCGTGATCGGCACCGCGTCGCGCTGGGCGTAGATCAGCTCGACGCCGTTCGCGAGTTTCGAGCGCGTGACTTCGGGGAAATCGATGTCGCGGACTTCGCCCACGTCGGGCAGGCCGCCGCGCGTTCCCTGAACCGGGCCGGTCGCGTTCGCAGGCGTGGGCTTGGTCGCGCCGGGCGTGGTCGCCGGTGCCGCACCGCCGCCCGTTGTGATGGTCCCCTGCGCTTCCTGATAGGCTTCGCGCTGGCCGGGCTCGACGATCGCGGTATAGGCGGGGCGCGTCAGCCATTTCTTGGTCGCGGCCTGAACCTGCGCGGGCGTGACCTTGGCCAGCCGCTCGAGCTGCGTCTTGTAAAAGGCCGGATTGTCCGAATAGAGCGCGCCCGACGCCAGCGTCACCGCCTTGCCGCCGAAACCGCCCACGGCTTCGAGACCCGACAGGCGACCCGCGACCGTGTTGGTGGTATAGCGCGCGACTTCGTCCGCGGTCGGTCCCTTGGCGATGAAATCGGCGAGGATCTGGTCGATCCTCGCATTGACCTTGGCGACGTCGCCGCCCGGCGGGACGATTGCCTGAATGCCGAAAATGCCGCCATTGGCGAGGCTCTGGAGATTGGTGCTGACCTGCACCGCGAGCTTTTCCTGGCGCACCAGAATGCGGTCGAGCCGCGAGCTGGCGAGGCCGCCGAGCACGCCTGCGGCCACCTCCAGCGGCTGCGATGCGGGGTCGTTCAGCCCCGGCGTGGTCCAGGCGCGATAGACGAGCGTGGCCGCGACCTGATCCTTCAGAACATCGGTCTTGGGCGCGGACAGCGTCGGGATGTTGATCGGCGGGGTGACGGTTTCGGGTCCCTTGGGAATCTTGCCGAAATATTTCTCGACCAAAGGCCGCGCTTCGCGCGCGTCGATATCGCCGGCCAGCACCAGCACCGCGTTGTTGGGTCCGTAATAGGAGCGGAACCAAGTCTTCACATCCTCGAGGCTCGCGGCCTGAAGATCGTCCATCGAGCCGATCGGCGAATGCGAATAGGGATGCCCCTGGCCGAACAGCCCCTCAAGCAGGCTGTAATTAAGCAGACCGTAAGGGCGGTTGTCGTTCTGGCGTTTTTCGTTCTGCACGACGCCGCGCTGCTCGTCGAGCACCTCCTGTGTGATCGCGCCGAGCAGATAGCCCATGCGATCGGATTCGAGGAACAGCAGCCGGTCGAGCGCGGGTTTCGGCACCGTCTGGAAATAATTGGTGCGGTCGAAATTGGTGGTGCCGTTCAGGTCGGTCGCACCGATCGAACGCAGCGGTTCGAAGAAATCTCCCGGCGCGTTTTCCGACCCGTTGAACATCAGATGTTCGAACAGATGCGCGAAGCCCGTCTTGCCCTTGGGCTCGTGCTTCGACCCGACATCGTACCAGATCGAGGTGCCGACGATGGGTGCCTTGCGATCGGTATGGACGATGACGCGCAGACCGTTGGCCAGCGTGAATTCCTCATACGGAATGTCGATCGCGGCGACGAGATCGGCGAGCGGCGCGGCCTGCGCCTGGGGCGCGGCCTGCTGGCTCTGGGCATAAGCGGGCGTCAGCGCGCCGCTGGCCAGCGCAGTCGATGTGGCAAGCGCGAGCGCGATCCGGACGAACATGTAACGACTCTCCCCTGAATGAAGTGCCCTATGGCTATACGACACCTTGGCCTTTCGCAACCGATTCAATCGTTTCGTCGTCGGTGTCGATCGGCTCATCGTCATCGGACAGTTCCGGGGGCTTGCTGCGCCCGAACGAGGTCGCGATGAAAAACAGCAGGTTCGCGCCCTGGGTCAGCGCGCCGCCCGCCAGCAGCACCCCGGCCATCGCCGCGCGCGGCCCGTCGATCACGTTGCTCATCTCCAGCCCCGCCGACAGGAACAGAAGGTCGCGGTTCGGAATGAACGGCAGGCGAGAGATCACCATCTGCGCGGTCAGGAAGACGAGCCAGGTCGTCCAGCTCTGGTTGGGCAACACCACCCACCACTGCACGGCTTGCAGCACCAATACCCCGGTGATCCGCACCATATGCACGCCCCACACCGTCGCGGCGATGCGGCCGGGGACCGAAATGATGCGCTTGCGAAACCGCAGCAACACCGGGAGCAGGAACGCGATGGCGAGGATCGTCGCGGCGAACTTTCCCGCCCCCGAATCGAGCCAGCCGGCGATCAAAGCCGCCTGCCCGCTGATCCAGAACGCGACCAGCAATCCGGCGGTCACCGCCGCCGACGCCAGCGCCGACAGCACGGCATTGTCCTTTACCCCGTGGGCGGCGCGCTTCGCGGACAGCCCCAGGCGGCGCTTCGCCCAGACGAACAGGTAAAGCTCGCCCGAATAGCCGACGAACGCCGAATTGAAGACGCGCTTGCGGATGAACACGCCGATGTCGCGGATACCGATCCGCCGGTCGAGCAGCAACCGAAAGATCAACGTCTCACTGACCGGCAGCGCGACGAACATCACCACGAACAGGATGTAGAACCACGGACTGGTCGGCAGCGACGCGAGCACGGCGCCCCAGCCGATCGCGGTGACCTTCAGCACCAGCCAGCCGACCACCCCTGCAAAGAACAGCCAGCGAAGCGCGCGCCCGGCCCATTTGCCGGTCGGGGTCTCGCTCCACGTCTGCAATGCCGCCAGCCGCGCGTTCACGGCAGCAGGCCCAGCGCGCGCGATTGCGTACGATACGCCTCGAACGCCCGACGCGCATCCGGCGGCAGGCGAAAGCGGCTGTGGCCCGACAGCGTGCCGGTCAGCTTGCGCAAGCCATATTCGATCGCGCTCGGCAGCGTGTTGCGCACCCGCCGCTCGAAATGCGCGCGTTCCCAGGTGTTCGATCCGTGAAAGGCACGCAGGAACAGGTGCGGCGCGTCGATCACCGCCAGTTGTTCGCGCGGCCAATGGTCGAGAAACACGGTATCCTCGCCGCGGCGTTCTTGGGGGTATCGCGCAGTCGCGTCGGCGCGGTGCAGGATCGTGCCGGGCACGCCGGGGTTGAGGCTGCCGACATAGGGCCGCTCCATCCATTCGGGCGTGTCGAGATGCATCAGCGTCGCCGCCAGCACGCAGGCCTGCTTGCCCCCGGTCAGTGCGCCGGCCTGACTCTTCAGCCGCTCGGGATGATACCAGTCGTCATCGTCCCACTGCGCGACCAGGTCGCCGCGCGCCAGATCGAGCGACAGATTTCGCAGCTTTCCCAGATTGTTGCCGGGGCTTTTTTCGATCCGATGATAGATTAGTCGGTCGGCCGGAATCGCCGACAGGATGGCTGCGTAATCCTCGCTGCCGTCATCGACGATCACCAGTTCGCGGTTCGGCCAGCTCTGGTCGAGGAAACAGGTGACCGCGCGGCGCGCGATGGCGGCGCGGTTGGCGGTCACCATGACGCACGAAATGCGGGGGCCGTCATCGGACCAGATCATCGCTCGCTTCCAGTTCGCTGCAAACCCGAACCCGTTCGTTTCGAGCGAAGTCGAGAAACGCGTGCCAGGCGCTCGCGAGCGTTTCTCGACTTCGCTCGAAACGAACCGGTTGATCCGGGAATTTGGAACTCTAGCCCCAAGGTGCGGAGACTGTTAGCGGACGCCATGCGCATCGTTTTCGTGCTGACCTATCCAACGCATTACGCGACGCCCGACCTGTCGGAATGGCTGGCCTGGGACAATCGCGATCGCCGCATGCCAGCGCTGTTAAAGGCGATGGGGGTGGATGTCGAGTTGTGGGGCGTGCGCGATGTGTCGCTCGATACCGGGATCGCGGTTGCCGATCTGGGCACGCTCAAGGTCCGGCTGTTCGCGGCGAGCAACCCCGATGCGCCGCCGCGCGCGCAGATCAGCGACGCTCTGGTCGAGGCGGCGCGGAAAGACAGCGCCGACCTGTTCGTGCTGATCGGCAGCGACGGCGCGGCGGGGCTGGACCTGCACGCGCGGGCATTGGCGCCGGGCGACCGCGCTTATGCCGTCATCATCGGCGGCACGGTATGGAACCCGATCCTGACCGACGCGCGGCTGGTGCTGACCGAATCCTCGCGACAGGAAATGCTGCTGATGCAGCCCGAATGGCGCTTCTGGCGAAAGCCGGTGCCGCTGGAGCGGATGGCGCGGTTGCCCAAGACGATCGACACCGACCGCTTCGCGCCGATCGCTGATGCGCGCAAACGCTGGGACGCGATCGCGGTCAGCCGGTTGATCCCCTATAAATCCTTCGACGAGATCGGGCGGCTGTCGCAGCGACACCGGGTTGCGGTGGCGGGCGACGGCCCGATGCGCCTCGACCTCCGCCGACGCTGGCCGCGCGTCGAGTGGCTGGGCCATGTCGCCCATACCGATCTGCCCGCGACGCTCGCCAAGGCGCGGCTGTTCTTCCATGCCGGGCGCAAGGACTGGTTCCCACGCGCGATCCCCGAAGCGATGGCGTGCGGGCTGCCGGTGATCGCATTCGACGACCGCATCGACGCCGATGTCGTGCCGCCATCGACCGGCACCCTGGTCAACGACCAAAACTATCGAAGCGAGGTCGCAACACTGCTCGGCGCGCCCGGCACGCTGGCGGCAAAAGGCCGATCGGCGCGCGCGCATGTCGCCGCCACCCACGGCCCGCGATCGAGCGAAGCCGCGTGCCGCAAGTTGATCGAGATTGCCCGAGCGCCAAGGGCGCCCGCGTGACCGCGCCGCGCTGGACCTTCGTCATCGCCTATTTCAACGAGGCCGACTATCTTCCCGTGACGCTCGCGTCGCTCGCCGCGCAGACCGTGCGCCCGTTCCGGCTGGTGCTGGTCGATAATGGTTCGACCGATGGCTCCGCCGCGCTGGCTCGCCAGGCGACCGCGGCGATGCCGGATGTCGAGGCGATCCACCTGTCCGAACCCCGCCCCGGCAAGGTCCATGCGCTGGAAGCGGCGATGCCGCACCTCACGACCGAACTGGTCGCGTTCGGCGATGCCGACACCTTCTACCCGCCCGGTTATCTGCGCACCGCAGAAGCGGCGTTCGACGCGGGCGGACCGGGGGTGGTGGCGGTGATGGCGGTCGATGTCCCCGCTCCGCCCGACGGTCCTGCGGCACGCCGCAAACGCTTCATTCGATCGCGCATCGCCAGCCGGTTATGGCCGCGCCAGACGCACACCGGCGGCTTCGGCCAGACCTTCCGCACGCAGGCGCTGGTCCGTGCGGGCGGCTATTCGGAAAAGCACTGGCCCTATGTGCTGATGGATCACGAGGTGATGCAGCGGCTGCTCAAGCTCGGTCGCGCGATCTACCCCCATGATTTCTGGTGCATCCCCTCGCCACGCCGGTCGGACCGCCGCCGCGTGCGCTGGACGCTCGGCGAGCGGCTGCTTTACCACTTTACGCCATTTGCGGCGAAGGACTGGTATTTCCATCGCTTCCTCGGGCCGCGACTTGCGCGGCGCAAGCTGACCCACCTCAACCTGCGCGAGAAAAGCTGGCTTCCCCAGTAACCGTCATCCCAACGAGAGCTGGGATGACGTTTGCTCAGGGCCGATACGCCCGCTTCGCGTGGACACGCAAATCGCTCGGCCAGAAATGCACCGGCTTCAATTTCTTGCGCACGAACAGCGCCGCCTGATCCGTATAATGCGGGGAATCAGGCCGCGTGGTGGCCGCACCGAAGGGCTGGATCGATTGCGAAGATACCCGCCCTGACCGGTCCCATTCGGCGAACATCAGGTAACTGTCGCCGTGTCGCACCGCGAGCCGCCCGTCGTCCTGCACGTCCCATAGCGCCATCGCGCGCAGCACGTCCGGGCCGCCGTCGAGCGGCAGGTCCACATCCCCCTGCCGCAACCGCAGCACTTCTCCGAGCGGCGGATCGAGCCGCCCGAAATGGGTCGCCAGATGCGCCGCCGAACGCTTCATCGCGTCGAACGGCGGCACGCATTCGCGATTCTGGTAATGGCAACGATTGCCTTCGCGCAGCAGCAGCACCGCGATCGCATCGGCGGGTCCGCGCCCGTCATAATTCCAGTCCCAGCGCGCCAGCAGCGCCTTGGCCGCGCGGACCTGCGCGTCACCACGATCGTCGACCGAAGCCAATTGCCCGAACCAGCCCGCCGCCCAACTCTGTCGACTGACAGTGGTATCGTATTTGATCGCCTCCAGCTCGGCGCGGCTGATCGACGAATCCGCCGCCATCAGTTCGATCGAGCGCGTACCGCGATTGGTGACGTTGCGCTCGATCCCCAGCAGCGGCGAATGATCCGCCGGGTTCATCTCCGACCCCGGCCCCGCGGCCCAGAAGGGCGTGTGGTTGGCGTTGATGACGAAGCCGGACGCGGGCGCCATCACCATCGGCGTGCGCTCCCACGGCACCTCGCGCGCCCAGATCGCGCGCGACGTGTTGCCCGGCAGCACCTTCGAATAATCGAACCCCGGCCGACGGTCGGGGAACATCGCGTTATAGATCATGGCGATCCGCCCGCTGTCGTCGGCATAAATGAAATTGGTCGCGGGCACGCCGCGGATCCGCATCGCCGCTTCCCATTCGGTCCAGTCGCGTGCCTTGTTCAGCCGGTAATATTGCTCGACCATCCGCATCTGGTCGATGCCCGCATAGCGGATCGCGAACGCGCCGGAATCATTGACGATGACCGGGCCATGCACCGACCGGTATTGAGTCTGGGGCACCGGCAGCACGAAGGGTCCGACCTTCGCGCGCAGCCAGACGCGGCGTTTCTCCAGCGTCCGCCACTGACCATCCAGCCGATAGCGCTTACCGCTTTCGTCGAGTTCGAGCGTGTAGATATCGATCAGGTCGGGGCGGTTGACCGTGTTGGTCCAGCCCAGGGTCCGGTTATGCCCGAGAAGCGGATAGGGCACGCCGGGAAAGGTCGCGCCCGCGAAATGCCAGCCCTCGCCCGATTTCACCACCAGTTCGTACCACGCCACCGCGCCGCGCCACGGCTGGTGCGAATTGGAGACCAGCCGCGTCGCGCCGTCCGCCGAACGCGACGGCGCGACCGCAAAGGCATTCGATCCCTTCTCGATCTCGCTCGGCCCCGCGGGCGTCACATTAGGCGCATCGGGCAGCGGCCCGCTTGCCTCCAGCGGCAGCGCCTCGCCCGCGGTCAGCGCGCCCAGCACGCTGTCCAGCCCGAAGAAGAAGGGCGAACGCAGCACGAACCCGGTGGCGATGTCGCGCCCGCTGACCGGGAACAACCGCGACAGCTTCACTTCCTCCGGGTGCCGCGCCGCATAAAGGTTCAGCCCCGCCGCATAGCCGTCGAGCAGCGCCCGCACATCGGCGGGCTGCGCATCGTAATCGCGCGCCACCGTGTCGCGGGCGCGCAGCAGGTGGAGCGCGTAATCGGTCTTGGCCCCGTCCGCCCCGGTCATCGCCCCCAGCCGCCCGCGCGTCATCGCCACGGTTTCCTGAAGCGTCGAGAAATCGTCCTCGGCATGGGCATAGGCGATGCCATGCGCGACATCGGCATCGGTCGCTCCATAGATATAGGGGACGCCGAACGTGTCACGGACGATGACCACGTCATAATCGCGCGCCGGGGGCGCCTCGCCCGGCTCCGACGCCAGCGGTTCCCATATCGCCAGCGCGATGGCGACGATCACGACGAGCAGCAGCAATCCGATCCCGATCCGCCGCAGCCAGTTCATCGCCATCCCCCGGTTGTCCCGGTGTGTGCCGGGTGTGTTATGCGCTTGCGACAGCGCGCGGTTGCGTTAGACCATGCGCAACTCGCAACCGATTGGAAAGCCCAGACCTGATGCGCGTCCTGACCTTCGCGACTGCCCTGCTTCTCTCCATCGCGCCGCTTGCCGTCGCGCAGACCGCCGATCCGGCGCGCAGCGTCATCACGCCCGCAGCGATGGAAGCACACGTCACCTTCCTTGCGGACGACCTGTTGGAGGGGCGCGATACCGGCACGCCCGGCTACGACATCGCCGCGCGCTATGTCGCGACCCAGTATCGTGCGCTGGGACTGGAACCCGCGGTGGATGGCGGCTGGTATCAGCAGGTGCCGTTCAGCCAGACCGTGGCGGCGGGCGACAACCCGCCCCGCATCACCCTGCCCGGCGGCGCGGCGCTGGGCGACAATGCCGTGCTTCGTATGCCCGCGACGGCGAAACCGGTGCAGACCGACGCCGTGTTCGTCGGCCACGGGGTGATCGACCCGACCTCGAAGCGCGACGATTATGCGGGTATCGACGCGCGCGGGAAAACCGTCGTCATGTTCTATGGCCTGCCCGACGGCATCCCGGAGGACCGCGCACAGGCGCTGATGATGGGCAAGTCCAAGGTCGCGATCGATCGCGGCGCGGTCGCCATCATCAACCTGTTCGACAGCGAACAGACGCAGCAGATTCCCTTTGCTGCGGTGCGCCACCAATTGTCGGGCGGCAGCATCGCGCTGGGCGAAAAGGCCGAAGCGAGCCCCGGCGAGACGGTGCCGTTCGGCATCCTCAACCATGACGGCGCCGCCGCCTTGTTCGCCGGATCGCCCCGCGATTTCAAAGCGGTGCTCGCCGATGTCGATGCCGACCGTGCAGTCAAGCCGTTCGCGCTCAACCAGCGGATAGCGTTCGACGGCACGGTTCAGGCGCGCAATTTCACCAGCCCCAACGTCATCGGCATGATCCCCGGCAGCGACCCCGCGCTGAAAGGCGAAGCGGTGCTTCTGATGGCGCATCTCGACCATGTTGGCGTCGATGACGACGCGGACGGCGACGACAAGATTCACAATGGCGCAATGGACAATGCCAGCGGCGTCGCATCGATGCTCGAGGTCGCCCGCGCCTTCCAGCAATCGGGCAAGGCCCCGCGCCGCACGATCCTGATCGCGGCCGTCACTGGCGAGGAGCATGGCCTGCTGGGGTCGCAATGGCTGGCCAAGAACTCGGTGATCGCGGGGCAGAAGGTCGTGTCGGTCGTCAATCTCGACATGCCGGTGCTGCTCTATGATTTCACCGATGTCGTTGCGTTCGGAGCCGAGCATTCGACGATGGGGCCGATCGTCGCCAGCGCCGCCGCGACCGAAGGCGTCACCCTGTCGCCCGATCCGATGCCGGAGGAAAATCTGTTCATGCGGTCGGATCATTACAGCTTCGTCCAGGCGGGCGTGCCGTCGGTGTTCCTGATGACCGGTTTCGCCAATGGCGGCGAAGCCAAGTTCCGCGATTTCCTGAAGACGCATTATCACCAGCCGAGCGACCAGGTGGACCTGCCCTTCGACTGGAACGCCGCAGCCAAGTTCGCGCGGGTGAATTACGCGATCGCACGCGAGATGGCGGACGTGGACCAGGCCCCGCGCTGGTATGCCGACAGCCCGTTCGCGAAAACCGCGCCGGACATGCCGACCGCCAAGCGACCCGCAGAGTAAATTCCTCCCCCACCGGGGGAGGGGGACCAGGCGCAGCATGGTGGAGGGGCGCCACACACGCTGCGGTGCGTGGAATACCCCCTCCGTCAGCCGATTGCGCGGCTGCCACCTCCCCGCTGGGGAAGGATCTGAGAACCCCCTTGTGTTGCAGATTGGCAACACCACATTGCGGCGAACGTCGAACAGGGATCAGCCATGAACCTCGAACAATTCACCGATCGCGCCAAGGGCTTCCTCCAGGCCGCGCAAACCATCGCCATTCGCGAAAGCCACCAGCGCATCGCGCCCGAGCATCTGCTGAAGGCATTGCTCGACGACAAGGAAGGCATGGCGTCGGGCCTGATCCGCACCGCAGGCGGCGACCCTGCCCGCGCGCTGACCGAAACCGACGCCGCGCTGGCCAAGATTCCCGCCGTCTCGGGCGGCGGGGCGCAAGCGACGCCCGGCCTCGACAATGACGCGGTGCGCGTGCTCGACACCGCCGAACAGGTCGCGAAAAAGGCGGGCGACAGCTTCGTGACCGTCGAACGCATGCTGCTCGCGCTGGTTCTCTCCCCCACCACCGCTGCGGGCAAGGCGCTGGCCGCCGCAGGCGTGACGGCAGACGGACTGAACGCCGCCATCAACAGCTTGCGCGGGGGCCGCACCGCCGACACCGCAGGTGCGGAGGACCGCTACGACGCGCTCAAGAAATTCGCCCGCGACCTGACGCAAGCCGCGCGCGACGGCAAGCTCGACCCCGTGATCGGCCGCGACGAGGAAATCCGCCGCACGGTGCAGATCCTCGCCCGCCGGACCAAGAACAACCCCGTCCTGATCGGCGACCCCGGCGTCGGCAAGACCGCCATCGCCGAAGGGCTGGCGCTGCGCATCGCCAATGGCGACGTGCCCGATTCGTTGAAGGACCGCACGCTGATGGCGCTCGACATGGGGAGCCTCATCGCGGGTGCGAAATATCGCGGCGAGTTCGAGGAGCGGCTGAAAGGCGTGCTTGACGAGGTGAAAGGCGCCGAAGGCCAGATCGTCCTGTTCATCGACGAAATGCACACGCTGATCGGTGCGGGCAAATCCGAAGGGGCGATGGACGCGGGCAATCTTTTGAAACCCGCGCTTGCCCGCGGCGAACTCCATTGCATCGGCGCGACCACGCTCGACGAATACCGCAAATATGTCGAAAAGGACCCCGCGCTCCAGCGGCGATTCCAGCCGGTGTTCGTCGGCGAACCCACGGTCGAGGACACGATCAGCATCCTTCGCGGGCTGAAGGAGAAATACGAAACGCATCACGATGTTCGAATCACCGATGGGGCGATTGTCGCCGCCTCTACGCTCAGCAACCGCTACATTACCGACCGCTTCCTGCCCGACAAGGCGATCGACCTGATGGACGAAGCCGCCAGCCGCATCCGTATGGAGGTGGAATCGAAGCCCGAGGAAATCGAGGCGCTTGACCGCCGCATCATCCAGATGAAGATCGAAGCCGAGGCGCTGAAGAAGGAAAGCGATTGGGCGTCGAAAGGGCGACTCGATCAGCTTCAGGAGACGCTCGTCAACCTCGAGCAGGAGCTGTCGGAACTGACGACACGCTGGCTCGCAGAAAAGGACAAGCTCCATTCCGAAGCCAATCTGCGCAAACAACTGGACGCCGCGCGCCAAGAACTTGAGCAGGCTCAGCGTGCCGGCGATCTCGCAAGAATGTCTGAGCTGACCTACGGCACCATCCCGACGCTTGAAAAACAACTGTTCGAAGCGGCCAGCGCCTCTCAAAGCGCCATGCTCCGTCAGGAAGTCACCGCCGACGACATCGCCGGTGTCGTCAGCCGCTGGACCGGCATTCCGGTCGACCGGATGCTGGAGGGCGAGCGAGAAAAACTGCTCAATATGGAGGCCGCGATCGGCAAGCGAGTCATCGGCCAGGCTCAGGCCGTCAAGGCCGTCGCCACCGCCGTCCGCCGCAGCCGCGCCGGGCTACAGGACCCCAACCGCCCGCTCGGCTCGTTCCTGTTCCTGGGGCCAACCGGCGTCGGCAAGACCGAACTGACCAAGGCGCTCGCCGAATTCCTGTTCGACGACGCCTCCGCGATGGTCCGTATCGACATGAGCGAATTCATGGAGAAGCATTCGGTCGCGCGGCTGCTCGGCGCGCCTCCGGGCTATGTCGGTTACGAGGAAGGCGGCGTGCTGACCGAAGCCGTCCGCCGTCGTCCCTATCAGGTGATCCTGTTCGACGAGGTCGAAAAGGCGCATCCCGACGTGTTCAACGTGCTGCTCCAGATGCTCGACGACGGACGCCTGACCGACGGACAGGGCCGCACGGTCGATTTCTCGAACACCTTGGTCATCCTGACGTCGAACCTCGGCAGCCAGTATCTCGCCAATTTGGGCGACGGCGAGAGCGTGGAAAGCGTGGAGCCTCAGGTCATGGACATCGTCCGCGGCCATTTCCGCCCGGAGTTCCTGAACCGTCTCGACGAGATCATCCTGTTCCACCGCCTCGCCGCCGACCACATGGCCCCGATCGTGGACATCCAGGTCGCGCGCCTCGGCAGATTGCTCGCCGATCGCAAGATCACCGTCGAGCTGACCGAAGCCGCCAAGGCCTGGCTCGGCCGCGTCGGCTACGACCCAGTCTATGGCGCCCGCCCGCTGAAACGCGCGGTGCAACGCTATCTGCAAGATCCGCTGGCGGACATGATCCTGCGCGGCGAGGTCAAGGACGGCGCAGTGGTGAAGGTGGACGAAGGCGATGGAGCGCTGGCGTTTGCGGTGGGTTGAGGCGGGCTAGCGCGACCGCAGCCAGCCTGTGATAGAGTATCGCCGGTTGGCTGCAGCCCGCGTCACTTCGGATACGCTGTGTAACTGGGGCACAGAAAACAGATCAAGCGTGTTGAACGCGGGCATCTGGCCCTGAACACTCGCGTCGGCACCATGAAACAGAAGCAATCCACCCCATTCGATCCGCCATGTCGGGTTAAGTCCTAGCACGTAGGCCGCATGACGTTGCTTACCTGCCACCGCATCGTCATGCCCAGTCAGGAAGTCGCCAGGTCCGTATGCGGTCGCCTGCATGTCCGCGAAGTCGATGGTCTGGGCGCCAGTCACCCGGCGCAGCAACGCGATGGGCTCGGGTGACGATAGCCAGGTCGCGAATGCAGCCAGAACGTCGTCGCTGGCTGTTCTCTCTGCATCGTCATCGGGCACGCGCAGCGTTTCGAAGCGATACTGGAATCCCGACCGCGCCGTCGCATAGGTCGCATCATCGAGTGCACTGGCCTGATCGCCGGACAACGCCGCACGCGAATCGCGGGTCAATTCGAAAACCTTGTCGCCACTGTTCATCACCCAGTGCCAATCGGTCCTGCCGCGTAGTTTGCGCGCCAGCGCTGCCGCGACATCCTCGCGTAAAAAATCCGTGATTCTGACGCGGCCCCGTTCGGCATATCGTCGGGCCAGCGCATTTGCATCAAGCGAAGCATTCAGGGCAAAGTCGGTCGGCTTCACGGTGCCGAAGCCATTGCACTTTTCGCGCCGCCGCGAAAGAGCATGCCAGTTGATGGGAATCGAGTTCGACGGATGAGCCAGAAACTTTTCGAGATCAATCCGACGTTAGAACGGAGCGAATTGGCTGCGCGTTTCGTACGCGATGGCCGCGTGCAGGTGCGCGAGGTACTGACCGCCGAGACGGCAACCACGATCCGCGGGATTCTACAACGCGAAACCCCTTGGGGGTTTGCCTACAAGGTCGATGGCAAGCCCGCCGTCATGATGCGTCAAGATGCCTTGAGAACGAGCAGCCCGGACCACCGCCGGGATATCGCCACCGACATCCACCGCACGGCCGCAGCGGGCGGTTATGGCGTGCGCTTCAACCAATATCCGCTCCTCGACGCCTATCTCGAACGCTGGTCACCCGATGGACCCCATGATCTTCTGCTCGAATATATAAATGCCGAACCGTTCCTGAATCTCGTCCGCGAAATTACCGGCATTGCCGAACTCCTTAAGGCGGACGCGCAAGCAACCTGCTTCGCTCCCGGAGACTTTCTGTCGATCCATAACGACAGCCATGTCGCGGAAGGGTGGCAGGTCGCCTATGTCCTGAATTTCGCTGATCCCGAATGGAAACCCGACTGGGGGGGATATCTAAATTTCTTCGACGATGATGGCGACATTGTTCAGGGCTGGCGACCGCGGTTCAATGCGCTCAACCTGTTGCGCGTGCCCCAGCTTCATAATGTCAGTTATGTGCCACCCTTCGCGCCGATGGGCCGGTTCGCGATCACTGGCTGGTTCCGCGACCGGTGACCATTTCCGCTGCAAGCCTTCGCGAAAGCGCGCTCGCTGCGGAACGCGCGGGACAGGTGGAACAGGCTGCACGCCTGTTCGCCGATGCCGTGGCGAAATACCCCGGCGATGCCGCCCTCATCAACAGTGCAGGCAGCTATCATGCCCGACGTCGCGAACATCATACCGCGCTCGGCTATTTCGAAGCAGCGGTTCGCGCAATGCCGGAATATGGCGAAGCTGTCGTCAACCGAGCGATCACTCTGGCCGCGCTTGATCGACCGTCCGATGCGCTCGCCATCCTCAAAGCCGGCGAACGACAGGCGAAATCCGATCCGCGATACTGGTCGGCACGCGCTGGGATCGAACGGACGTGCAACGACCGTGCTGCGGCTGCCTTCAGCTACGACAATTGCCTTCGGCTCGCCCCGCAACATCCTCGTGCCCTGCATGGGCGGGCCAGGATCGCGCTCGAGCGTGGCGAAGCCGACTCCGTAGCGCGTTTCAAGCAAGCGCTGTCTGTAACGCCGGGCGATGCCGAACTTTGGCTCGGCCATTCCCAGGCATTGGAAATGGAGGGAGACGCTGCGGGCGCTCGCACGATCGCCCAAGCGCTGGTGGATCAGGCACCGGGATGGATCGCCGCGCTTGAATTGCTGGCTCAGCAGCGCTGGTCGTCGGGCGACGGACAGGCATTTTGCGACCATTATGCCGAAGCCGCCCGTCGTCAGCCGGAAAATTCCGAAATCATGCGGTCATGGTGCCGGGTGCTGGCTGGCGTCGATCGCTTCGTCGAAGCGGCCGATGTTGCTGCGACCGCACGCAATCGCTTTCCAGACAATCGCGATTTTTCCCTGCTCGAAGCGGTATATGCCGGTGAGGGCGGAGACGACATTCGTGCGGAACGGATATTCGGGTCGCTCACGCTCGACACAGACGAGCGCCATCTTCATGAGGCGCGGCATCTGTTGCGCCTGCGCAAGCCCAAACAGGCGGAGGCATTGCTTGAGCGTGTGACGACCAACCAGCCCGACGCAATCGGCGCCTGGGCGCTACGCGACATCGCCTGGCGGCTATTGGGCGACCAAAGGCATCACTGGCTGCACGGTCAGCCCGGACTGATCGGAACCCAGCCTCTCGGGATCGATCGGGCTGAGCATTCCGAACTCGTCGCGTTTCTCGACCAACTTCATGATTATGCGGGGTGGCCCATCGGCCAGTCAGTACGGAACGGCACGCAAACGCGTGGCGGCTTGTTCGATCGATGCGAGCCCATCATCGAACGCCTCGCCAAGAGCGTCGCCGATGCGGTCGTTCGACACCAGCAATTACTGCCTGCTGCCGATCTCCAACATCCTTTATTGCGCCACCGCGACACTCCCTGGCGGATCGTTGGCAGTTGGTCGATCAGACTGACGGGCTCCGGTCGGCACACCGAACACATCCATCCTCTGGGAATATTATCTTCGGCGGCGCATCTGATCGTGCCTGACCGGACCGATGACGCTGTAAATACCGGCGCACTGGAATTGGGCAGACCCCCGCCCGATCTCCGCATCGATCTTCCGCCGATCGCCGTCATTCAGCCAAGCGAGGGTTACTGCGCGCTTTTTCCCAGCACGCTATATCATGGAACGCGCCATTTCTCCGCAGGGAAACGTCTAAGCGTCGCATTCGACGTCGCCCGAGCCTGATCGGCCCAAGTCACTATTGGGTCGCCAAGACGATTCCGTGCGGCCGACCCAACAGCAAAGAACCGATCGGAGCATGCATATGCATCGCCGGATGCAATGTGGCGACTTTGATCCATGTGCAGCCGGTCACCGCGACGTAAAAACATAAAAAAACGGCGGGCCTTTCGGCCCGCCGTTCCAAAGGTTTGTGGTTCTTCGCTTTAGAAACGCAACTGCGCCGATACGAAGAAGTCACGGCCAAGCACGTCGAACGTGCCAGGGAAAGTGTTGCTCTGTTCAGCACCCGCACCAAGGATCGGCGGCTGCTTGTCGAAGATGTTGTTCACACCGACGTTCATGCTGAAATTGTCGGTGACGGCAAAGCCGAACGTAAGGTCGAACAGGTTATAGGCATCAATTTCCTGCACGAAATACGTCGGGCTGTCTGCTTCGGTCTTGCCGACATGACGCCACCGCACACTGGTCGTGAGCGGACCGTCGATCAACGACAGACGGCTGGTCCACTTCCATTCCGGGGTGGGCTGGCCACACGTCAGACCGTACAGACCTGCGCATTCGACAACATCGTCCGGCAGTTCGACCAGAGGCGTGAAGTTATTCTTCAGCGTGTAGGTGCCGAGGAAGTTGAAGCTCAGTCGAGCGTCTTCACCGATCAGACCGAAGCCGAGCGGCCGCGAGTAGTCGACCGAGAAGTCGATCCCTTCCGCTTCAAGCGCAGCAAGGTTTGCATTGGTCGCCTGCACGACGAACGGCGGACCGGAGATGACCCCCTGCGAATCGCGCGAGATCAGGCCGCAAAGTGCGCTGTTCGCGTTGGCGATCGTCAGATAGCAAAGGTTCAGAATGTTGGCGACGCCGCCGCCAGCAACCGCGATCGCGTCGTCGATCTTGATGTTGTAATAATCGATCTGGGCCGTCAGACCGGGAATGAACCGCGGCTGCAAGATCACGCCCGCCGTCCAGGTGTCAGCCGTTTCTTCGGTCAGATTCGGGTTGCCACCGAAGGCCCCCTGAATTTGCGCGTTTGGCTGAATGAAGTTCTGGAACACGCTACCCGCCGGTACGCCGGTTGCGACGCAAAGTGCGCGCAACTGTTCGGTACGGCCAGCGACTGGCGTCCGATCCGAGCACGGATCGGTCGCAGCCGGGAAGCCCACCGACTGGCCACCGAACAATTCGCCGACGTTGGGTGCACGGATTGCGCGCTGATACTGACCGCGGAACGTGATGTCCTGAATCGGTGCGAAACGGACACCGCCAGCATAAGCCCAAACCCCGCCAACAGCTTCCAGCGAGTAGTCCGAATAGCGGAACGACCCGTCAAGTTCGAGGCTGTGGATAAAGTTGTCGCGAACCACCGGGACGTTCAATTCGCCGAATACTTCGCGCGCAGTGTACGAACCTTCGGTCGGCTGACCAGCATTGAAGCCAACCACGTCACCCGACGACAGCGCCGTGTCGGGAATGAAGCGGCTGCCCATGCGACGCCATTCGACACCGGCTGCAAACTGCACCGGAACGTCCGAAGTCGGCAGGGTGAACAGCGGGCCGTTTACGCTTGCCTGAGCAACTTCCAGTTCGGAAATGTTGCCGTTCTGCGCCAGGATCGAGATCTGGTTGATGCAGTTGTCGCTCAGCTGGTTCTCACCGAAGACGTTACACGTACCGTTCGCCGCCAGGCGCGTGAACGCGCTGCGCGACACGTTACCGAGCTGAACCGAGGCGTTCCGGGTGCGCGAGTACATGTAGTACGCGTCGTAATTGATATCCCCGGTGATGTTACCACGAACACCGCCCAATACGCGATAAGCGTTGCGATCGTCTTCAACGTTACGTGCGTTGATCGCAGTGGTACGCGTGTTCACCTGAAGGCGAACCGACCCAGGCTGAAGCGCGCCGAACTGACCGGTGCCAGCGGTGAACGCACCGAATGGGTTCGCGCACACGCCGGTCGGATTGGTCGCCGTAATCGCCGCGCAGCCCGGAGTAGCGGCCGCCGCAATTGCAGCTTGCTGCCGTGCGGCAATGGTCTGCAACTGTGCGAAATCGTTTGCCGAAACCAGGCCCTGGATTGCAGCCAGCTGGAAATCGACATTCTGGGTGATCGGCGTCGCCGCCAGCTCGTTCTGCACCCGGTTGTTGATGAAGCTGACTTCAGCATAGGCAGTGACGTTGTTGCTGATTTCATATTCGCCATAGCCGCCAAGCATCCAACGCTCTTGCGGGACCATCAGATAGTTGACGGGCGCGAAGTTGTAGCTGTCGGTAGCAGCGTTGTAGGGCGTGCTGATGCCGGGACGGCCAAAGAATGCGCCCGCGCCCGGATAGTTCGTGCCTTCCGCGATGGAGAGACAGCCTGCATTGCGCGGAGGATTACCCGTGCCGCCGCAGCTTGCACCTTGACCGATTGCCAGCGTCGGCGATGCTACGAAACGGCCTTGAGGAACACCTGCCGACCCTTGCGGAACCAGACCGTTTGCGCCGTCGCCAAATGCAACGCGCGAAAAATCGCGCTGGCCGGCAAAGACGCTGCCGCGATTATAATATTCGCCGTAAACGGTGATGTGGCCGCGGTTGTCAGCGAACTGCGTACCCATCGCCATGTTCACATTGAAGCGGCGTCCATCGCCACGTTCGGTGAGGTTGTACTGTGCGCCAACCTGCAAACCTTCGAGATCGTCGCGAAGACGGAAGTTCACGACCCCCGCCAGTGCGTCCGAGCCATAGACGGCCGAACCGCCGCCGGTCACCACTTCGACACCGCTCAGCAGGAAGCTGGGGATGGTATTGAGATCGACGACCTGGTTGGTGCTGTAAAACATGTAGCGGCGGTCGTTGACCAGGACCAGCGTACGCTGCGAACCAAGATTACGCAGGTTCAGCGTCGATACGCCACCACCCGGATTGTTCGAGAACGAGGTCGTGCCAGGGATGACCTGCGGCAGCGTGTTGATCACGTTTTCAACGTTGACCGTGCCCGACAGCTCGAATTCTTCGCTGGCGACAACGGCAAGCGGGCTAGTCGAGGTGATGTCCGCGCGACGGATGCGCGAACCGGTGACGACAATCGAGCCTTCGTCCCGCGCAACGTCCTGCTCATCAGCGAGAACGGTACCGCTGGTCGCGGGCACATCCTGCGCGAGGGCTGGCGTCGCCACGGTGGCGCCGAGCACTACCGCAGAGGCCAGCAGCTTGTAACGTAAAGTGGATCGCATGATTTCTTTATCCCCTTTTTGCCATCGCGTTTGCGCGACGGCTGAAATGCGGTGGCCTTATTCTCGCCACTCTAGCGGCGTGATACGCGTTATTGCCTGTTCGCGGCAATGCGGCTTCGATTGCGAGCGGTGTTTCGCGACCTTGTTGTAGCAAAATTGCCACATTGCCCGGTGCGCCCTAAACTCGGTGGCCAAGCGATTTGCTCGCGCGCTTTTGCAGTGCATAGAATGCGTCAGCAGGAGGATCATCATGGGAATCGTCGTATCGCTCGCGCTGGCTGCCGCTTTGTCTGGATCCGCCACACCGCAAACTTCGCCTCAAGCGGACCCGCAGGGGCTGCGGGCGCTGGCAGCGTGTCGCGAGATTTCCAACGCAGAGGGTCGGCTTGCCTGCTATGATCGCGAGGCGCTGGCCATCCAGGAAGCTCTGGTCAAGGGCGATCTGATCGCTCTCGACCGCGAAGATGTTCGAAAGACGCGTCGTTCGCTTTTCGGCTTTTCGCTGCCTGCAACTCGGCTGTTTTCCAACGATGGCGGTCGAGAGGAAGCGGATAAGGAAACGGTCGATACTCTCAGTGCGGTGATCAAATCGGCACGTCAGTTGCCGCGCGGCCGCTGGACAATCGAACTGGAAGAAGGGGGTACATGGACGCAGATCGATGACCGGAAGCTCGCCATTTATCCACGCCCCGGCCATAAGATCGAAATTCGTCGCGCTGCGCTGGGATCGTACTTGGCCAATGTGAACGGGCAGATTGCGATCCGTGTTCGGCGAACGGGATGAGCGCGCGAACCCAGCCGCCGAAGAATAGTTCGGCGTAGCGGGTGCGGCTGTTGCCGAGCGGAAATCAAACCCCCGGCAAATCCAGCCCTTTCTGCCGCGCCCAGTCGCGCGCCTGCGCATAGCCCGCATCCGCATGCCGCATCACGCCGGTCGCAGGGTCGTTCCACAGCACTCGCGCCAACCGCCTAGCCGCCGCCGGGGTGCCGTCGGCGACGATGACCATGCCCGAATGCTGCGAATAACCCATGCCGACGCCACCGCCGTGGTGGAGCGATACCCAGGTCGCGCCGCTGGCGGTGTTGAGGAGCGCATTCAACAGCGGCCAGTCGCTGACTGCGTCCGATCCGTCGGCCATCGCCTCGGTCTCGCGATTGGGGCTGGCGACCGATCCAGAATCGAGATGATCGCGGCCGATGACGATCGGGGCCTTCAGCTCCCCACTCGCCACCATCTCGTTGAAGGCGAGCCCAAGGCGGTGGCGATCGCCCAGCCCGACCCAGCAGATGCGTGCGGGCAGGCCCTGGAAGTGGATGCGCGCAGCGGCCATGTCGAGCCAGTTGTGGAGGTGCGCGTCGTCGGGAATCAGCTCCTTCACCTTGGCGTCGGTCTTGGCGATGTCCTCGGGATCGCCCGACAGCGCGACCCAGCGGAACGGGCCGACGCCGCGGCAGAAGAGCGGCCGGATATAGGCGGGGACGAAGCCGGGGAAGTCGAACGCGTTGGCGACGCCTTCGTCCTTCGCGACCTGGCGGATGTTGTTGCCGTAATCGACGGTCGGCACGCCCGCGCTCTGGAAATCGAGCATCGCGCGGACATGGACCGCCATCGACGCCTTGGCCGCCGCGGCGACGCTGGCGGGATCGCGTTCGCGGCGCTCGGCCCATTCAGCCAGCGTCCACCCGGCGGGGAGATAGCCGTTGACCGGATCGTGCGCGCTGGTCTGGTCGGTGAGCAGATCGGGGCGGATGCCACGCGCAAGCATCTCCGGCAGCAGTTCGGCGACATTGCCGAGCAGCCCGACCGAGACGGCGCGCCCTTCCTCGCAAGCCGCATCGATGATCGCCATCGCTTCGTCGATGCTGGTGGCGCTGTGGTCGAGATAGCCGGTGCGCACCCGCATCTCGATCCGGCTCGGCTGGCATTCGATCGCCAGACACGATGCGCCCGCCATCACGCTTGCCAACGGCTGCGCCCCGCCCATGCCGCCAAGGCCTGCGGTCAGCAGCCAACGGCCCGCCAGGTCGCCGGCATAATGCTGGCGGCCCATCTCGACGAAGGTTTCGTAGGTGCCCTGAACGATCCCCTGGCTGCCGATATAGATCCACGATCCGGCAGTCATCTGACCGTACATCGCCAGTCCTTTCGCATCGAGTTCGGCGAAATGTTCCCACGTCGCCCAGTGCGGCACGAGGTTCGAATTGGCGAACAGCACGCGCGGCGCATCTTCATGGGTCTGAAACACGCCCACCGGCTTGCCCGACTGGATCAGGAGGGTCTGGTCGTCCTCGAGCCGTTTGAGCGTCTCGACGATGCGGTCATAGGCGTTCCAGTCGCGCGCGGCGCGACCGATGCCGCCATAAACCACGAGTTCCTGAGGGTTCTCCGCCACGTCCGGGTCGAGATTGTTCATCAGCATCCGCAAGGGCGCCTCGGTCAGCCAGCTCTTGGCGGAACGATCGCTCCCGGTGGCGGCGCGGATGATACGGCTGTTGTCGTGGCGGTTCATGTCGGTCTCTCAGTCAAATTCGGTCTTCGCCCCCTCCGTTCGTTTCGAGCGAAGGGGGGTGTCATGTCGCGGCATCGGCAAAATTCAGGCACGCATCCAGCAGGCGGCGCAAATGCGCGCGCATCGGTTCGGCGAACGCTTCGTCATACGCCACCGGCCAGTTGTCCGGCGTCGATGCACCCTTCGGCTCGCGCAGATAGCCGCGCATCGCCAGTTCCATCTGGATCGCGTGGACGCCCTGATCCGGTGCGCCGTAATGCCGCGTGATCCACCCGCCGCGAAACCGCCCGTTGCTGACCGTCGGCAATCCGGTCTCGGCGCACGCCTCTTCAACCGCCGACTGCAATGCGGGCGCGCAGGTCCGCCCACCATCGGTGCCGATGTTGAACACCGGCAGTTCGCCGTCGAACAGCCGCGGGACATGGCTGCGGATCGAATGCGCGTCGTAGAGGACGATCGTCGGGTGCATCGCGCGCAGCCGGTCGATCTCGGCGCGGATCGCGGCGTGATAGGGAGCGAAATAGACCGCGCGCCGCCGTTCGATCTCCGCCGCGTCGGGCGCCTGCCCCTCCAGCCACAACGGATCGCCGTCGAAGGTCTCGACCGGGCACAGCCCCGTCGTCGCCTGCCCCGGATAGAGCGACGCGCCCGACGGATCGCGGTTCATGTCGATGACGGTGCGCGAAATGTCGGTGCGGATCAGCGTCGCGCCCATCCCGGTCGCGAAACCATAGAGCCGGTCCACCCACCAGTCGGCGTCGCGCTTGGCGAGCCAGCTGCCATGGAGCCGCGGGATCAGATCGTCGGGGATTTGCGTCCCCGCATGCGGCACGCTGACGATCAGCGGCGCGTCTCCGCGCGTGACATGCAGCCAGTCGCTCACGCCTCGATCCCCGGCAGCCCCCACCCCGTGCCCAGCCGATCGACCAGCGCGGCGGCAGCGGCGATGTCGGGGTGGAAATGGCGGTCGTCGGTCAGCGTCGGCACCTGTGCGCGCAGCATCGCGCGCGCGGCCTCCAGCGCATCGGACGATGTGAGGCCGGTGTGAAAATCGCAGCCCTGCGCAGCGGCGAGCCATTCGATCGCGATCACCCCGCGCAGGTTTTCCGCCATGTCGAGCAAGCGGCGGCTCCCGTGCGCCGCCATCGACACATGATCCTCCTGATTGGCGCTGGTGGGGATCGAATCGACGCTGGCCGGATAGGCGCGCTGCTTGTTCTCGGACACCAGCGCGGCGGCAGTCACTTGCGGGATCATGAAGCCCGAATTGAGACCCGGTTTGGGGATCAGGAACGCGGGGAGGCCCGACAGCGCCGGATCGACCAGCATCGCGACGCGGCGTTCGGAAATCGAACCGATCTCGCAGATCGCCAGGGCGATCATGTCGGCGGCGAAGGCGACGGGTTCCGCGTGGAAATTGCCGCCCGATAGCGCTTCATCGGTGTCGGCGAAGATCAGCGGATTGTCGCTGACGCCGTTCGCCTCGGTCGCCAGCGTCGCCGCCGCCTGGCGCAGCAGGTCGAGGCACGCGCCCATCACCTGCGGTTGGCAACGCAGGCAATAGGGGTCCTGCACGCGCGGATCGTCGACGGCGTGGCTGGCGCGGATCGCGCTCCCTGCCATTAACTCGCGCAACGCATCGGCCACCACGATCTGCCCGTCATGGCGGCGCAGTCGGTGAATGCGCGGGTCGAACGGCGTGTCCGAACCCTTGGCCGCCTCGGTCGACATCGCTCCCGTCACCAACGCGGCGCGGAACAGGTCTTCGGCCTGGAACAGCCCGGCCAGCGCATTGGCGCACGAGAATTGGGTGCCGTTGAGCAGCGCCAGCCCTTCCTTCGCGCCGAGTTCGAGCGGTTCGAGTCCCGCCTTCGCCAGCGCATCGCTGGCGGGCAATGTTTCGCCATCGACCACGATCTCCCCCACCCCGATCATCGTCGCGGCGAGGTGCGACAGCGGCGCAAGATCGCCCGACGCGCCGACCGAGCCCTGGCATGGGATCACCGGCACCAGCCCCTTGCCGAGCATCGCCTCCAAGAGCGCGATCGTCGCGGGCTTCACCCCCGAAGCGCCCTGCCCCAGGCTGGCGAGCTTCAGCGCCATCATCAGCCGTACGACCGGTGCGGGCGACGGCGCGCCGACTCCCGCCGCGTGGCTCAGCACGATGTTGCGCTGGAGCGTCGCAAGATCGGCGTCGTCGATCCGCACGCTGGCGAGCTTTCCGAAGCCGGTGTTGATCCCGTACACCGGCTCGCCGCGCGCGATGATGCGCTCGACCGCCGCCGCGCTCTCGGCAATCGCCCCATGCGCACTATCCTCAAGCCGCGCGGGCGCGCCGCCCCAGATGCTCCGCCAGTCCGACAGGCCTACCTCGCCCGGCCGCAACACGATCACGTAATCTTCCCTCCGAATACCCGGCTATGGAGCGGGTTATATCCCATGCGATACACGAGTTCCGCCGGTCGCTCGATGTCCCAGATGGCGAGGTCGCACGCCTTGCCCGCCTCCAGCGTGCCGATGCGGTCCTGCATCCCCAGCGCGCGCGCCGCCTCTCGCGTTACTCCGGCGATGCATTCATCCACCGTCAGCCGGAACAGCGTCGCGCCCATGTTCAGCGTCAGCAGCAGCGAGGTGAGCGGCGACGTCCCCGGATTGCAATCGGTGGCGAGCGCGATCGGCACGCCCGCCGCGCGCAACGCATCGATCGGCGGCAGCTTCGTCTCGCGCACGAAATAATAGGCGCCGGGCAGCAACGTCGCGACCGTCCCCGCCGCCGCCATCGCCGCGATTCCGGCATCGTCGAGATATTCGAGATGGTCCGCCGACAGCGCGCCATATCGCGCAGCCAGCGCGGAGCCGTGCTGGTTGGACAGTTGCTCGGCGTGGAGCTTGACCGGCAGGTCGTACCTCGTCGCCGCCTGAAACACGCGTTCGGTCTGCGCGGGAGTGAAACCGATCCCCTCGCAAAAGACATCGACGGCATCGGCCAGCCCCTCGGCAGCGATCGCGGGCAGCATCTCGTCGCACACTGCGGCAATATAGCCGTCGGCGTCGTCGGCATATTCGGGGGGCAAGGCGTGTGCGCCGAGGAAGGTCGTCGCGACGCGCACCGCGCGATGCTCGTCCAACGCACGGCCTGCGCGCAGCATCTTGGCCTCGTGATCGGTGCTCAGGCCATAGCCGGACTTGACCTCGATCGTGGTCACGCCTTCCGCGATCAGCGCATCGAGCCGAGGAAGCGCGCTAGCGATCAGCCCTTCCTCGTCCGCCGCGCGCGTCGCGCGCATCGTCGAGACGATCCCGCCGCCGCTGCGCGCAATTTCCTCATAAGACGCACCCGCCAGCCGAAGCTCGAATTCATGCGCGCGGTCGCCGCCGTGGATCGGGTGCGTGTGGCAATCGATCAGACCCGGCGTGATCCAGCGACCTTCGCACGCCACCGTCTCCGCCGCGTCGAGCGCGGGCGCGTCGGCCACCGCCCCGGCATAGACGATCGCGCCGCCCTTCGCCGCGATACATCCGCGCTCTACGACACCCAACCCGGCACCCGTCAGTGTCGCCAGCCGTGCATCGGTCCACAGCGTATCGCAGCGCAGGATAGGTTCCACTCCCTGAAATCTCGTTATGCTCTGTTGGCACGGGTGCGCCGCGATGTGTAGAGCGGCTGCGCACTTTGCCGGACGAACCGCATGGCCGACACGACGCTTCACTTCGACCACGCGCTGTTGCCTACCGGCTGGGCGGCGGACGTGCGGCTGACCGTCACCGCCGGACGGATTGCTGGCGTCGAGACCGACGCATCGCCGCACGGAGACGACGAACGACATGCGGTGGCGCTGCCCGGTATGCCCAATCTGCACAGCCACGCCTTTCAACGCGCGATGGCAGGACTGGCCGAGGTGCGGGGCAAGAGCGACGACAGTTTCTGGACGTGGCGCGAGGCGATGTATCGCTTCGTGGAGCGCATCACTCCCGAGGACCTGACCGCCATCGCCGCGATGGCGCAGGTCGAGATGCTGGAGAGCGGGTTCACCCGCGTCGGCGAGTTCCATTACCTCCACCACGCCCCCGATGGCAGCGGCTATGCCGACCCGGCGGAGATGGGGTCGGCGCTCGCGCGTGCAGCGGACCAGACCGGCACCGGCCTGACCTTGCTTCCGGTATTCTACGCCCATTCAGGGTTCGGGGGCGCCGCGCCCGGCCAAGGCCAGCGCCGGTTCGTGAACGACCTCGACGGCTTCGCGAAACTGCTGGACGCAAGCGAACGCGCGGTTGCCGCCCTGCCCGATGCGCTGGTAGGCATCGCTCCGCACAGCCTGCGCGCGGTGACCCCGGAACAGATCACCGCGCTCGCGGCACTACGTCCCGGCACCCCGCTCCACATCCACATCGCCGAACAGATCCGCGAGGTCGAGGATTGCGTCGCCTGGAGCGGCAAGCGCCCGGTCGAATGGCTGCTCGACCATGCAAGCGTCGATGAGCGCTGGTGCCTGGTCCACGCCACTCATGTCGCGCCGTCGGAAGTCGCTGGCATCGCCGCGAGCAATGCCGTGGTCGGGCTATGCCCGATCACCGAGGCCAATCTGGGCGACGGCCTCTTCCCCGCGCGCGCGTTTCTCGACGCAGGCGGAAGGTTCGGGGTCGGATCGGACTCCAACGTCCTGATCGACATGGCGGAGGAGTTGCGGCTGCTCGAATATGGCCAGCGCCTGACACAGCGCGGGCGCAACCTATTGGCGGACAGCGGCGCATCGACCGGCGCAAGCCTGCTCACGAGAAGCGTCGCGGGCGGCGCACAGGCGCTGGGCGTCGCGGGCGGGATCGCAGTGGGGGCGAGCGCGGATCTGGTCAGTTTAGACCCCACGCATGTCTCGATGATCGGCCGTACCCGTGACGGCTGGATCGACGCGCTGGTGTTCGCCGGAGGCCGCGCCGCGATCGACCGGGTGTGGCGGCATGGGGTGTGCGTGGTGGCAGGCGGACGGCACGAGGCGCGCAAGGGAGTCGAGGCCCGCTACCGCGAGACGCTGAGCCGCCTACTCGGCTGACGCCACTCCGCCGCCTTTGCGAGCGCAGCGAAGCAAAGACAGTGTATCCTATTACTTCCCCAGCTTCTCCACCTTGTCCTGCAATTTCGACAATTCCGCGCGCAGTGCCGCGATCTCGTCGTCCTTGCTGCCATTGACGGCTGGCGCTGTTGCCCCGCCCTCGCCGGGCTTGAACGCCTGCGCGGCGGCTTCGAACATTGCCATGTTGCGCTTGGCGATTTCCGCAAAGGGGGTATTGGCGAACGCGCCCTCCACCGCGGTCTTGAACTGCTCGTGGTTGCGGCGGAAACTGTCCATCGATGCTTCCAGATAGCCGGGCACCATCGTCTGCATGCTGTCGCCATACAGGCTGATCAATTGGCGCAGGAAATTGACCGGCAGCATGTTGTGCCCGCCGCGCGCTTCCTCTTCCATGATGATCTGGGTCAGCACATTATGCGTGATGTCGTCTTCGCTTTTCGCGTCGATGACCTTGAAATCGCGCCCCTCGCGCGTCATCCCGGCAAGATGGTCGAGCGTGATGTAGGACGAGCTTTCGGTGTTATAGAGCCGCCGGTTGGCGTATTTCTTGATGATAACGGGACCGTCGGTGGTCGCAGACTTACGCATGGGTGCCCCCTTAGGTGATTGACCCGACCCTAACACCCTTTCTTGACGCGCCGCAACACGGACCGCGCCCGCTCCCGCTTTTCCTCGATTTGCTGCGCGAAAGCACCGCAGCAAATCCGTCGGCCCGTGCGCGTGCGCTGGCGGGGTTGAGGGCGTACCAGGACGCGCCGCGCCCGCCCGCCCGTCCGCTCAAACCGGCGATCGCCACCGAAGGGCGCGCGCGCTTGCGCGACTATGGCGGCGCGGGGCGTCCGGTCGTCTTCATCCCTTCGCTCATCAACCCGCCCTTCGTGCTCGATCTGGCTCAGGGCAATTCGCTGCTCGAATGGCTGGCGACGCAAGGCGTCCGCCCGATGCTGGTCGATTGGGGCACGCCCGATCCTGCCGACCGCGATCAGGATGTGACCGCGCATGTCGAGCAGTTGCTGCTGCCCTTGTTGCGGCACGTCGATCCCGCACCGGTGCTGGTCGGTTATTGCCTGGGCGGCACCATCGCGCTTGCCGCCGCGCGGGCGCTGGAAAGTCCCGCCGTCGCGACCATTGCCGCGCCGTGGCATTTCAGCGGCTTTCCCGATCGCGCCCGTGCCGAGATCGCCGACCTGTGGCGCGCGTCGCAACCGGCGTGCGAGCGGCTGGGCCTGGTGCCGATGGAGGTGCTGCAATCGGGTTTCTGGCGGATGGACCCCGCGCGCACCGTCGCCAAGTTCGAACGGCTGGCCGATACCGACCCGACCAGCCCTGCCTTCGCCGCCTTCGTCGCGCTGGAGGACTGGGCCAATGGCGGCGCGCCCCTCACCTATGCCGCCGGGCGCCAGATGTTCGAGGATTTCTTTGCCGCCGACCGGACCGGGCGCGGCGAATGGTGGGTGGGCGCACAGCGTATCCGCCCCGCCGACCTTCTGTGCCCGGCAGTCGAGTTCGTCTCTACCACCGACCGTATCGTGCCCGCCGCCAGCGCCGCGGGCCTCGCCGATCTGCGCCCGCTGACGCTCGGCCATGTCGGCATGATCGTCGGCAGCAGCGCGCGCGACGCCCTTTGGCAACCGCTGGCGGACTGGCTAACTGCGCTTCCCTCTCCTAAATAGCGCCGCAAACGACCCTCGATCCCAAGGAGCATCTTCCATGACCGACATCGTCATCGCCGCCGCCAAGCGCACTCCAGTCGGCAGCTTCCTTGGCAGTTTTGCGAGCGTCCCCGCACACGAACTGGGCCGGGTCGCGATCAAGGCCGCGCTGGAACAGGCAGGCGTCAAAGGCGAGGACGTCTCCGAAGTCATCCTGGGTCAGGTGCTGACCGCCGCCCAGGGCCAGAACCCCGCACGTCAGGCGTCGATGGCCGCCGGGATTCCTAAGGAAGTCCCGGCATGGGGCGTCAACCAGGTCTGCGGATCGGGACTGCGCACCGTCGTCCTGGGCATGCAGGCGATTGCGAATGGCGACGCGGCCATCGTCGTCGCTGGTGGTCAGGAATCGATGTCGATGTCCGCCCACGCCCAGTCGATGCGCCCCGGCACCAAGATGGGCGACGTGTCCTTGGTCGATACGATGATCAAGGACGGGCTGACCGACGTGTTCAACGGCTATCATATGGGGATCACGGCGGAAAACCTTGCCGAGCAATATCAGATCGCGCGCACCGAGCAGGACGAATTCGCCGTCGCCTCGCAGAACAAAGCCGAAGCCGCGCGCTCGGCGGGCAAGTTCAAGGACGAGATCGCACCGGTGACGATCAAGGGCCGCAAGGGCGATACCGTCGTCGATCAGGACGAATATATCCGCGCGGGCGCGACCATCGACGGCGTGAACGGCCTGCGCCCCGCCTTCAAGAAGGACGGCACGGTCACCGCCGCCAACGCCAGCGGTCTCAACGACGGTGCGGCTGCATTGGTGCTGATGAGCGCCGACGAGGCAGCGAAGCGCGGGATCAAGCCGCTTGCCACGATCAAAAGCTGGGCCTCGGCGGGCGTCGATCCCTCGATCATGGGCATCGGCCCCGTCCCCGCCTCCAAAAAGGCGCTGGAAAAGGCCGGCTGGACCATCGCCGACCTCGACCTGATCGAAGCCAACGAAGCCTTCGCCGCTCAGGCGCTGGCGGTCGGCAAGGAACTCGGCTGGGACGCGGAGCGCGTCAACGTCAACGGCGGCGCCATCGCCATCGGCCACCCTATCGGCGCCAGCGGCGCGCGCGTACTGACCACGCTGATCTACGAAATGAATCGCCGCGACGCCAAAAAGGGATTGGCGACTCTGTGCATCGGCGGCGGCATGGGAATCGCGGTGTGTGTGGAGCGGGGGTGAGCCAGCGTAATTATATAACTCAACTGGTAGCAATAATATTACTGTTATATAGCCATTTTCAAAGCTAAATTTTTTATCGTGACAAGTATGTGACATTCCAGCCACAGCCGACTGTTAAAATAAGGCTCCGCAGCTGTTCACCTTGCCGGTCACCCCATTTTTAGGCTGTTCTGTCGCTAGACCGGCGTTCCAGCCGGATTGGAAATGGGGCTACTCACATGAAATTTACCAAGTTGCTTTCCGCAACTGCGCTTACCGGCGCGGCGCTAGTTTTTTCAGACACGGCATCGTCGCAGACGGCAGCTTCGCCCACCCCCACCCAAGCAGCGGCTGGCCAAGACGACAGAGACGACGAAGAGCAGATTGATTCTCAGGGTCGGCCGACCGCCGAGGGCGAGATCACGGTTGTTGGGTCGCGCCTCCGCCGCAGCACATTCAATAATGCCGATCCTATTCAGGTCATCACACGCGAGGAATCTACTCAAGCCGGGTTCTCAACGACAGCGGAAGTCTTGCAAAGTGTTGCCGTTACCGGTGGCACATCACAGATCAACAACAGCTTCGGCGGCTTCGTTACTCAGGGGGGGCCGGGCGCGAACACCATTTCGCTGCGCGGCGTCGGCGCGACCCGTACGCTCGCGGTCCTGAACAACCGACGCCTGTCCCCGGCCGGCTCCAGAGGCTCGGTGGGTTCGGTCGATCTCAATGTTATTCCCAACGCAATGATTGAGCGGATCGAAGTATTGAATGCTGGCGCATCGTCCATTTACGGGTCGGATGCTGTCGCAGGTGTTATCAATGTCGTTACGCGGAGCCGCATCAACGGTCTGGAAATGGATGCCCAGGTCAACGTCAACGAGATTGGAGCTGGTAACACTTACCGCATGGCACTTCTGGGGGGGGCGACAGGCGAACGCTTCAACATTTCCGGCAGCGTCGAGTATACTAAACGTGACGCGATTGCGCTGGGCGATGTCGATTTCACGCGGTGTCAAACGACTTACCGCCGGACCAACGCGACTGCAGCGCCGGGTTCGGCCGATTTTATCGATCCCCGCACAGGTCAGCCTAAATGCTATCCGGTCGGCGTTACCGGCGAAAATGGCGTGACGGTGAACACAATCGGTACTCCAGCTTTCAACGGCGGCTTGGTAACTCGTGCGCCCGGTGTCCCCGTGGGATATACCGGCACCTGTGATCGATTCCGTCCACTGGCTGGCGCTGCCGGTGCGGTTCCGGGATATGAATGCGTCGGCGGCGGCACACTCAATCTCAACATCCGCGACACCTTCCCGTCCACACTGCTAAACAGTGATCTAGTATCCCCAACCGAAGTCTACACCGGCTTTGCTCAAGGTGACTACGCGCTCGAAGCGTTGGGAAGTGCGAAGCTGTATTTCGAAGTTCTGGCGACCCGTCGTAAATCGGAGCAAACCGGAAATCGCCAGCTGTCTTATGACCTTCCGTTCGGCAGCCCGCTTATTCCAGCCGAATTGCGGTTTGCCACGCCCTTCCTGCCGACGCAGGCTGGCGGTATCACCGGCACCAATCCAATTGGCATCCGTGGCTTCATCAATTACGGAAACGTCAAGTCGAGCCAAGAAGTCGATTTCGTTCGCGGTGTCATCGGCCTAAGGGGTAATCTCGGCTTTGGTTGGGAATATGACGTCTACGCCATGAAGTCTTGGTCTGACGCCGAATATCTGTCGAACAACATCATCACCAGCCGCATCGCGCAGAGCGTCGACGTAGTGACAACTGCCAACGGCGGCTTTGCCTGCCGGAATCCAATCGGTGGCTGTGTCCCTGGCCCGGTTTTAACCCCCGCAGTCGTGGGTGGCGAACTTCCCCAAGCGTGGCGCAACTTCATCTCCGAAGATAATCGCGGTACGACGAAATATCGCGAAACTGTTTTTTCCGGCTTGATCAACGGGCCCCTCTTCCGCCTACCCGGCGGCAGTGTCCAAGCGGCAGTTGGTTTGGAATATCGCGAGAACAGCATTGACGATACACCGTCGATCGAAAGCCAGACGCAGAACCTATATGGGTTCAGCTCTTCGGCGATCACGCGTGGCAAGGATTCGGTCTTCGAAGCTTTTGGTGAAATCGAAGCACCTATCCTCGCTGATATGCCCTTCGCCTACGCTCTGACCCTGAATGCGTCGGGCCGCTATACCAATTATGAATCGTACGGGAACGACTTCACCTATAAGGTTGGTGCCGTATACTCGCCGATCCGGGAGCTTTCTTTCCGCGGCAGCTATGGAACGTCGTTCCGCGCTCCTGCCCTGTTCGAGCAGTTCTTGGGCGCAACAAGTGGGTTCCTATCGCAAAACGGAGATCCCTGTAACAACTTCGGCGCGCTTGATGCGAGTTCGAACCGTTTCCAGAACTGTCAATCGCTGGGTCTGGTACCTGACTTTCGTGCCACTTCGAGCATCCAAAATAACCAGCGTGGTGGCGCAGAAACCGGCTTGGCGTCCGAAACTTCGCGGACATACACGTTTGGCGCCATTGTTCAGCCTGATTTCGGGTCGCTAGGTCGGCTTTCGCTGGCAGCGGACTATTTCAACCTAGAAGTGAACAACGGAGTCGCTCAGCTCGCCGCAGGAACGATCCTCTCACAGTGCTATGACAGTCCGACTGCGGACTTTACAGCACGGGTCGATACCTGCGCGCTTATCTCGCGCGGGACAACGGCACCCTTTGCGCTGACGGTCACGTCCGGTTTCGTCAATATTTCGACGGTAAATGTCAGCGGTATCGACTTTGTTGGGCGTTACACAGTTCCGGTGGCGGGCGGTCAGTTTCGCTTAGGCGCGAGTGTCACGAAGTTCGAGGACCGCTTCTCACGGACCTTGCCAACCGATCCCATTCGTAATGCGATCGGCAACCTCAACAATCCCGAATGGACTGGATCGTTCGACGCGGGATTCCGCTACGATAGGTTTGATTTCCGTTACGGCGTCGAATGGATCGATGGTACCAAGACCACTGCCGAGTTTTTGGGTACCACCCAGGCAGTCCTCGACACCTACATCTTCGAAGCCGACGATTACTTTATCCATTCCGCTTCGGTTCGGTATACTGGTGAAAACTTCGGCCTGACCGTTGGTGTTCGTAACCTCAACAATCAGGAATTGCCGCAGATCTCTTCAGGGTCATATAACCGGGTGGGCAATGTCCCGCTTTACAGCGGGTACGATTACAGCGGTCGGACCTTCTTCGTGAACGTCACCAGCCGTTTCTGATCGCGATCTTCTTCAAACTGATCAAGGCTCCTCCCTTTTGGGAGGAGCCTTTTTCTTTGAAGCGTCAGAGCCATTCGACCTAAAGGCGGGGATCCCCCTGCCCAGCTACCCCCAGCGACGATCGAACCTCTCGCCTAGCCCTGTCAGCAGTTCGTACTGCGAGAGTTCGGATCGCGCCGATCCAGTGCGCAGGTCGTAATCCACGCTGACCCAGTCGCCCTCCGCAACCGTCGGCATGGCACTCACATCCACGATCAGCAAATCCATCGACACGCGCCCGCGCACAGGCAGCGCAACATCGCCGACGCGCGCGCTTCCCACGTTCGAAAACCCGCGTAGATAGCCATCCGCATAGCCGATGTTGAGCACCGCGAGTTCGGCGTCGCCGGGCGCGGTCCAGCTGGCGTTATAGCCGACGACGTCGCCTGCATGGACCCGGCGGCGCTGGATCACCTGTGCCTCGGGAAACACGACCTGGCGGATGCGCCCTTCGGCCGCGGCACAGGGCACGCCGCCATAAAGCGCCAGACCGGGCCGCGTCAGGTCGAACGCATAGTCGTGACCGAGCAGGATGCCGGCGCTGTTCGCCAGGCTGTAGCGGCGCGCGCGGACGCGGTCGCGGGCCAGCCCGAAACGGTTAAGCTGCAACCGGTTAAGCGCATGCGCTTCGTCGGCGCAGGCCAGGTGGCTCATCAGCGTGTCGATCTCCAGCCCGTCGAGCAGACCCGAGCGTGCTTCCTCAATGCTCAGCCCCAGCCGGTTCATGCCGGTATCGATCATAACATCGCAAACGCCGCCCCCCGCTTCGCGCCAGCGCTGGACCTGGCGCGCGGTGTTCAGAACCGACCGCGCGATGCCGCTTTTGGCGAGGCCCATATCCTCGGAACGGACGCCGTGCAGCACGCTGACGGGGACACCAAGGTCGGCGATCGCCTTCGCCTCTGCCCAGTTCGATACGAAGAAGTCGCAGCATCCCGCCGCCGCCAGCCGGGTGACGACGCCGCGCGCACCAAGCCCGTATCCGTCGGCCTTTACCGCCGCACCGCACGCCGCTTCGCCACTCGCATCCGCCAGCGTCCGCCAATTGGCGACGAGCGCGTCCCCGTCGAGGCGCAGGCGGAGCGGAGCGGGCGGCAGATAGGTCACATTCGCCCGCTACCCGATCCCGCTTGCGCTGAGTAGTCGGTTCAACGCATCGTCCTATCGCCTCACGGCATGACTATCCGTCGAGATTGGGGCGCAGCCAGCGTTCGGTGGTCGCCAGATCGACGCCGCGCCTCTCCGCATATTCCTCCACCTGATCGCGGCCCACCCGCGCGACGCCGAAATATTCGCTGTCGGGATGGCCGAAATAGAAGCCCGACACCGCCGCCGTCGGCAGCATGGCGAAGCTCTCGGTCAGCGAGATGCCGGTCGCGTGATGCGCGTCGAGCAGGTCGAACAGGATCGGCTTCAGGCTGTGGTCGGGGCACGCCGGATAGCCGGGCGCGGGACGGATGCCGCGATATTGCTCGCGGATCAGCGCGTCATTGGTCAGTTGCTCGCCCTCGGCATAGCCCCACAATGTGGTGCGGACATGCTGGTGAAGGCGTTCGGCAAAGGCCTCGGCAAAGCGATCGGCCAGCGCCTTCAACAGGATGTCCGAATAATCGTCGATCCCCGCCTTGAATCGCGCGAGATGTGGTTCGATGCCGTGGATCGAAACGGCAAAGCCGCCGATCCAGTCGCCCTGACGGTCGATGAAATCGGCCAGGCACATATTGGCACGGCCTTCACGCTTCTGGATTTGCTGGCGGAGGAAGGGGATGCGAATGTGTTCGTAATTCCCGTCGCGTCCGCGCACATCGAGATCGTGGCGCTGCTCGTCGTTCAGATCGCAATCGTACGCAGGGTCGCGGCCCTGACGAGGCTCGGCCTCGCGATCGATATGGACGATCACATCGTCACCTTCGCGCCGGCACGGCCATAGCCCGACGACACCACGCGCCGTCAGCCATTTCTCGGTCACGATCCGGTCGAGCATTTTCTGCGCGTCGGCGAACAGCGACCGCGCGCTTTCGCCCACCACCTCGTCGTCGAGAATCGCGGGATAATTGCCCGCCAGTTCCCAGGCACGGAAGAAGGGCGTCCAGTCGATATAGTCGCGCAGTTCGGCCAAATCCCAGTCGCGATAGACACGCACGCCCGGTTCGTTCGGCATCGGCGGCTTCTGCGCCATGTTCGCCTCGAACGCATTGTCGCGCGCGGTCTCCAGCGGCACCAGCGCGCTCTGTCCCTTGTTGGCGCGGGCCACGCGGACGGCTTCGTATTCGTCGGCGATCTTCGCGACATAATCGTCGCGGATGGTGTCGGAGACGAGCGTCGTCGCCACCCCCACCGCGCGGCTCGCGTCGAGGACATGGACAACGGGTGCGTCATAGGCAGGCGAGATGCGCAGCGCGGTATGGACCTTCGACGTGGTCGCGCCGCCGATCAGCAACGGCATGGTCATTCCGGCGCGCTTCATCTCTTCGGCCACCGTTACCATTTCGTCGAGGCTCGGCGTGATGAGGCCCGACAGGCCGATCATGTCGGCGTCATTCTCGTTGGCGGCTTCCAGGATTTTCGACCACGGCACCATCACGCCCAGATCGACGACCTCGAAGCCGTTGCACTGGAGCACGACGCCGACGATGTTCTTGCCGATGTCGTGGACGTCGCCCTTGACCGTCGCCATGATGATCCTGCCCTTGCCCTTCGCGCCCGGCTCCTTCGCCGCTTCGATATAGGGGAGCAGGTGTGCCACGGCCTTTTTCATGACGCGCGCCGATTTGACGACCTGGGGCAGGAACATCTTGCCGCTGCCGAACAGGTCGCCCACCACGTTCATCCCGTCCATCAACGGGCCTTCGATCACCTCGATCGGCTTGGCGAATTGCAGCCGCGCTTCCTCGGTATCGTCGACGACATGCGCGTCGATGCCCTTGACCAGCGCATGTTCGAGGCGGCGTGCGACCGGCCAGCCGCGCCATTCCTCGGCGGCCTTTTCCGCGACCGCATCGGTGCCGCGATATTTCTCGGCAAGTTCGACCAGTCGTTCGCCCGCCTCGGGGTCGCGGTTGAGGATGACGTCCTCGCACGCCTGCCGCAATTCGGGGTCGATCGTGTCATACACGTCCAACTGACCGGCATTGACGATCGCCATGTCGAGCCCGGCGGGGATCGCGTGATAGAGGAAGACCGAATGCATCGCGCGGCGCACCGGCTCGTTGCCACGGAACGAAAAGGACAGGTTCGACAACCCGCCCGAGAAATGGACGTGCGGACAGCGTGCCTTGATCTCCTTCACCGCCTCGATGAAATCGACGCCGTAATTATTGTGCTCCTCGATTCCCGTCGCGACCGCGAAGACATTGGGGTCGAAGATGATGTCTTCGGGCGGAAAGCCGATGCCGGTCAGCAGTTTGTAGGCGCGTTCGCAAATCTCGATCTTGCGCTCTTTCGTGTCCGCCTGACCCACCTCGTCGAACGCCATCACGACAACCGCCGCGCCGTACGCCATGCATTTGCGGGCCTGTGCGAGGAACGGTTCCTCGCCTTCCTTCATGCTGATCGAATTGACGATCGGCTTGCCCGATACGCATTTCAGGCCCGCCTCGATCACGTCCCATTTCGACGAATCGATCATCACCGGCACCCGCGCAATGTCGGGTTCGGCGGCGATCAGTTTCAGGAAGGTCGTCATCGCGTGATGCGCGTCGAGCAGCCCTTCGTCCATGTTGACGTCGATCACCTGCGCGCCGTTTTCGACCTGCTGACGCGCGACCTCGACCGCTGCGGCATAGTCGTCGGCCATTACGAGCTTTTTGAAGCGCGCCGAGCCGGTGACGTTGGTGCGTTCGCCGATATTGACGAAATTGGTGGAGGAGGGAGTGGTCATCGCTTCTTTCAAATCCGTCACCCCAGCGAACGCTGGGGTCTGGTGCCGCAAAGGGCACGCTCTATCACCGGGAGACCCCAGCCTTCGCTGGGGTGACGTGGCCCGATCACGCCGCCATCGTGAACGGCTCCAGCCCTGCCAGTCGCGTCTGCACGGGCGGCGCGGGGAGCGCGCGGGGGGCGAGCCCCTTCACCGCATCGGCAATCGCCCGAATATGCGCCGGGGTCGATCCGCAACATCCGCCGAGGATATTGACCTGGCCCTGATCCGCCCATTCGCGAACCAGCCCGGCGGTCGTCTGCGGCGCTTCGTCATACTCACCCAATTCGTTGGGCAGCCCGGCATTGGGATAGACCATGATGAGGGTATCGCAGATCGCCGCCAGCGTCTTGACATGCGGGCGCAACTGTTCCGCTCCGAACGAGCAATTGAGTCCGATCGTCACCGGCTTCGCGTGGCGCACCGCGTGCCAGAACGCCTCGACCGTATGGCCCGACAGGTTGCGTCCCGACAGGTCGGTCAGCGTCATCGACAGCATGATCGGCACGTCGCGAGCGCGCGCTTCGCCCGCTTCCAGCACCGCCATGATTCCGGCCTTGGCGTTCAGCGTGTCGAACACCGTTTCGATCAGGATCATGTCCGCACCGCCCTCGAGCAAGGCGTCGGTCTGTTCGCGGTACACGTCCTTCAGATAATCGAAGTCGATCTCGCGAAAGCCGGGATCGTTGACGTCGGGGCTGAGCGACAGCGTCTTGTTGGTCGGGCCGATCGCGCCTGCCACGAAACGCGGGCGGCCGTCGCGTTCGGCAAACTCGTCGGCGATCCCGCGCGCCAGCTTTGCGCTTTCATAGTTGATTTCGCGCACCAGCCCTTCGGCGCCGTAATCGGCCTGGCTGATCCGGTTCGCGGAAAAGGTGTTGGTCTCGGCAATATCCGCTCCCGCCTCGAAATAGGCGCGGTGGATCGCGCCGGGGACCTCCGGTTTTGTCAGCGCCAGAATGTCGTTGTTGCCCTTTTGGTCGTGGCCCAGCGTCAGATGCCCGGCATAGTCGCTCTCGGACAGTTTCCAGTTCTGGATCTCGGTCCCGAATGCGCCATCGATGACGAGGATGCGCTTTTCGGCCTCGGCGAGCAGGGTCTGGCGAGTGTCGTTCATGATTAGCATCCGTTCGTTTCGAGCGAAGTCGAGAAACGCTGACATAACGCTCAGCTCCGTTTCTCGACTTCGCTCGAAAAAACGGACCGGGGGGTTACAGTGTGATTAGGCGGCCACCTGCCCGACCGAGGCTTTCGCCCGCAGGCCCAACAAGTGACAGATCGCGAAACTCAACTCCGCACGGTTTAGCGTATAGAAATGCAGGTCGCGCACGCCGCCGGCATAGAGCTTGCGGCACATCTCCGCCGCGATCGTCGCGGCGACCAAGGATCGCGCGCCGGGATGGTCGTCCAGCCCTTCGAACAGCCGGTCCATCCAGGCCGGGATTTCCGCGCCGCACAGCCCGGCGAACTTGCGCGTCTGCGCGACGTTCGACACCGGCAGGATGCCCGGCACGATGTCGGCCGAAATCCCCGCCGCCGCCGCCGCATCGCGAAACCGGAAAAACGCTTCGGGCGTGAAGAAGAACTGGGTGATGGCGCGGGTCGCGCCCGCGTCGATCTTGCGCTTCAGATTATCGATGTCGGACGCCTGATCGACCGAATCCGGGTGGCATTCGGGATAGGCCGCGACCGAGATTTCGAACGGGTGCAGCCGCTTCAGTCCCGCGGTCAGTTCGGCGGCATTGGCATAGCCATCGGGATGCGGCACGAACCGTTCGCCCATCGTCGGCGGATCGCCGCGCAGCGCCACGATATGCCGCACGCCCGCGGCCCAATATTCCTCCGCCACCGCGTCGATCTCGTCGCGCGACGCCTCGACACAGGTCAGGTGCGCGGCAGGCGCCAGGCTGGTTTCGCGCGCGATCCTCGCGACCGTGGCATGGGTGCGCTCGCGCGTCGAACCGCCCGCGCCATAGGTGACCGAGACGAATTTCGGCCCCAGCGGCTCAAGCGTCTTGACCGCTTCCCACAGCGTTTCTTCCATCTTCGGCGTCTTGGGCGGAAAGAATTCGAAGCTGACCGCGACGTCGCCCGCAATGTCGGCGAACAACGGCGCGTCCAGCGCGCGGCGCGCCTCTTCCATCTGATTCAACGAAATGCTCATGCCGCCTTCACCTTCACGCCCTGCCCGCCCGTTTTGCGACCGAGCCATAATTTCACGGTCAACTCGCCGCCCTCCAGCGTTTCGGTGCGAACCGGCGACAGGCCCGCTTGCGCGAACCAAGCCAAAATCTGTTCGTCCGAAAAGCCCAGGCGCGCATGCGCGTCCTGGGTGCGCAGTTCCTCGCGCTGATGCGGCGCGAAATCGGCGATCAGCAGCCGCCCGCCCTCACCCAGCACGCGCGCCGCCTCATCGATCGCCGCGTCGGGCGCCTGCGCGAAATGGAGGACGTGATGGACGATCGCCAGGTCCGCCGCCCCATCCTCGATCGGCAGGGCATAGAGGTCAGCCTGACGCAACTCTGCCTTGTCGAGCCCGCGTTCGGACAGCTTGGCGCGCGCCAGCCGCAACATTTCCGACGACCGGTCGATGCCGATCGCGGCGTCGGCATGGGGGCCGAACAGCTCCAGCATACGCCCGGTCCCGGTGCCGATATCGACCAGCCGCGCGACCGGCGCATCGCCCAGTACCGCTGCCATCGCCGCCTCGACCTCGCTCTCGGCGATGTGGAGCGACCGGATCGCGTCCCACTGCCCGGCATTCGCCTCGAACCACTGCGCCGCCGCAGCCGCGCGATCCGCCCGCACCGCCGCCAGCCGCGCGGTGTCGGCGCGGGTCCAGTGATCCGCCCCGCCGTCCCACGCATCGATCGTCGCCAGTGCGGATTCCGCGCCCGCGCCCGACCGCAGCGCCACGAAGACCCAGCTGCCTTCCTTGCGGCGCTCGGCAAGCCCCGCGTCGCACAGAATTTTCACATGGCGGCTGACGCGTGGCTGGCTCTGCCCCAGCACCTGCGCGAGTTCGCCGACCGACAATTCCATCCGCCGGAGCAGCGCGACGATGCGCAGTCGGGTCGGATCGGCAAGCGCGCGGAAGAGATCGAGGGCATCGGCCATGAGTGGCATATAAAGAAATCTTTATATGGGGTCAATCGACAGGGTGCCCTCTGTGCCCCGAAAGAATGGAACCGAAACGTTCCGTCACAGTTTTGCCATGTTCTTGCACCGGGCGTAACGAGCGCCTAGCGTCTGCAAGTCGCGCGTCGTTGGAGGCAGTCCGAACCGCGCGCGCCACGAGTTTTGATGAGAAGGATTTCGTTATGAAAAAGGCATTCATCCTCGCGACCACCGCCGCCGCCGCACTCGGCCTTGCCGCCTGCTCGGACAATGCCCAGCAGGAATCGGCCGAAGCCGCCAACGCAATCGCTGCCGACACCCAAGCGACGATGGGCGAGGCTGCCGACGATCTGGAAGCGGCAACCGATTCGGCGCTGGGATCGGCGGAACGGGGTCTCGACCAGGCTGGCCAGTCGATCGAAAACGGTGCGGACGCAACCGGCCGCGCGATCGGCAACACCACCGCGGCTGCCGGACGCGAAATGGAGGAAGCCGGGAACGACATGGCGCGTTAACGGCGCGTCGGTCTTCGGAACCGATATCGAAAGGGCCGCGTTCGGGATGCCGGACGCGGCCTTTTTTGCGTGATGGGGGAATGCGGCGATGCGAGTGACGATCCTGCCGATGGCGCTGCTGATGCTGACAGCCTGCGGCGGCACGACCGAAACACCCGGCGGCGTTTCCGCCGACGAGGCAGCGGCGCTCAACGACGCGGCGGTGATGCTCGACACCAACAGCGTGTCGGCGGACGCGATCGAGACCAACCAGGATGATGCGAAATGATGCGACAACGCGCGCTGGGCGCCTCCGGCCTGACCATTACCCCGCTGGTTCTCGGCGGAAATGTATTCGGCTTTACCGCCGATCGCGCGGCCAGCTTCGCCGTGCTCGACGCCTTCGTCGATCGCGGCGGCACGATGATCGACACGGCCGACGTCTATTCGGCCTGGGTGGCGGGCCATGTCGGCGGCGAATCCGAAACCATGATCGGCGAATGGCTGCGCACATCGGGCAAGCGCGACCAGGTGCTGATCGCGACCAAGGTCGGAATGATGCCGGGCGGTTTGAAGCCCGACGTGATCGAACGCGCGGTCGAGGGATCGCTGAGGCGGCTCGGCACCGACCGGATCGACCTGTATTTCGCGCACAAGGATGATGCGGATACGCCGCTCGACGATGTGCTGGCGGCCTTTGCGCGGCTGCTGGATGCGGGCAAGATCCGCAGCATCGGCGCCTCCAATTACTCGGCGATGCGGCTGAAGGCCGCGCTCGACGCGTCGAAGGCGGCGGGCCTTCCGCATTATACGGTGCTCCAGCCCGAATATAATCTGGTCAGCCGTCACGGATTCGAAGGCGAATTGCAGGACTTGGCGATCACCCACAATATCGGCGTCGTGCCTTATTACGGGCTGGCATCGGGCTTCCTGACCGGCAAATACCGGTCGCGCGACGATCTGGGCAAAAGCGTGCGCGGCGATACGGTCGCCAAATATCTGGACGGGAAGGGAGCGGCCGTGCTGGCCGAAATGGACCGCGTCGCGTCCGAAACCGGCGCCACCCTTGCCCAGATCGCACTTGCCTGGCTCGCCGCGCAGGATGGCGTCACGGCCCCGATCGCCAGCGCCACGTCGGTCGCGCAGATGGAGGAACTGATGGGGTTTCTCGATATCGACCTGACCCGCGATCAACTCGATCGGCTGACCGTGGCGGGGGTCTGAGAAGCGGCGCTGGTTCGCTCAGGCCCAAGGCTACGGATCAAGCCCCCATTCATCCGCGTTATCCTATCGGCGCACCGCAAGCTGCCTTTAGGAGTATCCGACCCAGATGGCGTTCGCCCGCCCCGATCTACGCACGCGCATCGTCGCGGGAAGCGCCGCTATCGCGCTGCAACTGGTCGTGGGCTGGGTGCTGATTTCGGGGCTTAGCGTCAGTTTCGTCCAGAAGTTGAGCGAGAGCCTGGAGGTGTTCGAGATCGCGCCCGAACCCGACCCCCCGCCCCCGGTGACGATCGAACCCAATCCCGTCGCCGACACGCGCCCCGAAGGCGAGGCCGCGCCGCCCAATTTGCGCAGCCGCGCCACGCCCATCGAGGCGCCGGTTCCGATCGTCCAGATCCCGCTCCCCCCGCCCCCGGTTATCACCGCGCCGGTCGCGGGCGTCGGCAACGATCCGTCCACCGGCAACGCCGACATCCCCGGTCCCGGAACCGGCGCAGGCGGCGTGGGCGACGGCACCGGCAGCGGCGGGCGCGGCACCGGGGACGGTGCGGGCGGACGCGAAATGCCGCCGCGTCAGATTCGCGGTCGATTGTCGGACCGCGACTTCCCGCGCGGCGCGGGCGACGCGGGCGTATCGGGTCGGGTGGAGATCATCTTCAACGTCGAAATCGACGGGCGCGTCACCGATTGCGAAATCGAACGATCGAGCGGAAACCGCGAACTGGACGAAACCACCTGTCGCCTCGTCACCCAGCGCTTTCGCTACGAACCCGCCCGCGACGCCCGCGGTCGCCCGGTGCCATCGACGTTGATCGAAAGCCACGAATGGATCAACCGCGTGGTCCCCGCCGAACCGGGGGATTAGGATCAGGTCGTGCCGCCGCGCGCCAACGGACCCGACGCCTCCGTCGCTTCCTAATCGGGCATCGCGCCGAGGTCACCCCGGTCGCGCGCCTTGCGGCCATAGACCAGCTCGAACAGCGGCGACGCCATCAGCGTCGTGACCACCGCCATCAGCACCAGCATCGAGAACAGCTCGATCCCGATCACCCCGCGTTGCAGGCCGATATTGATGATGATCAGCTCCATCAGGCCGCGTGCATTCATCAGCGCGCCGATCCCCATCGCCGTCGGATTGTCCTGACCCGTCAGCCGCGCCGCCGCCCAGCACGCGCCCCCCTTCGCCAGGATCGACGCTGCCAGGATCGCGAGCGCGACCACCAACAGGCCGGGATCGGCCATCACGCTCAACTGCGTGTTCAGGCCCGAGAAGGTGAAGAACATCGGCAGCAGCAGGACGACGGTGAACGGCTCCAGCTTGGCCCGCACGTCGCGCGCCAGCACGCCGCGCGGCATCACCACGCCCAGCAGGAAGCCGCCGAACACCGCGTGCATCCCTGCCCAGTCCATCGTGAATGCGGACAACAGGAACAGCATCAGGACGATGCCCAGCAGGCTATGATTGACGCCGCCCGCCCGTTCGGCGGCGTCGCCCAGCGGCTTGAGCAGCCTAGCCCCGAACCCGATCATCAGCACCGCGAACAGGATCGCGCCGCCGATCGCCTTGATCGCCACCGTTGGCCCGTCGCCGAACGTCGCCAGCACGATCGCCAGCACGATCCACGCGCCGGCATCGTCGATCGCGCCTGCCGACAGCGACAGCGAGCCGAGCGGCGATGTCGAAAGCCCGCGTTCGTGAATGATCCGCGCCAGCATCGGGAAGGCGGTGATCGCGATGCACGCGCCCATGAACAACGTCGCCTGAACCACGGTCAGATCAGGCGCGAACAGCCCCGGAAAGCCCATCAGCCACGGCGTAACCAGGATCGCGAGCAGGAACGGCGCCGCCATTCCCGACAGCGAAACCGCACTCGCACTACCGACATTCTTGCGGAAATGCGACCGGTCGAATCCCAGCCCGACCAGGAACATGTACAGCCCCACGCCCAATTGCGCGCCGACATACAGCACGCCCCTGGTATCCGGCGGAAACAACGATGCCTGAAGGTCGGGCGCGATCAGCCCGAACAGCGACGGCCCCAGAATCACCCCCGCGATCATTTCGCCAACCACTTGCGGCTGACCCAGATAGCGCCTGCCCAGCCAGCCGACCGCGCGCGCCGCGGCGACGATCACGAACAGCTGCAAAAAGAATGTGATGCTGAGTTCAGCGATCGTCACGCCAGCCCCTCCCAGACACCCCCTGCGGTAGCGCTAACCCCATCAGTGGGACGGTGGCGGGAGTCGGCCCCGATCCACGCCGGGCGTCGGGTGTTGCACCGCATGTCGACAGGGTCAACGGCTTTGGGGGAATGACTCGCCTGGCCCGTCAGTCGGGCGCGACCCACGCTCCATGCGCATGCGCCAGGCCGATCCGTCGCGTAGCATCGCCCGGCCAGTTCTCCACCCAGATCTCGTGGCGCGCGAGGTCGCGGTCGGGTTCCATGCGGACCCAGGCGAGCGGTCGCTTCGCATCGGCGCGCGCGCCTGCCGCCCGCATCGCCGCGGCGATCCGCGCCTGTCGCTCCGTGCCCAGATATTGCCATACCACCGAATGCGTCAGCACGCGCGTCGTGCCCTCGGCCTGCGGCTCCGCCAGCCGCGCCTCGACCCAGTCGGCGGCGTCGCCCGCCTCCAGCCGGACGGAGCGCTCGCGCAGCATGGCGATCGCGGCATCGATCCGCGCAAGGCGTTCGGGCTTTTCCCCCCAGACATAGCTGCGCAGCCGCGCGGCCTGTGCCGGATCGGTCACGTCGATCGGCGACACATCGACACCCCGGATCGACGCGAAGCGCGGGCTGGCCGGTTCGGGCGGCGGCCCGCGCCATTCGGGGACGATGGTGATGGTCGACCCCTGCGGCCCGATCCGCACCCCGCCCAGATCGAAGGCGAACCGGTCGATCAGCAGGTTGAGCCCCGCGCTCGATCCGATCTCCAGCAGTTCGATCGGGTGGCCGAACGCCCGCGTCACCGCCATCAGTCCCAGCATCAACGGCCCCGATCGCCCCGCCTCGTTGGTCTGCGGCGGGCCATCGAGCCACGGCAGGATCGCCCTATCGTGCCGACCCAGCACTGCCCGCAACGCCGCAACCGTCCGCGACAGCGCCGTATCCGCGCCGAACGCCACGGCCGCATGAACATCCCCCGCTTGTGCCAGTGCGTTCAATCCGCCGACCAGCCTGAGCGGCAGCGCGTCGGCGATCGGCTCTCCTGCCCAGTCCAGCACGCGCCGCCCGGTCGCCGTCGCCCGATCGAGCGCCTGAGCCAGCGCTTCGCACACCCGCGCGGTGACGGGCGCGTCCATCGCCAGACAGAAATCACGCTGGGTCAGGAATGCCTGCCGCACTGCCGCTTCGTTCACCCTGAACCTCCCGCGTGCAAACGGAGCGTTTCGCCGCCCCAAGCCGTGCGCTTGTTGCACGCCCGTGCGCGTCCAAGTAAAGCCCCGCGACCCTTATGCCCGATCCCGTTCTCCTCGCCGTCCCCAAAGGACGCATTCTCGACGAAGCGCTGCCGCTCTTGGCGGGTGCCGGGATCGTGCCCGAGCCTGCCTTCGCCGACCCCGACAGCCGCGCGCTGCGCTTCTCCACCAACCAGCCGCATGTCGACATCATCCGCGTCCGCGCGTTCGACGTCGCGACCTTCGTGGCGCATGGCGCGGCGCAAATCGGCATCGTCGGATCGGACGTGCTGGCGGAGTTCGACTATTCCGAACTCTACGCGCCCGTGGACCTTGGCATCGGCGCGTGCCGCCTCTCGGTCGCCGAACCCGCGAGCCTGGCCGAGACCGACGATCCGCGCGGCTGGAGCCATGTCCGCGTCGCGACCAAATATCCCAATCTGACCAGCCGCCATTTCGCCGCGCGCGGCGTCCAGGCGGAATGCGTTAAGCTGAACGGCGCAATGGAACTGGCACCGCTGCTGGGCCTCGCCCCACGCATCGTCGATCTCGTGTCGTCGGGGCGCACGCTAAAGGAAAACGGACTGGTCGAGGTCGAGCGGATCATGAACGTCACCAGCCGACTGATCGTCAATCGTGCCGCGTTCAAGATGCGCAGCGCCACCCTTGGCCCGCTGGTGGACCGGATGCGCGCGCTGGTCGGGGCGCGGGCGGCATGATCCGCCTGTCCACCGCCGACGGATCGTTCGAACGCGATTTCCGCACGCTGGTCGAAGCGCGTCGCGAGCCGGACGTCGATGTCGCGCGCGACGTGCGGATGATCGTCTCCGCCGTCCGCGACGAAGGCGATGCGGCGGTGCGTGCCTTCACCCAGAAATTCGACCGGCACGATCTCGACACCACCGGTTGGCGGATCGAGCGCGCCGACCTGACCGCTGCGCTGGAAGGGCTGGACCCCGAACTTCGCGCTGCGCTCGAACTCGCACGCGACCGGATCGCCGCCTATCACGAGAAACAGCGCCCGGCGGACAGCGACACGACCGATGCCGACGGCATCCGCACCGGCGCGCGCTGGAATGCGGTCGATGCGGCGGGGCTCTACGTGCCCGGCGGGCGCGCCGCCTATCCATCCTCGGTGCTGATGAACGCCATCCCCGCCAAGGTCGCGGGCGTTTCGCGGTTGGTGATGGTGACGCCGACCCCCGATGGGGAAATCAATCCGCTGGTTCTCGCTGCCGCCGAGCTGGCGGGCGTCGACGAAGTGTGGCGCATCGGCGGCGCGCAAGCCGTCGCCGCGCTAGCCTATGGCACCGGGCGCATTGCTGCAGTCGATGTGATCTGCGGTCCCGGCAATGCCTGGGTGGCAGAGGCGAAGCGCCAGCTTTACGGCGTAGTCGGCATCGACATGGTTGCAGGGCCAAGCGAAATCCTGGTCGTCGCCGACGGCAAAAACGATCCCGACTGGATCGCCGCCGATCTGCTCAGCCAGTCCGAACATGATCCGACCAGCCAGTCGATCCTGATCACCACCGATGCCGGCTTCGCGGATGCCGTCGCCGACGCGGTGGACCGCATGATCGGCACGCTTTCGACCGCCGATGTGGCGCGGCAAAGCTGGGACGCCAACGGCGCGATCATCGTCGCGCGCGATTTCGACGAAGCGCCTGCGCTCATCAACGCGCTCGCCCCCGAACATCTCGAACTGGCGATCGACGATGCCGAAGCGATGTTCGCCCGCGTCCGACACGCCGGATCGGTGTTTCTGGGGCGGCACACACCCGAAGCGGTCGGCGATTACGTCGCCGGGCCGAACCATGTCCTCCCTACCGGTCGCCGCGCGCGTTTTGCGAGCGGGCTGTCGGTGCTCGATTTCATGAAGCGCACCAGCTTCCTGTCGCTCGACCCGGCAGGACTGGCGAGAATCGGCCCCGCCGCGGTTGCGCTGGCGACGGCGGAAGGGCTCCCCGCCCATGCCCGATCGGTCGCGATCCGATTGGAAACCACCTGACCGTTCGTTCTGAGTAGGGGCTGAGCGAAGCCGAAGGCCCGTATCGAAGGATCCTTCGATACGCCATTTCGACTTTGCTCAATGGCTACTGAGGACAAACGGGTTTATGGACCCAACTCTATGCCTAGCAAGACTTCGAAAACCCGCACCCAGGCCCGCGCCGCCGCCCGTCTCGGCGCCGTGCAGGCGCTGTACCAGCACGATATGGAAGGGACGGCGATCCCCGCGCTGCTGCGGGAATTCCACCAGCATCGGCTGGGCGCGACGATCGAGGATGTCGAATATGCCGATGCCGACATTCTCCTGTTCGACGATATCGTAAAGGGCGTCGATGCGCGCCGCAACGAAGTGGACGCCGCCATCACCGCGCGGCTGGCGGCAGGCTGGAGCCTGGAGCGGCTCGACAAACCGATGCGCCAGATCCTGCGCTGCGGCACCTATGAACTGATCGCCCGCCACGACATCCCAAAGGCCGCGATCATCAGCGAATATCTCGACGTCGCCCACGCCTTTTACGACCGCAAGGAAGCGGGCTTCGTCAACGGCGTGCTGGATGCGGTCGCCAAGGCGGTTCGGTAAGTCCGCCAACAATCCCGCCCGTCATTGCTTCGCTACGCTCGCAATGACGATGCTATCAAATATCCCCAAGGGACGGTCGAAATGTCGCCCAGGTGGGGCTGCGAAGGGTGATCTTTCGAGCATCGGCGCGCAGCGTGCTTCCGGCACGTGAGCACCGAAGCACAGAAAATTGCGCTTCGCAGTGCCGCATGGGCGGCATTGCGGCCGTCCCGTAAATGAGAGAGGTCGCCGAGGCCGTCTCCCGACGGTCCCGGCGACCCCAAACATGGTCAGCGGCCGGAGAGCTCCAGCCCGGGAGACCATGCGAACCGCGTTGCAGATGCCTCGATGCGTTGACTGGAGGAGAATACCTCCCGCATCGCTACGGACGGAGGGCTTCCGTCCGACGCATCCGATTAGCGGCGCGTCTCCCGAACGAACTGAACCGACCCCATTGCTGAACCATGAGACATCGGATCACCTCCTTTCGCTAGTTGAAGCCTAGAAATGTGCGCTTGAGCACGATGCGAAGGTGAATCAAACTCGGGCGAAGAACAAGTCTTGTTTTATTCGATGAATTATACGATTCTCATCGGTCTGTGCTGAACCATGCGTCAGCGCCGACAATCCTCCACCACTCGCTGCACTTCGGCCCAGGTCGGCAGGATCAGGCCAGGCGTCCCCGCCACTTCGACCGCGAACCGCCCGCGGCTGAACCCGATCGCATCGAGCAGCGTGTCGCGTGCGGGCAGCGTTGCGACGACATTCCCCTCCTGCGCCCGCGCCGACAGCGCGCGCGTCGCGCTTGTCGTACGGATGGTCATCGACGATGCGCCAGACGCGCCGACGCGTTCGAGTGCGATCTGGTTGCCGCCGACGCAGCGCATCGCGAATTGCGATCCGAAGCGCGCGACGCTGCCGCCGCCTTCGCGGGCATAGGTCCAGTTGCCGGGCGTTGCCGGGCGATCCGCCCAGTTGGGTGCGGGCGGCGGCGCGGGCACGGGGGCCGGTGCGGGCGCGGGTGTAGGAGCCGGTTCAGGCGGAGGCGGTGGCTCCGACGGGCGCACGCAAGCGGCAAGCAGAACCAGGGGCGCGATCGCGACGAGCGGGGAGAGACTGAAACGCATGGCCGTCAGCATGGCGGAAGCGTGGGCGAGGCTCAACACCCGATCGCACGGCGACGACGACCGGAGGTCACCGCGCGGCGGAATTAGGTGTTAATCCCATTAACGGCGCGGTCAAATGAACGGCGTGCGGGGCATCTCCAGCCGCACCACCAGGCCGTCGGCGTCCCATTGCTTGTCCAGCACGCCGTCGAGCTGGCGGCGCACCACCGTATCGACCATGCGCGATCCGAAACCGCTGTGCGTCGGCGCATCGCCCGCATGCGCGACGCCCCGTTCTCGCCATTCGATCGCAATGCAGTCGCCCTTGCCCCCCAGCACGATCGCGACGCTGCCATCGTCGTGCGCCAGCGCGCCATATTTGGCGGCGTTGGTCGCCAGCTCGTGAAACACCAGCGACAGCGGCGTAATAAGATGCGCGGGGATCGAGATATCGGCGCCCGACACGCTGTGCCGCGCGCCTGCCGCACCGTGATAGGGGGCCAACAGCGTGTCGAACAGCGCGCGCAATCCGATCGGTCCGGTCGCGCCGGGCGCCTCCCCCGCGGCGACCATGCCGTGCGCCATTGCCAGCGCCGCCGTCCGTGCGATCAGTTCGTCGCGCATCAGCGCCGCATCGCTGTGTCCGCTCGAAAAATGGATGAGGCTCTGGAACAGCGCGAACAGATTCTTGATCCGGTGCTCCAATTCCCGTGCAATCACATCGCGCGCCTCGGCTTCGCGCCGCGCCTCGATGATCGTCATCACATTGCGCGCCAGCACCCGCATCGCTTCCGCCTGAACCGGCGTCAGTCCTTCGCGCGGCACGCGGTCGATCACGCACATCGCACCCAGCGGAATACCGCTCGCGGTGACGAGCGGCGCGCCCGCATAGAAGCGGATGCCGGGCTCCCCGATGACCAGCGGGTTGCCGGTGAAGCGCGGATCGGATTGCGCGTCGGGCACCACCATGATGTCGGGCATCCGCATCGCGTGCGCGCAGAAACTGGAGGATCGCGGCGTCGAAGGCGCGTCCAGCCCGGCCCTGCCCAGGAAGCGCTGCTCCTCCTGCTCGACCAGCGACACCAGCACGATCGGGGCGTCGCAAATCCTGGACAGCAACCCGACAACATCGTCGAACCGCCCGCCCCCGTCCCAGTCGGCCAGCCCATGATCGACGATCGCCAGCGCCCGCGCAGCGTCGTCGTCCATGCTCGCATGGGGTGTGAGCGACAGATCGCGCGCAGGAACATTGGTCGCCATCGGCTCGCGCTACACGCTGCCAGCGATTTTGGCTATCCACAGCATTACTTGCGCGCGCCTCCGCCAAACTTCCGCTGCGTCTTGCCGAAGCGCGTCTTGCGGGTGCCCGGCTTGCCTTCGTTCGATCGGCCCATGACCGGGGCCTTGTGCTCGCCCGCGGGCAGGCCGAGTTCTTCCTGTTCCAAACTGCGGATTTCGTCGCGCAGCCGGCCGGCCTCCTCGAATTCCAGATCGGATGCGGCCTTGCGCATCTTCTTTTCGAGTTCCTCGATATAGGCGCGCAGATTGTGGCCGACCATGTGCGGACGGTCCTCGTCGATCTCGACCGTCACCTGATCCTTCGACGCGACATGGGCGATGATGTCGCCGATCTGCTTCCTGACCGTCTCGGGCGTGATGCCGTTAGCGGTGTTGTATTCCAGCTGTTTCTCGCGGCGGCGATTGGTTTCGTTGAGCGCCCGTTCCATGCTGCCGGTCACCCGGTCGGCATAGAGGATGACGCGCCCGTCGACGTTGCGCGCGGCGCGCCCGATGGTCTGGATCAGCGAGGTTTCCGACCGCAGAAACCCCTCCTTGTCCGCGTCCAAAATCGCAACCAGCCCGCATTCGGGAATGTCGAGCCCTTCGCGCAGCAGGTTGATGCCGATCAGCACGTCGTACACGCCCATGCGCAGATCGCGGATCAGTTCGATGCGCTCCAGCGTCTCGACGTCACTATGCATGTAGCGGACCTTGATTCCCGCTTCGTGCATATATTCGGTCAGGTCCTCGGCCATCCGCTTGGTCAGCGTGGTGACGAGCGTTCGGTAACCGAGCGCGGTCGTCTTCCCCACCTCGACGATCAGATCTTGCACCTGTTCCTCGACCGGCTTGATCTCGACCGGCGGGTCGATCAGCCCGGTGGGACGGATCACCTGCTCGACGAACACGCCGCCGGTCTGCTCCATCTCCCAGTCGCCCGGCGTCGCCGAGACATAGGTCGTCTGCGGGCGCATCGCGTCCCATTCGTTGAAGCGAAGCGGGCGGTTGTCGATCGCCGAGGGCAGACGGAATCCATATTCGGCCAGCGTGATCTTGCGCCGATGGTCGCCGCGCGACATGCCGTTGATCTGGCCGACCGTCTGGTGGCTTTCGTCAACGAACAATAGCGCGTTTTCGGGCAGATATTCGAACAGGGTCGGCGGCGGCTCGCCCGGCAGACGACCGGTCAGGAAGCGCGAATAATTCTCGATCCCCGCGCAGCTTCCCGTCGCCTGGATCATTTCCAGGTCGAAATTGGTGCGCTGTTCCAGCCGCTGCGCCTCAAGCAATTTGCCCTCTGCAATCAGCTCCTTCAGCCGCTCGTCCAGCTCGTGCTTGATCGCATGCGTCGCCTGTTTCAGCGTCGGGCCGGGCGTGACATAATGGCTGTTGGCGTAGATGCGCACCGACGCCAGCGACGCGACCTTCTTCCCCGTCAGCGGATCGAATTCGACGATGTCCTCGATCTCGTCGCCGAAGAACGACACGCGCCACGCGCTGTCCTCGTAATGCGAGGGGAAGATTTCGAGTGTGTCGCCCTTGACGCGGAAATTGCCGCGCTGAAACGCCGCATCGTTGCGCTTGTATTGGAGCGCGACGAGCTTGCGCACAATCTCGCGCTGGTCGTGCGTCTGACCTTTCTTCAAATCGAAGATCATCGCCGAATAGGTTTCGACCGACCCGATGCCGTAGAGGCAGGACACCGACGCGACGATGATCACGTCGTCGCGCTCCAGCAGCGAGCGGGTCGCCGAATGCCGCATCCGGTCGATCGATTCGTTTACCGAGCTTTCCTTCTCGATGTACGTATCCGACCGCGGGACATAGGCTTCGGGCTGGTAATAGTCGTAATAGCTGACGAAATATTCGACCGCATTGTCGGGGAAGAACGATTTGAACTCGCCGTAGAGCTGCGCCGCGAGGATCTTGTTGGGCGCGAGCACCAGCGCGGGACGCTGCAATTGCTCGATCACCTTGGCCATCGTGAAGGTCTTGCCCGATCCGGTGACGCCCAGCAGCACCTGGTCGCGCTCGCCATTCTTCGCCGCCTCGACCAGCTCGGCGATCGCCGCGGGCTGGTCGCCTGCAGGCTGATACTCGCTGGCGAGGCGGAACCGCCTGCCGCCCTCGACCTTGTCGGGCCGGGCGGGGCGATGCGGAATGAAGCTCTGCCCCGTTTCCGGTTCGTCGAGCGAGGTGCGAATCTGGATTGCCATCGCGGGCAAATATGGGAAGGTCGCGCGCCACGCGCAACGCGCGGATGAAACATTCGAGGAACACCCGATGACCCGCGCCCTTGCCCTTGCCCTACCCCTGTTCGCGCTTGCCGGCTGCGACAGCCTGGGGATCGGCGAACCCAGCGTCGATCTGTCGAACGCGACGATGGCCGAAGTCGCCGCCGAAGCGGTAAAGGTCCAGCAGCAGCGCCCCGGACAATGGGAAATGACGTCGCAACTGGTGTCGCTCGAGGTCGAGGGCGTGCCCGAGGATTCGCCGATGAACGCGATGCTCAAGCAACAGATCGGCCAGGCGAACACCGACAGCCAGTGCCTGACCGAAGAGGACGCGAAAAAAGCGATGGTACCGCAGGATGTCGATCCCAACAACCGCTGCCGCTTCGCGCATTTCCGCATGAAGGACGGCCAGATCGACGCCGACATGACCTGCCCCGCCCCCGACGGTGCGGGCACGCTTCAAATGACGCAAAAGGGCAGCTATTCGCCGGATGCCTATGACGTGACCTCGACCTTGACGCGCGCAGGCGGCACCGCGCCGGGCGAAAACAGCACGATGACGATGAAGGTCAGCGCCAAGCGCACCGGCGAGTGCAAGGCGTAAAATCGGGAAAACCCTAACCCCCGTTCGTGCTGAGCTTGTCGAAGCACTGTCCTTGTTCTTCGGGCCAAGAAGGACAGCATTTGGCTGACGCCGCCCTTCGGGACGACAAACTCAATGCGAACGGGTTGAGTAATCGCAATTCACCGCATCGCGCGCACTGCATCGTTATCCAGACACGCCATCAGCGCGTCCCGATCCGTAGGCGGGGCCACGCTCTGATCCCCGCCACCCGCAATCCGCTGCGGCACGCCGATCGGCACCGTATCGATCGGATTCGGCAATCCCACGCACGCCGTCACCGCATCCAGCAGCCGGGGCGGCGTGTCATAGGCTTCCGCCGACAAGCGATACGTGCCCCAGTGAATGCCGATCCCGCGGCTGGCGCCCATCCGGCGGAACAACTCGACCGCATCGACCGGCCCGATATGCGTCGCGGTCGCCATCTGGCCCGGTACGAAACGAAACGCACCGATCGGCATCAGCGCCAGCCGGATCGGGCCGTAGGCGCGCGCCTCGTCGGCCCAGCGGTAATCGCCCGCGCCGGTATCGCCCGCAAAGAACAGGTTGCCGCCGGGCAGCGTCACGACGAAGCTCGACCAGAGCGCCCGGTTGCGGTCGGCGAACCAGCGACTGCCCCAATGATGGTTGCGGTTGACGATCACGTCGATGCCCGGCGCGATGCTGACCCGCCCGCCCCAATCGACCGCGGTCGAGGGCACGCCCGCTTGCGCGATCACGCTGTCGTTGCCCAGCGAGGTGACGATACGCGGCCGGTCGCGATCCCACAATTTCCTGAGCGTCGGCTTGTCGAGATGATCGTAATGATTGTGGCTGACCAGCATGAGATCGATCTTCGGCAGGTCGTCGAACGCCACCCCCGGCCGTGTCACCCGCTGCGGCCCGAAAATCCCGAACGGCCCCGCTCGCTCGGCATAGATCGGGTCAGTCAGGATGTTGATCCCGCCCGCCTGCACCAGCACCGTCGCATGGCCGATCCAGGTGACGAGCATGTCGTCTCCCGTAACCCGCGCGGGTGGCCTGGCTTGCGCGACCGGCACGCTGGATGGCCATGACGGCCGCCCGTCCTGCCCGGTCGCCTGCCCCCAGATGAAGCTGCCGCGACTGCGCCCGCCCGGCAACTGTCCGTCATCCCCCGCATCGTCGGGATTGAAGAAGCGCGCGCCGTCGAAATGATCGCTGACCGCGCCTTCGTAATAGATGCGATCGAGGAAGCGCGGCACGATCGTCACCGCCAGGCACAGCACGACGACCAGCCACAGCAGCACCGTCCCGACCCATTTCAACACGCGCATCATCGCCCCCTCAACGCCCGGCTTCCGCGAACGGGCGCGCGTCAATCGTCGTTTTCAGAAAGTCCAGGATGCGCGCCTCATCCGCGCGCGCCGACCGTCGCCCGATCCACCAGACCAGCCCGGCCATCGCCAGCATCGCCACCGGAATCGCCAGCATCGGCAGCGCCATCACCAGCGGCAGTCGCGCAAGGATCAGGATCGGCACCCCGCCAGCTCCGAACATCACCACCAGTCCCATCCAGAACCACAGGAACATCCGCGTCACCGCGTGCGCCCCCAGCCGCCCTTCGATCACCGATCCGCCGCCATCCGCCTCGATTGTCGCGGACAGCACCGATTTGAAACTGTTGGCGAAATTGGGTCGGTGCGACCAGAGCGTCATCCGCGCCTCGGTCCCATATCCCGTAACCTGCGCAGGCGCACCGCTGGTCATCGTCGCCGGAAGCGCCGCTTTCAACCGCTCGGCCAGCGCGACTGGCGAATGGGGTGAATGAAGGCGGACGGCGGGCATGGCTTCCTTTGCCCGCCAGCGCCCCGCGCGTCAAAGTACTTGTGCGAAAACGCGATCTGTTGTTTATAGACAACGAATCATACGCACAAGGCATCCCTCACTTGCACAATCGCATCGCCCTGTTTCGCACCGCATGCGGCCTTTCCCGCCGCGAACTGGCGGACGCGGTCGGCGTCAATCCGCAGACGATCGGCTATCTGGAGCGCGGCGACTACGCCCCCAGCCTCGAACTCGGCATGAAGATCGCCGCCGCGTTCGATGTGCCGGTCGAACTGGTCTTTTCCTTCACCCCCTTCCCCTCGGTCGCAGACGCACTGCGCCGCGCAGGAGATGTTTGATGCGCGAACGCTATGATCCGCTGAAATGGGCCGCGAACGGGCAGCGGATACCGCGTCGGCGAAAGCTTGCGCCGCTGATGGCGCTCGGCATCCTGTTCGCGGCGCTTCCGCCGTTCCTCGAAATCTTCACCGCGAACGAAAATCCCGACGGCAACGTGTCGACCCTGTTCGCCATGTCGCTGTTGCTGGTGCTGTGCGTCACCCAGTCGCCCTTTGCGCGCACCACCTGGATGACGGCGCGAGGCCTGTCGGCGTTCGACGAATATGAACGCGCCGCGCTGGCGGCGGCCACCACGCGCGCGTTCCGCGTCGTCATCCTGATGGCGACGGCGCTGTTCGTCTGGCTGTGGCTGGCGAGCATCTTCGGCTGGCCTGCGCCCGTGCGCCCCCGCCAGTGGCATGCGCTCGGCTGGTCGTTCCTCATCATCGCCGCAACGCTGCCGGTATTTTTCGCCGAACTGCTGGTGCCCCACCCGCCTGAGGGCGATGACGCAGAGGACGAAGCGTGAAGCGCAAGCCGATCCCGGAGCGGCTGGACGACAGCGTGCGCTGGACCGGCATCCCCAGCGCGCTGGAAGTATTCGAACGCCAGGACGACAGCCAGCGGCGACATCTGCGCTGGCTGCCGCTAATCGCGCTTGCCGCCCTATTTCGCAGGTGCCGGACTAATGGTTTTTGGCGAGCGTCCGCAGATTTTGGGGCCGCTCGTCGCGCTGGTCGGCTTTCTCGGCGCGGCCTTCGTCCCGATTTTCGGACCGGTAAAGGCATGGGGCAGCCTGACGCTCGACGAATATGACCGCGACATGCGCCGCCGCGCCCTCCTGTTTGCCTATGCGGCGTGCACGGTGTTCGCGCTGGCCGCGTTCATTGGCATCGCCGTGATGGTCGGGCTGGGGACCAACGAACCGCGGCGTATCCTCTATGCACTGCTGCTGGCACCCGGCGCGATCCTGACGATGCAGGCGACCTTACCGACGCTCTGCACGAGCTGGCGGACCAGGCCGGTCGAGGGGAGTGAGATCCCAGCGCTTCTGCTTTCACAGGGCACGGTGGTCAGGCCTTTTCCAACAACCCTTCCTTCGCGATCTTCTCCCGCCACACCAGGGGCGCGAGGTGGTGAACGTTCTCGCCCGCCGCGTCGACCGCTACCGTTACGGGGAAATCTGCGACCTCGAATTCGTAAATCGCTTCCATGCCCAGATCCTCGAAGCCGACGACCTTCGATCCCTTGATCGCGCGCGCCACCAGATAGGCGGCACCGCCGACTGCCATCAGGTACGCGCTTTGGTGATCCCTGATCGCCTCGGTCGCGGCGGGGCCGCGTTCCGCCTTGCCGACCATCGCGAGCAGGCCCTGCTCCAGCATCATCCGCGTGAACTTGTCCATGCGCGTCGCGGTGGTGGGGCCAGCGGGGCCGACGACTTCCTCGCCCACCGGATCCACCGGACCGACATAATAGATGACGCGGCCCGCGAACTCGACCGGCAGCGTCTCGCCCCTGGCCAGCATGTCGGCGATCCGCTTGTGCGCGGCGTCGCGTCCGGTCAGCATCTTGCCGTTGAGCAACAGCCGGTCACCATGTTTCCATGACTGCACCACTTCGGGCGTCAGCGTATCGAGATCGACGCGGATCGACGCCTTGTCGGGCGTCCAGTTGACGTCGGGCCATTCGTCGAGCTTGGGCGCCTCCAGATAGACCGGACCCGATCCGTCCAGCGTGAAATGCGCGTGGCGCGTGGCGGCGCAATTGGGGATCATCGCCACGGGCTTGCCCGCTGCGTGGCACGGCGCATCCAGAATCTTGACGTCCAGGATCGTGGAAAGCCCGCCCAGCCCCTGCGCGCCGATCCCCAGCGCATTGACCTTATCGAAAATCTCGATCCGCAATGCTTCCAGATCATTTTGCGCGCCGCGCGCCTTGAGCGGCCCCATGTCGATCTGTTCCATCAGCGACTTTTTCGCGAGCAACACGCAATGCTCGGCAGTGCCCCCGATGCCGATGCCCAGCATCCCCGGCGGGCACCAGCCTGCGCCCATCTGCGGAATCATCTCCAGCACCCAGTCGACGATCGAGTCGCTCGGGTTCATCATCTTGAACTTGGACTTGTTTTCGCTGCCGCCGCCCTTGGCCGCAACGTCGATCGAGACGGTCGCGCCCGTCACCATTTCGACGTGCAGGACGCACGGCGTATTGTCGCGGGTGTTGCGGCGGGTGAAGGCCGGGTCCGCGAGGATCGAGGCACGCAACTTGTTTTCAGGGTGAAGATACGCGCGACGGACGCCCTCATCGACGACCTCCTGCAAACTCCTGTCCGATTCCAGTCGGCACTGCTGCCCCCATTTGACGAACACATTGACGATGCCGGTATCCTGACAGATCGGGCGATGCCCCTCCGCGCACATCCGCGAATTGGTCAGGATCTGCGCGATCGCGTCCTTGGCGGCGGGCGATTGCTCGGCCTTGTACGTCTCGCCCAACGCGCGGATATAATCCATCGGGTGGTAATAGCTGATGAATTGCAGCGCGTCGGCGACGCTTTCGATCAGGTCGGCTTCGCGGATGGTGACGGTCATGGGCTCGCTCGGATTTGGCTGGTGTCCCTGCCCCCTAGCGGTCGCGCCCGACCGACGACAAGTTTTTCGCAAGCCATATAGGATTTGGCAAACTCTTGGCTGCTAGTGCTTGGCGATGGCGGGCATGCTCGAGGCAATCAGGAACGGTCTGAACGATCGGCGCGGGACGGCGCGCGACCCCGACCAGCGTTCGCCTCGCGAAGAAGCGTTCGCAGGGGGCCAGCAAGCGCTCTCGCTGCTGCGTGCGTTCGAGGAAATGGGATCGGGCTGGTTCTGGCAAACCGACCGCGCCGGGCGCCTGACCTACCTGACCGCCAAAGTCGCGACGGAAATTCGCGAAAGCACGGGCATCGACCCACTGGGCCAGGTGCTGACCGACATTTTTCAGATCGACAGCGATTCGCCCGACACCGAACGCACGCTCGTCTTTCATATGTCGTCGCGGACCTCGTTCGCCGAATATTCAATCCGGCCGGCACCCACCGACGCCTCTGACGGTGCCGAGGACCGCTGGTGGTCGATTTCCGGCAGGCCGTTGATCGATCCGCTCGGTCATTTCCAGGGGTTCGTCGGTCATGGCAGCGACCTGACCGCCAAGCGCCGTTCGGAAGCTGAAATCACCAAGCTCGCGATGTTCGACGGGCTGACCGGACTCGCCAATCGTCAACGGATGCGACTGTCGCTCGACCAGACGCTGGCACAGGGACGCGCCTCCTATCGCTCGACCGCATTGTTCCTGCTCGATCTCGACCGGTTCAAACAGGTGAACGACACGCTCGGGCATCAGACCGGCGACCTGTTGCTGAAACAGGTCGCGCAGCGGCTGCAACGCGCGGTCGGCGAACTGGGGCTGGTCGGGCGGCTGGGCGGCGACGAGTTTCAGGTGGTGATTCCCAACGGCCGCCACCGCGACGATCTGTCCACCCTGTCGCGCACCATCATCGATTCGCTGTCGCAGCCCTATTTCCTGTCGGGTTCGTCGATTTCGATCGGCTGTTCGATCGGCGTCGCGGTGGCACCCGACGATGGCGAGGATTCCGAAGGGCTGACCCGCAACGCCGACCTCGCCCTCTATGCCGCCAAGGCCGACGGGCGCGGAGTCCACCGCTTCTACAAGCCCGAAATGCTGGCCGGGGCACAGGTCAGGAAACGGCTGGAGGACGATCTTCGCCTCGCGCTGACCCAGAACCAGCTTCACCTCGTCTATCAGCCGGTCGTGTCGATCCGCACCCAGCGCATCGTCGGGCACGAAGCGCTGATCCGCTGGGATCACCCCGTCCACGGCCCGATCAGCCCCGCCGATTTCGTGCCGATCGCCGAGGAATCGGGGTTGATCGAATCGATCGGCGAATGGGTGCTGCGCACCGCCTGTGCAGAGGCCGCGACCTGGCCCGCCGACGTTCGCGTCGCGGTCAATGTCTCGCCGGTCCAGTTCGCCAACCCCTCGCTCCCGACGATCGTCACCAACGCGCTTGCACGATCGGGACTGTCGCCCGACCGGCTGGAGCTTGAGATCACCGAAGGCGTGTTCCTGACCGACGATTCCTCGTCGGAAGCGATGTTTGCCGCCTTGAAGGGCGTTGGCGTGCGTCTGGCGCTCGACGATTTTGGCACCGGCTATTCCTCGCTCGGCTATCTCCGCCACGCGCCGTTCGACAAGATCAAGATCGACCAGAGCTTTGTGAAGGGAGCCGCCGTTCCCGGCAATCGCAACGCCGCGATCATCAAGGCAATCGTCACGCTGGCCGATACGCTGGGCATGGAAACGACCGCCGAAGGCGTCGAAATCCAGGACGAAATCGAACTGATCCGCGATCTGGGCTGCACGCATATCCAGGGCTATGTCTATGGCAAGCCGCGCAAGTCCGATCAGGTCGTCGACCACCTGACCGCGCATAACGGCGTCGCCCAGCCCGAAGGGTATCGGATCAGCCGTCCGCCGCGGGTCAAGATGCTGCGCCGCGCGCGGCTCGACGTCGGCGACCAGTCGGGCGAAATCCGCATACGCAACATGTCGAGTGCGGGCGCGCTGATCGACGGTATCGAATTTCCCGAAACCGCGATCGGCATGGCGGTCCGCATCGAATTGATCGAAGGCCATATGTTCGGCGCATCGGTGCGCTGGGCGCGCGGGCCGCTCGCCGGCATCGGTTTCGACCAGCCGTTCAACATGGACCGCCTGGCGCCGCAGCAGCAGAGCCGGATGTTGAAGCGGGCTTGATCCCCGGCCCTTCGCGGCTCTACCGCTGCCGGTCATGACGCAGGCGATCCCGAGCACCGACGAACAAGCCGCTGCCGAGCTTGAGGCGCTGGCCGGCACCATCGCGCACCACAATCGCCGCTATCACACCGACGACGCGCCGGAGATTTCGGATGCCGATTACGATGCGTTGGTCCGCCGCAATCAGGCGATCGAGGCCGCCTTCCCGCATCTGGTCCGCAGCGATTCGCCGTCGCTCGCGGTCGGTGCGCCGGTCGTCGCATCGCCTTTGTCCAAGGTCCAGCATGCCCGCCCCATGCTCAGCCTGGAAAACGCGTTCGGCGAGGAGGAAGTCGTCGAGTTCGTCATCCGCATCCGGCGTTTCCTGAAACTGGGGCCGGACGAGCGAGTCGCCTTTACCGCCGAACCCAAGATCGACGGGCTGTCCTGTTCGCTGCGTTACGAACAGGGGCGGCTCGTCATGGCCGCGACCCGCGGCGACGGCCAGACCGGCGAGGACGTGACCGCCAATGTCGCGCACATCGCCGACATCCCCCAGACGCTGACCGGCGACGCGCCCGACATTTTCGAGGTGCGCGGCGAAGTCTATATGTCGAAAGCCGATTTTGCCGACCTCAACGCGCGTCAGGCGGCGAACGGCGGCAAGATCTTCGCCAACCCGCGCAACGCCGCCGCCGGTTCGCTGCGGCAAAAGGACGCGCGCGTCACCGCCGGCCGCCCCTTGCGCTTCCTCGCGCATGGCTGGGGCGAGGTCTCGGCGCTCCCCGCCGAAACCCAATATGGCATGATGCAGGCGATCGCCGCGTTCGGCCTGCCGGTCAGCGACCTGCTGGTCCAGTGCAAGCAGATCGAACCGGCGCTGGCGCATTACCGCCGGATCGAGGCGAAGCGCGCCGACCTTCCCTACGACATCGACGGCGTCGTCTATAAGGTCGACCGGCTCGACTGGCAGGAACGGCTGGGCTTCGTCGCGCGCGCGCCTCGCTGGGGGCTGGCGCACAAATTCCCGGCGGAGAAGGCGCAGACCACGCTGACCGGCATCGACATTCAGGTCGGGCGCACCGGCAAGCTGACCCCGGTTGCGCGGCTGGAGCCGGTCGGCGTCGGCGGCGTCATCGTCAGCAATGCGACGCTCCACAACGCTGACGAGATCGAGCGGCTGGGCGTGCGCCCCGGCGACCGCGTGGTGCTGCAACGCGCCGGCGATGTGATCCCCCAGATCGTCGAGAATCTGACGCGCGACGAACAGCGCGCCCCCTATGCCTTCCCCACCGAATGCCCGGCCTGTGGATCGGCGGCAACGCGCGAGGAAGGCGAAGTCGATTATCGCTGCACCGGCGGGCTGATCTGCCCCGCCCAGCGCATCGAACGGCTGCGGCACTTCGCCTCGCGCCACGCGCTCGATATCGAAGGACTGGGCGCGACCCATATCGAAGCGTTCGTCGCCGATGGCCTGATCGCCGAGCCCGCCGACATCTTCCTTATTAGCCGCGACGACCTGCTCAAACGCGAACGCTGGGCAGAGGTCAGCGCCGATAACCTCGTCGCCGCCATCGCCGCCAAGCGCAATGCGCCGCTCGACCGCTTCCTGTTCGGCCTGGGCATCCGCCATGTCGGCGAAGTCACTGCGCGCGACCTGGCACGCCGCTATACGAGCTGGGCGAACCTGACCGCCCGCATCGACGAGGCGCGCGCAATCCGAACTTCGCTCCAGCCCACGCCCGCCGAACCCGACCGTAAATTCGCCCAGCGCCGCGACAAGGCGGTGGTCGAGGCGATCGATACCCCCGGAATCGGTCCCGAAATCGCCAATGCGCTGCTCGATTTCTTCGACGAAGCGCATAACCGCGACGCGCTGAACCATCTGGCGGAAGCGGGCGTCGCGCCGTCCGACGTGATCCACGAAACCCGCGAATCGCCGGTTTCCGGCAAGACGGTGGTGTTCACCGGCACGCTGGAGACGATGAGCCGCGACGAAGCCAAGGCGCAGGCGGAGGCGCTGGGCGCCAAGGTATCGGGATCGGTATCGGCCAGGACCGACCTGCTGGTGGCCGGTCCGGGTGCGGGCTCAAAACTCAAAAAGGCGGAATCGCTGGGGGTTGAGGTGATCGACGAAGCGAAATGGGGACGAATCGTGGCATCGGCGGGGTGATGCGTTTTTGCAACGGTTTGTGACAAAGCCCGACCCTCTCTTGCCGCATGTAACAGACTCGAAATAAATCGCGCCCAAGGGGCCTGCTAGACGGTGAAGCAAACACACCGCAGCCGATATTTCTCGCTCCACCAGGGGACACACATGCGCACGAAGTTTTTCGCGAGCGTGGCTTTTGCCGCGCTGACCATGCCTGCGGCCGCCTTCGCACAGTCGACCGGCTCGCTCGATTTCGAAGAAGGTGCCGACATCGTCGTCACCGGCACTGCTGACCGAAACGTCGGCGGGATCGTCATTCCCGATTCGCCCAAGTCGAAAGTGCAGGTCGACCGCGAACTGATGCTGCGCCAGACGCCGGGTCAGACCGTCAACGAAATGATCAACCTGGTGCCGGGCGTCAGCTTCACCAACAACGATCCGTTCGGCTCGCAGGGCGGCAGCTTCACTATCCGCGGCTTTGGCGCGGACCGCATCTCGCAGACGGTAGACGGCATTCCGCTCAACGATTCGGGCAACTATGCGCTGTACACCAACCAGCAGCAGGATCCCGAAACGCTGGATTCGGTCACCGTCGCGCTGGGCTCGACCGACGTCGACAGCCCGACCGCATCGGCTGTCGGCGGCACCATCAACATTCGCACGCGGGTTCCCAGCGACACCATCGGCGCGCTGTTCAGCGCCAGCTACGGCGACCTTATCGCGCGCGGAGACCCCGGCAGCCGCCCCTATCACCGCGTGTTCGGCATGATCGACACCGGCGACTTCACCGGTTTCGGCACCAAGGCGTGGTTCTCTGCTTCCTATGCGACCAACAAGGCAACGTTCGCCAATTACGGCCGCAATGAAAAGCAGCAGTATAACGGCCGGATCTATCAGGATATCGGCACCAACGGCGACTTCATCTCGGTGTCGGGCCATTACAACGAAAACCGCAACAACTTTAACGGTTCGCCCAACAACAACCTGAATTTCGCTGCCAGCCCCGGTGCGCGATTCTACAATGTCAATGGCGGCTTCCCCTGCCTGACCGACGAACCCCAAGCGGGCGTTGTGGATGTGACCAACGCCTGCGGCACCGCGTTTGAGCGTCGCTACAATCCGTCGAATACGGGCAACATCCGCGGCAATTCGCGCTTCAGCATCACCGATGGACTGACCCTGACCGTCGATCCCAGCTTTCAGTATGTGAAGGCCAATGGCGGCGGCACCATCGTGGGCCGCGAAGGCTTTCGCACGATTGCAGGTCGCAACTATCTCGGCTTTATCGGCGGCCAATATTACCTCGGTCGCGATCTGAATGGCGACGGCGACGTCCTCGACTCCTGTGCGGTTGGCGCGATTTGCTCTGGCTCTTCCAACACCGCCGGCGTCACGCTGATTTCGCCCAGCCAGACCCAGACGCGTCGTTATGGCGTCATCACCAACCTGTCCTATCAAATTGACGACAATAACCGCATTCGTCTGTCCTACACATTCGACCGTGCACGCCATCGCCAGACCGGCGAACTCGGCTTCGTGTTCCGCGACGGCGAGCCGTTCGACGTGTTCCCGATCAATGATCCGGTTCGCGACGGCAACGGCAATATCGTGCAAAAGCGGGACCGTTTGTCCTTTGCCACGCTGCACCGGATCGCGGCAGAATATCGCGGCGAATTCTTCGACGATCGCCTGATCGTCAATCTGGGCGTGGGCGCGCCGTTCTTCACCCGCGATCTGGATCAGCGCTGTTTCACCACCGCCAGCAACGGCAATGTGGACTGCGTCGCGGCAACTGATGTCGCGGCTTATGCGGCAGCGTTCCCGGACAGAGCTCGTCCGCAGGAACGCAAATATAATTACGACAAGCTGCTGCCGAACGTCGGTTTCACCTATCGGTTCACGCCGGAAGCCAGCTTCTACGCCAGCTATGCGAAGAACATCTCGGTGCCCGGGACCGATACGCTCTACGCCTCGCTGTTCCTGCCCGAGAGCAACCCGGCAGCGCAGCCCGACCCCGAACTGTCGGACTCGTTCGACGCCGGACTCCGTTATCAGACCGGCTTTGTTCAGGCGCAGGTCGGTGGCTTCTTCACAAAATACAACAACCGCCTTGCCAGCGCCTATGACCCCGATTGCGACTGCAGCATTCAGCGCAACCTGGGCGAAGTGCAGAAATATGGCGTCGATGGCAGCGTATCGGTGACGCCAACGCCGTGGCTGACGGCTTATGTCTTCGGTTCGTACCTGCGCTCGGAAATTCAGGAAGATGTGCTGGGCGGCGTTTGTACTGCCGCGAACGTCACTGCGGGCGCAAACGGTTGCACCACGGTCGGCGCGCAGTTCTTCTTCCCAACCGCCGGAAAGTTCGAAGCGGGTAGCCCGAAGCACACCTATGGCGCACGCCTTCAGGGTTCGTTCGGTCCGGTCGAAATCGGCGGCCAGGTCAAGCGCACTGGCAGCCGTTTCCTGAACGACATCAATAGCGAGAATGCCGTTCTGCCCGGCTATACGGTCGTCGATCTCGACGTCCGCTACTCGCTGGCGAGTGCAGGCCTGGAACGCAGCTACTTCCAGTTGAACGTCACCAACCTGTTCGACGAAGTGTATATCGGTTCGGCATCGGGCGGCATCACCACCCCATCGGCCTTCGTGAACATCGGCCCGCCCCGCGCGATCGTCGGTTCGTTCGTGGTCGGCTTCTAAGTCACCCGGAACAAAGCAAAAAAGAAACCGCCGTCCCAGCGATGGGGCGGCGGTTTTCTTTTGGGCGGCGGTCGGGTGACCGATCAGGCGGCTTCGGTCGCCCTGGCGTAGATGCTGTTGATCGGCCGCGCGAAGACCCGCTGGACCATCGGTTCGAAGAAGGACAGCGGCGCACTGTCATAGGCCGGGTCGAAGGCCGACTGGTCGTATTGATGGCAGAATTCCGCCGTCGCCTCGAAATGCGGATGGCCGCGAAAGCCTTCGCGCAGGTCGCGGTCCATCCCCAGATGGTGAAAGAAATAATAGCCCTGGAAAATGCCGTGCTTGTCGGCGATCCAGTGCAGCTCCTCCGACACGAACGGCCGCAGGATCGCGGCGGCGATTTCGGGATGGTTATAGCTGCCCAGCGTATCGCCGATGTCGTGGAGCAGCGCGGTGACGACATAATCCTCGCCCCGCCCGTCGCGATGCGCGCGCGTTGCGGTTTGCAAACTATGCTCCAGCCGATCGACCGGAAACCCGCCATAATCGCCGTCGAGCAGCTTCAGATGCGCCAGCACGCGGTCGGCCAGCCCTTTCGAGAATTGCCCGAAATGCCCGCCGATGATCGCCCAGTCCTGCTGCGTGCCATGCTCCATCGCGGTAAAGCCCGCGCGGTCGCCGCCATGCTGATGGTCCATGCCATCCTCTCCTCTATGCGCACATCGTCGCGCGCTTGGCGGCAGGATGACGCCTTTCTATGGCGCTGTCAGCCGATTTGTGGTTGGGAACCGCGCATGGATTGAAGGACGACGATGCGACCAGGCCTCATCACCCGCCCGTTTTTCGAGGACAAGGCACGCGCCTTCTGGATGCTCCAGGCGATCGGCTGGGCGGGCTATCTGATCCTGCGTACCGCTTCCAGCGTGTCGAACAATTTCAGCGTCGAAGGGCTGATCGCCGTCACGATCGAGGCGATCACCGGCTATTGCCTGACGATGCTCCTGTCGGCGCTCTACGGCTATTACCGCCGTCTGTCGCGCTGGTCGGGCATCTTCCTGACGATTGCGACGCTGGCCGCCGCCACCTTCCTGTTCGCGGTCATCAACGCCTTCGTCTTTTCGCTCATCCGAAACGCCGATCCGGGGATCACGCTCAATCTGCTGCTCGGCACCGTCTTCCTGTGCTTCATGGTGCTATCGGGCTGGTCGGCGCTCTATTTCGGGATCAATTTCTACCTGATCGTCGAAGAACAGATCGATCGGCTTGAGGCACTGCAAAGCCAGGCATCGTCGGCGCAGCTCGCGATGCTGCGCTACCAGCTCAATCCGCATTTCCTGTTCAACACGCTCAATTCCATCTCGACGCTGGTGCTGCTCAAACAGACCGAGCGCGCCAACGCAATGCTCAGCCGCCTGTCGTCCTTCCTGCGCTACACACTCGCCAACGAGCCCACCGCCAACGTCACCGTCGCGCAGGAGGTGGAGACGCTGAAACTCTATCTCGAAATCGAAAAGATGCGCTTCGACGACCGGTTGCGTCCGCGGTTCGAGGTCGATCCGCGCGTCGAACGCGCCCGCCTGCCCTCGCTGCTGCTCCAGCCTCTGGTCGAAAACGCGATCAAATACGCCGTTACCCCGCAGGAGGAAGGCGCCGAAATCGCCGTCGAGGCGCGGCTCGCCGGGGAACGGGTGCACATCACCGTATCGGACACCGGTCCGGGGTTGATCGGCCAGAAAAAGCGTCCAACCCTTTCAACCGGAGTGGGCCTTACCAATATCAGGGAACGGCTGGCGCAGGCTTTCGGGCCGGACCACCGTATCGATACGCGATCGAACCCTGGGGGTGGTTTCCGCGTAGAGATTGAGATTCCGCTCCAGATTGAAGAGTCGAAACGCGAGGCAGCATGACCATCCGCACTATTCTCGTCGATGACGAACCCCTTGCGATCCAGGGACTTGAGCTTCGGCTCGCCGCCCATGAGGACGTGGAGATCATCGACAAATGCTCGAACGGCCGAGAGGCGATCCGTTCGATCAAGACGCACAAGCCCGATCTGGTTTTCCTCGACATCCAGATGCCCGGCTTCGACGGCTTTTCCGTCGTTCAGGGGCTGATGGAGGTCGAACCGCCGCTGTTCGTGTTCGTCACCGCCTATAGCGACCACGCGATCCGCGCGTTCGAGGCGCAGGCCGCCGATTATCTGATGAAGCCGGTCGAGGAAGCGCGGCTCGCCGACACGCTCGACCGCATTCGCCAGCGCCTGACCGAAAAGCGCGGGCAAGCCGAAGTCGAGAAACTGAAGGAAGTGCTCGCCGAGGTCGCACCGGAGGCGGCAGGCGACATGGCCGCCGCATCGGGCGACGACCAGCACGCCGCCAGCCGCTTCGAAAAGCTCATCAACATCAAGGATCGCGGGCAGATCTTCCGCGTCGATGTCGATTCGATCGAACGCATCGACGCGGCGGGCGATTACATGTGCATCTACACCGGCGACAACACGCTGATCCTTCGCGAAACGATGAAGGATCTGGAAAAACGCCTCGATCCGCGGCGGTTCCAGCGCGTTCACCGGTCCACCATCGTCAATCTCGACCTGGTAAAGCAGGTGAAGCCGCACACCAATGGCGAGTGTTTCCTGGTGCTGGATTCGGGTGCGAGCGTGAAGGTGTCACGCAGCTATCGGGATGTGGTCGCGCGGTTCGTGCATTGATTTGATCCGCTCACGCGGATGGTAGCGGCACCGGCCCACTCCCCCACCCGGCCTCCCATCCAGAATATTCTGTGGGCGGCCGGGTGGGGGAGTGGGCCGGTGCCGCTACCGTTTGGATGACGCTGGTCATCCAAACCAAAGACGCCCACCCTTGCCCCCGCCCCGCCGATCCCCTATAGGCGCGCGCTTGTCGTGTCCGGGTCATCCCTGGAGGCTGGGCACGGCGATGAACGATTGAAATCTTTTCAAGCGCAATTTCGGAGCAGCGACAATGAGCGAACAGCTTACTCTGTCGGCCGAGACGCGCGAGCGGGTTGGCAAGGGAGCCTCCCGCGCGCTTCGTCGTGAAGGCCGCGTCCCCGCCGTAATCTACGGCAACAAGCAGGAACCCGTCAGCATCCATCTCGAAGAGAAGGCGCTGATGAAGGCATTGATGACCGGTCACTTCATGAACTCGGTCGTCATGATCGACGGCGCGGGCAAATCCGCGATCCGCACCCTGCCCAAGGACGTGACTTTCGACGTCGTCACCGACCGCCCGGTCCATGTCGACTTCCTGCGCATTTCGGCTCACGCAACCGTCACCGTCGCGGTACCGGTCAGCTTCCAGAACGAAGAAGCGTCGCCGGGCCTGAAAAAGGGCGGCGTGCTCAACGTCGTGCGCCATGAACTCGAACTGGTGTGCGACGCATCGTCGATCCCCGACCAGATCGAAATCGACCTGACCGGCCTGGAAGTCGGCGATTCGCTGCACATCTCGGCGGTCACCCTTCCCAAGGGTGTGACCTCGGCGATCACCGACCGCGATTTCACCATTGCGACCGTCGTCGCACCGTCGGCGCTGAAGAGCGAAGAAGGCGACACGACGACCGAAGCGGCTGCGGACGAAGTGCCCGCGACCGAACAGTCGGACGACGCTTCGGAAGAAGCGGGCGAGGAAGCCAAGGGCGAATAAGCGCTCGGCCATTCCGGCAATATCAAAAGGGGTCGGAGCCACACGCTTCGGCCCCTTTTCGTTTTTTGCTCTCCACCCCGTTCGTTTCGAGCGAAGTCGAGAAACGTGACCAGAGCGCCAAGCGCGCGTTTCTCGACTTCGCTCGAAACGAACGGCTAAAGGGGAGTGAGTAGCCGCTCGTGCTCCCCCGATCCCACGGAGAGAAAGAACCGATGCAACTCTGGGTAGGTCTGGGCAATCCCGGTCCCGAACACGCGATGCAGCGGCACAATGTCGGCTTCATGGCGCTGGACGCGATCGCCGCGGTCCACGGTTTCTCCCCCCCGCGCAAACAGTTTCAGGGCTGGACCCAGGAAGGGCGGCTGGGCGGCGAGAAGGTCATCCTGCTCAAACCCGCCACCTATATGAACAAATCGGGCCAGTCGGTGGGAGAGGCAATGCGCTTCTACAAACTCACCCCCGCCGACGTCACCGCGTTCCACGACGAACTCGACCTTGCGCCGATGAAGCTGAAGGTCAAACAGGGCGGCGGCACCGCGGGGCATAACGGTCTTCGCTCGATGGACCAGCATATCGGCCCCGACTTTCGCCGCATCCGCATCGGCATCGGCCATCCGGGGCACAAGGACCGGGTAACCGGCTATGTGCTCGGCAATTACCACAAGACCGAAATCGACGCGCTCTCCGACCTGCTCGGCGCGATCGCGGGCGAAGCCGACTGGCTGGCCAAGGGCGACGACGTGCGGTTCATGAACGATGTGGCGATGCGGTTGCAGGATTGAGAGCGATGTGAACTGGCTGGATCAGTTCACCTTCGCCGCGCCGCCAAATCGCGCTCGTCGGATGCTCATCAGCAATTCTCCATGATCGCGCTGGACGATGTTGCCGACCAATATGCCGCGAGCGCCTACGCCGGGAAATGCGTCACAACTCGAAATCGAGTTGGATCGAAACTGAATTCGTTTGCCGATTCCCTCGCCCTTGATGACCCTTTCGACCCGAGCTTCGTAAGTTCCTCGGGGTGCCGTCCGGGGAACAGCGATAATTTCGATCTCAACAGCGATGTCATTGCCGAGGTCATCAGGAACCTCCGCATGCAGTATGGGCGTCATGTCGGGAATGGTCGGGCACCCCGCTGTCAGCAAATACCCTGCCCATCCCATCAGCGCGCTCGCAACGATAGACATTCCGGTTTCCCTTTCGAAAGCGACCCGCAGGTTGTGGCTCAAATGGTAATTAAACGCTAACGGGAAGCTGCGCTGAATAGATGGATCAACGATGCCCACCCGCAGCCTGTTCGCCACCCGTTTCTACGAAGCGCCGCTCGCCGACGCCGACCTGATCGACGAACTGGACGACGCCATCCGCGAGCTGGCGGTGGACGATCGCGCCGGGCGCGCCTGGTCGAAGGAGCACGGCTATCGCGGGTACACCAGCTACGCCTCACTGAACGACCTGCCCACCCGCGACCCGCGGTTCGGCGATCTCAAACGCCATCTCGACCGCCACGTCGCGGCCTTTGCCAAGGAATGCGCGTTCGATCTCGGCGGCCGGAAGCTCAAGCTCGACAGCCTGTGGGTCAATCTCCTCAAACCCGGCGGCACCCATTCGGGGCATATCCATCCGCACAGCGTCGTCTCCGGCACGCTCTATATCGCGGTCCCGCCAGGATCAGGCGCGCTGAAACTCGAAGACCCGCGCCTGCCAATGCTGATGGCCGCCCCCACCCGCCTGCCCGACGCACCGCAAGACCTGGCGCCCTTCGTTTATGCCGAACCGCAGGTCTGCACGATCTTCCTGTGGGAAAGCTGGCTGCGCCACGAAGTCATGCCCAATGCGGCCAAATCCGAACGGCTGAGCATCAGCTTCAATTACCGACTTTAAATTCGTCCCCCAATCCGATCGTTTCGATCGAAGTCGAGAAACCTGGGCTGGGCGCCCGGAATGCGTTTCTCGACTTCGCTCGAAACGAACGGGTGGGGTCAAATGCGGGCCAGCCTGCCCATCCCCGATTAGACGTTCGCCGAACCAGAGCCTCGGTTCGTCCGCACAATCTTGAGCGGCGCAGCGCGGCGCGTTAACCTTTTGCGACGACCGGGCGGGGGCATCGGTTCGCATAGATCGATGGATAAGGGTTTTCGCATGTTCGAGGCCGTGGCCTTTCTGTACGCCATGCTCACCAGCGTCGTGTTCGCCGGTGCCAATCGCAATCATAAGCTGGGCCAGCCGCACCCGCCGCTGCTCACCGCGCTGGGCTATGCCCTGGTCGGATCGCTGATCGCGTTCGCTCTCGGGCTGATCGCCTGTGCGCTGCTGGGCATTGACCCGCTGGCGGAATTGGCGCCGACCGCCTGACGCTTGGCAAGTCCGCCCAAGCCGCCTAGGGGAGCGGGTCTTCCCAATCCCAATCATTCAGGACACCCAGATGGGCTTTCGCTGCGGCATAGTCGGCCTTCCCAATGTCGGCAAATCGACGCTCTTCAACGCGCTGACCGAAACCGCGGCGGCGCAGGCGGCGAATTATCCCTTCTGCACGATCGAGCCCAATGTCGGCAACGTCGCGGTCCCCGACCCGCGCCTCTACAAGCTCGCCGAGATCGCCGGGTCGGCCAAGATCATCGAGACGCAACTGGGCTTCGTCGATATCGCCGGGCTGGTGCGCGGCGCGTCCAAGGGCGAAGGGCTGGGCAACCAGTTTCTGGGCAACATCCGCGAAGTCGACGCGGTCGTCCACGTCCTGCGCTGTTTCGAGAATGACGACATCCAGCATGTCGACAACAAGGTCGATCCGATCGCCGACGCGGAAACGGTCGAGACCGAACTGATGCTGTCCGACCTCGAAAGCCTCGAAAAGCGCGTGCCGAACCTCGTGAAGAAAGGCCAGCAGGGCGACAAGGAAGCGAAGATCGCCGCCGCGGTGCTGGGCCGCGCGCTCGACCTGTTGCGCGACGGCAAGCCAGCGCGGCTGGTGGAAACGAGCGATCCCGAGGAGGCACGTCTGTTCGCCCAGGCGCAGTTGTTGACCGCCAAGCCCGTCCTCTATGTCTGCAACGTCAACGAAGAGGATGCAGCGAACGGCAACGACCTGTCGGCGCGCGTCTTCGCCAAGGCCAAGGCGGAGGGCGCCGAGGCGGTCGTCGTCTCCGCCGCGATCGAGGCGGAAATCGCGACCATGCCGGCGGAAGACCGCGCCGAATTCCTCGCCGAACTGGGACTGGAGGAAACCGGCCTCGCCCGCGTGATCCGCGCCGGTTACAGCCTGCTCCACCTGCTCACCTTCTTTACCGTCGGGCCGAAGGAAGCCCGCGCCTGGACCGTCGAGGTCGGATCGAAGGCCCCGCAGGCCGCAGGCGCGATCCATTCGGATTTCGAACGCGGTTTCATCCGCGCCGAGACGATCGCCTATGACGATTATGTCGCACTGGGCGGCGAAAGCGCCGCGCGCGACGCGGGCAAGCTGCGCCAGGAAGGCAAGGAATATGTCGTCGCCGACGGCGACGTCCTCCATTTCAAATTCAACGTCTAAGGTACGGGCACGGGGTCGGCGCGACGCGGCTCAGCTTTGGCAGCTCAAGATTCCGTTCTCGAACCGCTGCGATGGCCCGCCATCGACCGACAGCGTCATCGCTGCAGGCCATTCGGCGCCGTCGGCGGCCTGATGGATCGGCGCTCCCTCGCCGCCATCGATCGCGACGCGCCACTGGCCGGCTTCATAGGCGCGGAACGCCCCCGTAGGCAGGCCGCCGGAAGCGCGATCGGGGAGCATCCGCACATAGCTGCCGCCGACTTTCGCCACCCCGGTTTCGGCGTCGAAGGCGAACAGGGCGTCGGCATCGTCACTCGCACGCCACTTGCATCCCGCGCCGCGCATCCGGGCAGCGGCGAAATCGGGCGCCGCCATCGTTTGCAAGACGGGCACGGCGGGATTGACCAGCGCCTGGCGATCCGCGGTCGGGCTGGCGGGCAGCGCCGCGACGGGCACACCGTTATCGGCCAGCGCGATCGCGGACGCATCGCTTTCCCCGTCCGAGCAGGCGACAAGCAGGGCGGACAGCGCAACCAGCGCGGAAAAGCGGAGCATGTCGGCCAAACCCCTGGCCGGACAACGAGTTCCGCAGGGATGGACCGGTCTGGCCTGCGTGCGTCATAGCCGCTATGGGCATCGACGATGCTCGTTCGCCTGCTCGTCGCGCTGCTGACGCTTGCGCTCGCCTTGCCCGCGATGGCGATGCCGCTGTGCCATGCGCCCGAGGCAAGCGCCATGCCGGTCGTCGAGCACGCCGGTCACGGAATGGCGATGACGATGTCCGACGATCCGGCCCCCGAAGCGCCGACCAAAGCCAATCCCCATGCCGATGCGATGTGCATCGGATGTATCGCGCCCTCGACCGTCCGCCCGCCGATCGTCGCCGCGCGCCTGTTCGACGCGAGCGCGCGCGTCTTCGTTCCGGTTGCGACCGGTGCGGCCCTGGGCGACCGACCGCCCGCCACGCCCCCTCCACGACTGCGCGGATGATCGACCGCCGGGTTCGCCCGGCCTGACGACATTCGCGGAGTTTGATTGAAATGACGACATTCGTATCGCTCGCGGCGCTTGCCGCAGGCGCGCTGACGCCGTTTGCGGCGACGGCGCAGGACCACAAGGGCCATCACGGCCATCACCCGGCCCAGCCCGCTGCGACGCCCGCTCCTGCCCCTCAGGCGCACCAGCACCACGAGACGCAACAGGACGTCCCAGCAAAACCCGTCGATCGTTCGACGATGGACCATTCGAATATGGACCACAGCGCGATGGATCATGGCGAAGCCCAGCATGGCGGCGGGCATGTCACGGCGGACGTGCTTGGCGCGGGCTCCGGCACCGCTCGCCTGCCCGCAGCCGAGGACGGCATGCACGGCGTTCACCTGTCCACCGGCGACTGGATGGTGATGGCGCATGGCTATGCCACCACCGCCTATACCAAGGCGACCGGCCCGCGCGGCGACGACCATCTGTTCGTCCAGACGATGGGCATGCTGACCGGCGAGACCGATCTGGGCGGCGCGCGGCTGCAACTCAAATCGATGTTCAGCCTGGAGCCGCTGATGGGCGCGCGCGGATACCCCAATCTGTTCGCCACCGGCGAGACGGCGCGCGGCGAGAAACTGGTCGATCGCCAGCATCCGCACGACCTGTTCATGGAACTGGCCGCGCGGATCGATGTGCCCGTAGGGGCCGACGCCACCGCCTTCGTCTATGGCGGTCTGGTCGGCGAGCCCGCGCTCGGCCCCTCGGCATTCATGCACCGCGGCTCGGCGCGCAACCTGCCGCTGTCGCCGATCACCCACCACTGGTTCGATTCGACGCACATCACCTATGGCGTGGTCACCGCAGGCGTCGCCAATCGGCAATTCCAGATCGAGGCGTCGGCATTCCGTGGCCGCGAGCCCGACGAGGAACGCTGGGACATCGAAACGCCGAAGCTCGATTCGTGGAGCGTTCGCGCCACCTGGAACCCGACACCCAACTGGTCGGCACAGGTCAGTCACGGTCGCCTGAAATCGCCCGAGGTGCTCCATCCCGACGAGGACGAGGCGCGAACCACCGCCAGCATCCATTATTCGGACGAGCGGCTCCGCACGACCTTCGCCTTCGCCAACAAGAACCGGCTGCCGGGCGACAGCCTGACCGCGTGGCTGGGGGAGGCGAATTACGACATCACCCCGCGCCATGCGGTATTCGGACGGGTCGAGAATGTCGCCAATGACGAGCTGTTCGACCATCACGATCCGCTCGGCGACCGGACGTTCCGCGTGACCAAGTTCGAGGGCGGCTATGCGTGGAACACGCCGCTCGCCGGGCCCCTCACCCTGGCGCTGGGCGGCAGTCTGGCGACCTATGCGAAGCCCTCGGCGCTCGACGCGGCTTATGGCGACGATCCGGTCCAGTGGACGCTGTTCGCCAAGCTGTCGGTTGGGCACTGATCTCCATCCCCGTCACCCCGGCCAACGTGCCGGGGTCCACCGCGCCGCGTGCACACACCATCGTTGATGACGCGGCGCGGTGGATGCCGGAACAAGTCTGTCCTGAGCAAGGTCGAAGGATCCGGCATGACGGGGGGAAGGTTGGCGCCCGAGTTTCGAACTGCCTTCCAACTGTCACTTTTGGATGCCACAGGGTCACCCATGCGTAACCTTGTCACACGAACGCTGGCCGTCGGCGCCGCGATGTTTCTTTCCGCCTGCACGACGCCCCTTGCCGGGCCGGTCGCCGACGCCGTCGCCGACCGCGCCTTTCCGCGCGCGACACCGCAAACCGAGGCGCGCGAGCCGGTCACTATTCTGGTGTCGATCGACGGCATGCATCCCGATTATCTGACGCGCGGGGTGACGCCCAACCTGTCGCGGCTGGCGCGCGAGGGCGTATCCGCATCGCTCCGCCCCGCCTGGCCGACCAAGACCTTTCCCAACCATTATTCGATCGTCACCGGCCTCGTCCCCGACCGTCACGGCATCGTCGGCAACCGCTTCGTCGATCCCGAATTCCCCGACGATATCTTCACCCTGCCCCGACTGGAGCCGCGTTGGTGGGATCAGGCGGAACCGATCTGGGTAACGGCGGAAAAAGCGGGCATCCGCACCGCGACCATGTTCTGGCCGGGGTCGAACTCGAAAATCCGCGGCACCTATCCCTCCGATTGGCAGCAGTTCAATCAGGAGGTGTCGGAACGCCAGCGCGTCGATGCGGTGATCGACTGGCTGCGGCGACCGGCGGCGACGCGGCCCCAATTCGTGACGCTCTATTTCGACACGGTGGACACCGCCGGGCACCGCCACGGGCCGGACGCGGTGGAGACCAACACGGCGATCGCCAATGCCGATGCGCTGATCGGACGGCTGCTGAGCGAACTCGAGGGGCTGGGCCAGCCCGCCAATCTGGTCATCACGTCGGACCACGGCATGGCCCAGACCAGCGCATCGCGGGTGATCCGGCTTCAGGATGTCGCCGATCCCGCGCTTTACCGCGTGATCGAAGGCGGACCCTATGCGGCGCTGGAACCGACCCCCGGCAACGAAGCCAGGCTCGCCGCCGCGCTGCTCCGTCCGCACGCCAACATGGAATGCTGGGCGCGGGGACAGATGCCCGCGCGGTTCCAATATGGCCGCAACCCGCGCACGCCCGCCTTCATCTGCCTGGCGAAAAGCGGCTGGACGGTGACCGATCGCCCGATCGACCCGAATTACGGGGGCGGCGCGCATGGCTATGACAATCTCGATCCGGCGATGCGCGCCGCGTTCATCGCACATGGCCCGGCCTTTGCCGCCGTGCGCACGCTGTCGGGCGGCGACAATGTCGATGTCTATCCGCTGCTGCGCCGCCTGATCGGCCTGCCGCCTGCGACCGACATCGATGGCGACGACGATCTGATCGCGGCGCTGGATTGACGCCAGATGGGTTTCGATGCGAAACTCATCACCATGCGTTATTATGAAGATCTGGTCGTCGGGGAAAAAGCGAGCTTCGGCCGCTACGAGGTCACGCGTGAGGAGGTCACCGACTTCGCGCGAAAATACGATCCCCAGCCCTTCCACCTGTCTGACGAAGCGGCGGCCAAGACCCATTTCGGGCGACTTTCGGCAAGTGGCTGGCACACGACTGCCATGACCATGTCGATGCTGGTCGCGCAGTTTCAGGCCCATCCGCAGGCTGGACTGGGCGCCGCAGGGATCGACGAATTACGCTGGCTGAAACCGGTCTATCCCGGCGACACGTTACGCTGCGAAACCGAATTGCTCGAAAAACGCGAATCGCGCAGTCGCCCCGAAATGGCGAGCACGAAAAGCCGGATGACGGTGTTCAATCAGGACGATGTCGCGGTCATGACCTTTGTTGCCAATGGCCTGATCGGACGACGGCCGCAGGGCTGATGCCCCGCGGCCGTCGCAGATCCGATTTCAGGTGCGATCATCGGGGTCGGCGACGATCCTGACGGTTTTCGCGGCGAAGTTCGCGACGATCCTGACGGAAATCGCGGCGATATTCGCGCCGGTCCTGACGGCGCTCGGCACGATATTCGGGGCGAGTGATCTCGCCGCGCCGGAACTCGCGGCGGTTTTCCCGAACGTCGCGGCGATAATCGCGATTGTCGGCCCGGCGTTCGCGGGCGAAGTCGCGCCAGTTTGCTCGGATTTCGCGGCTATTACCGCGATATGCTGCGCGACGCGCTTCCCAATAACGGCGTTGCGCGTTGTTCCAGCGCACCGGGCGGCGGTCGCGCCCATAGACATAATATCCGGTGCCCGGATAATAATAATCGCCATACCAGCCTTAGTAAGACGACCCGCCATAGCCTCCGGCATAATAGGGATCGTAATACCCCGCCGAGCCATAGCCCACGGAGACGCCCGAATAGCCATAGCCATCGGTGCAGGCGGAAAGTCCAAGGGCGGCGGCGACGGCCAGCCCGACGGTGCGGATACGCGGTAACATTTGGATACTCTCCCAGCGACGAGGATTATCCTGTTCACACAAACAAATGCCCGGTGAACCGGCACTGAACCCTCACAACCGGGATATAACGTCACGGTGCGTCGAACGGTTCCGTAGCGGCGGCGGATTGGATTAGCGCGACTATACCGACCCGTTGGGGTTCAATGCCCGTCGAACGCCACCAGCGCGCTTACGGTGATTCCCTCGGCCCGCAAGGCGTCGGCGCCCCCCAATTCGGGCAGGTCGATGACGAAATTCGCCTGCGTCACCCGCGCACCCGCCTTGCGCAGCAGGCGGACGGCCGCACGCGCGGTGCCGCCGGTCGCGATCAGGTCGTCGACCAGCAGCACGCGTGCGCCGGGCGCGCAGGCATCGACATGGATGGCGATCCGGTCGACGCCATATTCGAGTTCGTAATCCTCGGCGATGGTCGCGCCGGGCAGCTTGCCGTCCTTGCGGATCAGGAGCACGCCCGCGCCCAGCGCGAGCGCCAGCGCGGGCGCGAAGACGAAGCCGCGCGCTTCGATGCCGGCGACAAGGTCGACGGGGCCCTCGACACTCGCCAGCATCCGCTCGGTCGCGGTGGCGAGGCCCACCGGGTCGAGCAGCAAGGTGGTGATGTCGCGGAACTGGATGCCCGGCTTGGGATGATCCGGGATGGTACGGATCAGCCGCCGGAGGTCCGCATTATGATCTCCGTCGGCCATGTCAGCTTACTGCTGATACTTGATGTCGCGCCAGATGCTCTTGTACGCACCCCAGGTCAGGCCGATGAAGATCAGCAGGAACAGGATGGTTGCCAGTCCCGCCTGCTTTCGGACCTGCATCTTGGGCTCCGCGGTCCAGGCCAGGAACGCGGTCACGTCCTTCGACATCTGGTCCACCGTCGCAGCGGTGCCGTCGGCATAGGTCACCTGACCATCGGCGGTCAGCGGCGGCGCCATCGCCAGATTCACGGTCGGGAAATAGGGGTTGTAATACAGCCCCTCCGGCGTCGAGAATTCCGGATAGTTGGCGACGATCGCCGGATCGGGCTGCTGGCCGTAACCGGTCAGCAGCGAATAGAGATAGGCTTCGCCGTTCACGCGCGCCTTGGTGATGAGCGAGAGATCGGGCGGCACCGCATTGTTGTTGGCGGCGCGAGCGGCGACTTCGTTCGCGAACGGCTTGGGGAAGCGGTCGGCAGCAACGCTCGGACGCGTTGCGGCCTCACCCGTTTCCGGGTTGATCGTCGGCGTCTCGATCGCCCATTGTCCGGCAATCGCCTTGATCTCGGCCTCGTTATAGCCAAGCGCGGCGAGGTCGCGGAACGCGACATATTTCAGCGAGTGGCAGGCGGCGCACACTTCTTTGTACACCTGAAACCCGCGCTGGAGCTGGGCATTGTCGAACCGGCCGAGCGGGCCGTCCGACGGCAGGTTGGCGGCGCGCGCTTCCTTATGGAGCGCATATTCCGCCGACTTCGCTTCACCTTCCGACCCCAGAGTGTCGATGAAGCTGATGAGCAGCACGAAGCTGAAGCCAAGGCCGATCAGGATCGCGATGCCCTTGACGCCGAGGAAGTTCAAAATCCCACGCATGGTTCTCTCTTGTCCCTTACTCGGCAGGCTGTGCGACGGCGCTGTGCGCCGGGCTGGTTCCGCCCTTACCCTTCAACACCGCTTCGGTGATCGAATTGGGCAGCGGCAGTGGCTTTTCCATCGACGAGACAATGGGCAGCACGACCAGGAAATGCATGAAATAATAAGCGGTCGCAATCTGGGTCAGCCCGATGATGAACGGCGTCGGCGATGCGCCGCCGAGATAGCCGAGCAGCACCACGACCACCGCCAGAACGATCAGGAACCAACGATAGGTCGGGCGGTAATTCGCCGACCGCACCGGCGACTTGTCGAGCCAGGGCAGGAAGAACAGGATCAGGATCGACCCGAACATCGCAATCACGCCCCACAGCTTTGCCGGCATGATGAAGTCGATCGTGAACGCCTTCAGGATCGCGTAGAAGGGCAGGAAATACCATTCCGGCACGATGTGCGCGGGCGTCGAAAGCGGGTTGGCTTCGATATAGTTATCCGCATGGCCCAGCAGGTTGGGCATGAAGAAGACCAGAATCGCGAAGATCAGGAAGAACACGCCCACGCCAACGCCGTCCTTGGCGGTGTAATAGGGGTGGAACGGCACCGTATCCTGCTTGCCCTTCACCTCGACGCCGGTCGGGTTGTTCGATCCCGGAATGTGCAGCGCCCAGATGTGGAGGATGATGACGCCCGCGATCACGAACGGCAGCAGATAGTGGAGCGAGAAGAAGCGATTGAGCGCGGCGTTGTCGGGAACATAGCCGCCCAGCAGCCAGACGCGCAGCGTTTCGCCCACGCCCGGAATGGCCGAGAAGAAGCCGGTGATGACCTGCGCGCCCCAGAAGCTCATCTGACCCCAGGGAAGGACATAGCCCATGAACGCGGTCGCCATCATCAACAGGAAGATGACGACGCCAAGCAGCCACACCATCTCTCGCGGCGCCTTGTACGATCCGTAATAAAGGCCGCGGGCGATGTGGATATAGACGACGATGAAGAACATCGATGCGCCGTTGGCGTGCGCATAGCGCAGGAACCAGCCAGCGGGGACGTCGCGCATGATGCGCTCTACCGAATAAAAGGCGATGCCCGCTTCGGCGGCATAATGCATTGCGAGCACGATGCCGGTGACGATCTGGATCGCCAGCGCCGCGCCGGCGAGCACGCCGAAATTCCAGAAATAGTTGAGGTTGCGCGGCACCGGATAGCCCGCGCCCACCGCGTTATAGACGAAGCGCGGCAACGGCAGCCGACTGTCCATCCACTGCATGAATGGATTTTTCGGCTGATATTGTTCTGCCCAGGGAAAGCTCATCGCGTCTTAGTCCTCAACCGACCAGGATCGTCGTGTCCGACGTGAATTCATAAGGCGGCACTTCCAGATTGGTGGGCGCCGGCCCCGAACGGATGCGGCCCGCCGTGTCGTATGCCGACGCATGGCACGGGCAGAAATAGCCGCCGAACGGCCCCTTGTTCTCACCCTCGCCCGCGCCCAGCGGCACGCAGCCGAGATGGGTGCAGACGCCAAGGGTGATCAGCCATTGCGACTTGCCCGCCTTGGTCCGGTCCGCCAGGCTTTGCGGATCGCGCAGATCGGCCATCGACACCGCGTCGGCGGCGGCGATTTCCTGCGGCGTCAGATGACGCACGAACAAGGGCTGCTTGCGGAAGGTCGATTTGACCGACTGGCCGGGCTCGATACCCGACACGTCGAGTTCGGTGGTGGAAAGCGCCAGCGTATCGGCGGCAGGGCTCATCGAGTTGATCAACGGCAGGGCGATGACGCCCGCACCCACGCCCGCAAATGCCACCGCGCCGATCGACATATAGTCGCGGCGGCGAGGATTCTGGAGCGTGTCGTCCTGGGTCGCAGGCGATTCGCCCGCAGGGACAGGTTGGTCAACCGTTGCCATCAATCAGCCCTTGCACATCGATTCACATCCAGCGCGGGGGCGAAATCCAAGGGTTCCCGCCCGGCGAACGCCACGCGAAGCCCCCCGGTGCCCCCGGTGGCTTGGGGCGCTGATAGACGGGGATGCGCCGTTTTGCCAACACCCTTTTGCCCGGCTTGTGACGGAGACGTGACGCGGGATATGTGCGCGATCATGCGGATCGCGCTTTACCAACCTGACATCGCCGGAAATGTCGGCACCATCCTGCGGCTGTGCGCGTGCATGGGCGTGCCGCTCGACCTGATCGAACCGATGGGATTTGCGTGGGGCGCCAGCGCCATGAAGCGCGCCGGAATGGATTATGCCGATGCCGCCCACGTCACCCGCCACGTTGACTGGGATGCGTTTCGGACAAGCGTCGATGGCCGGGTCGTGCTGGCAACAACAAACGGTTCCGAGCGGCTGGACCGTGTGCGGCTCGAGGCAAGCGACATCCTGCTGTTCGGATCCGAGGGAGCCGGCGTACCCGACAACGTCCACACCTGCGCCGACCTGCGCGTGCGGGTTCCGATGCGCGAGGGGTTTCGGTCGCTGAACGTCGCGGTTAGCGCCGCGATGATGCTGGGCCATGCGCTCGGACAGACGGGCGGCTGGCCGGAGAGCGAATAGATCGTCCTTGGAGCGCAGCGAAGCAAGCCAGAAACGGAGCGCGCGGCGTCGCATATCGTTTACTCGTCACCACCCTCGCGCTTCAACTCGATCCACCCGATCCTGTCGTCGCCACCGTTCGCTGCCACGTCGAGCCGGCCGCCGACGGGCGAGGCTATCTCATCGCGGGAATCGCCGAGGTCTAGTTGCGGCATCCGCAATAGGCGATCGCGCTGCTCACCAAAGCCATCGCGCTCAACCCCGCGCTCAACGAAGCGCTGATCATCGATCATCGGCGAGCATTACACCTTCTATGTCGAGGGCGAGATTGCGATCGCGCGGGCAATGCGCGGCGAATTCGACCTGGCCGTCGTCGCCGCCGAACGATCGATCATGCGACGCAAGCTTGCTGGTTCGCGCATGTCGCGAAAATTCACGCTCTGGTCGGGCGTGGCGATTTGCATTCGGCAGGCGATGCGCTCGACAGGCTGATGGTCGCAAAGCCCCGCTTTAACCCCGATTTCGTCGATTGGGTGCCGTTCGTCGATGGCGAATGGCCGGGTCGCCTGAAAGTCGGTTTGCGCGTGGCATCGATGTGCGAGCGGGGGAATTCATGAAAATGCACCGGTGGGGGGACACGCAACTCCACCATTCCCACGCCCGGACGAGTTGGCCGCTGTCCCTTGTCCAAAGTCAGTCGAGAAATGCTTCGATCACGCCGTATACCGCGTCGAGATCGGCGGTGTGGATGCAATAGGGCGGCATGACATAGACCGTGTCGCCCAGCGGCCGGAGCAGCACGCCGTTGTCGCGCGCGAACCGCGTCATCCGCGGGGCGATATCGGCGAGATAACCCAATTCGCCACCGTCGATTTCGAACGCCGCGATCGTCGCCGACTGACGCGCACAGCGCACGCGGGGGTGGTCTGCGATTTTTGCCAGCCGTTCCGCCTGGCGCTTGGCCAGCAGCTCGATCCGATCGTGGACCGGCTCGTCGCGCCAGATGGCGAGATTGGCGTTGGCGGCGGCGCAGGCGATCGGGTTGGCGGTGTAGCTGGACGAATGAAAGAACATACGCGCACGGTCGGTGGCGTAATGCGCGTCGAATATCTCGGGCGTCGCCATCGTCACCGCGAGCGGGATCGCACCGCCGGTCAGCCCCTTCGACAGGCACAAAAGATCGGGCACGACACTTGCCTGTTCGCACGCCAGCAGCGTGCCGGTGCGGCCCCAACCGGTCATCACCTCATCGGCAATGAACAACACCCCGTAACGCGCGCAGATCGCGCGCATTTCGGCGAGAATGGTGGGCGCGTAGAATTTCATGCCGCCCGCCCCCAGCACCAGCGGCTCGACGATCAACGCCGCGGCGCCTGCCCGCGCTTGAGCCTCCAGCGCATCCAGCGTCTCCTGCGCGTCACCCATTGGAAAAGGGATCGTGCCGACATCGAACAACAGCGGCGCATAGCTGCGCGTGAACACGCCGCGCGCACCGACCGACATCGCGCCGATCGTGTCGCCGTGATAGCTGTGTTCCATCATCAGGATGCGGTCGCGCGGTTCGCCGCGATTGGCCCAATAGCCGAGCGCCATCTTCAGCGCGACCTCGACGCTGGTCGATCCCGAATCCGAATAGAAGACATGCGCGAGCGGCGCGGGCATCAGATCGACCAGCGCCCGCGCCAGTGCCTCGGCAGGTTCGTGCGTCCACCCGGCAAAGATGATCTGGTCCAGCCGCTGCGCCTGTTCGGCGATCGCCGCTGCGATCCGCGGATGATTATGCCCGTGTGTCGTCACCCACCAGGACGAGATCGAATCGATGATCCGCGCACCATCCGCCGTATAGATCGCCGCGCCATCGGCATGGGTGACGAGCGGAATCGCCTCCCCAAGCCCATGCTGGGTAAAGGGATGCCACACAGGCGAGGTCATGGCGCGACATCCACCAGGTCGAAATTCGCGGCAAAGGCAGCGGCAAGCGTCTCGCGGTTCAGCGGGGCGAGAGGCGGCAGCCGCCCCAACCGTTTCACGCTCCCTATCCCAGCAATCGTCGCCTCGCTATCCTCGACCGCATCGCCGACGAAGGCGATACCCCGGATGGCGACACCACGCGACCGCAGTGCTTCGATCGACAACAGGCTGTGGTTGATCGTGCCGAGCGCGGTACGCGCGACCAGCACCACCGGCAGCCCCCAGCGCGCGAACAGATCGGCATAGAGCAGCTCGCGCGTGACCGGCACCAGCACGCCACCTGCCCCCTCGATCACCAGCGGTCCCTCCACCCGCGGCGGGGTCAGGCGATCGGGGTCGATCGTCACGCGGTCGATTTCGGCAGCACGGTGCGGCGAACAGGGAGTGATCAGGCGGTAGGCTTCGGGCAGAATGCTCTCGGGAGGCACGCCCGCCAAGTCGACGACGCGCGCGCTGTCGCTGCCATCGTCCAGCCCGGCCTGGACCGGTTTCCAGTAACTGCCGCCCAGCGCCCCGGTCAGCCCAGCGGCGAACACCGTCTTGCCGATGCCGGTGTCGGTGCCGGTGACGACGATCGCGCGGGTCATGCCAGCGCCTCCGCCAGCGCGGCGATGTCGTCGGGCACGGTGTTGCGCGTGATCGACAGCCGCAACCGCGCCGTGCCCACCGGCACGGTCGGCGGGCGGATGCCGCGAATGTCGAAACCAGCCGTTTGAAGCGCCGCCGCGCGCGCCATCGCCGTCGCGTCGTCGCCGATCGGCAGCGGCATGATCTGCGACCCCGTATCGCTTGCCCCGCGCGGCACCAGCAGCCGGTGCGCGAGCGCGATGCGATCATGAAGTTCGGCGCGGCGCTCCGGCTCGGTCGCGACGATGCGCAGTGCGGCACGCACCGCGCTCGCCATCAGCGGCGACGGCGCCGTCGAAAAGATAAACCCGCGCGCCCGGTTGATCAGAAAATCGATCACGACGCGCGGGCCGGAAACCAGCGCGCCTTCGCACCCCAGCGCCTTGCCGCAGGTATGCAGCGCGATAAGGTTGTCTCGCCGTTCGAGATCGTGGGCGAAACCGCGCCCGTCCTGCCCGAACACGCCGGTCGCGTGCGCTTCATCGACGATCAATACTCCGTTCTCGGCCTCCGCCAACGCGGCCAACTCGTGCAGCGGCGCACGGTCGCCGTCCATGCTGTAAAGGCTTTCGACCGCAATCCACACCCGCCCCCGGCCACCGCTCGCGCGCCAGTGGGAAATCGCATCGGCAAAGGCCGCGACATCGTTATGCGCCGCCGCAACATGCCCGGCGCGGCCTGCCCGCATGCCCTCATGCGCGCTGGCGTGGATCAGCGCATCGTGCACCACCAGGTCGCCGCGCTGGGGCAAGGTCGCGAGCAGCGCCGCGTTCGCGGCATAACCGCTGGAAAAATAGAGCGCTGCCTCGGTGTCAAAGAACGCCGCCGCCTCGGCCTCCAGCGCCTCATGCTCGGGATGATTGCCGCGCAGCAAACGCGAGCCGCCCGACCCGACCGGCACGCCGCGGTTCAGTGCCTCGGCCACCGCGGCACCCAGCGCGGCGGACCCGGCCAGCCCCAGATAATCGTTCGACGAAAAATCCCGCCCGGCGCGCGGCGCAAGCACTCGCAACCGGCTGCGCTGACCCAACTGGTTCAGATCGCGTAGATGGTCGGTGAAGGCTGTCATCGGTGCGTCCGTAGGAGTTCGCGCTATGACCGGCAACGCGGGTTTTGCTCACTGCGCCATCGGCAATGATCGGCGACCTTCCCCTCTCCATTTCGTCATTCCCGCGAAGGCGGGAATCCATAACCCATGTCAGCGGCAATGGATTCCCGCCTTCGCGGGAATGACGGATGAGGGGACACCCCCACCTGCACGCTCTAGTTCCGCTGTTCGGGCGGCACGAACGGCACCAGCAGCGGCACCACGGCAACCCCGTCCTCGATCAACTCCCGCGCTTCATCCGGTGTCGCCTGACCGTGGATCAACGCGCTGGCCTCATCGCCGTCGTGCATCGCACGCGCGCGGGTCGCGAAGTTGCCGCCGACCCATTCGGATTTTTCAAGGCTTGCGGCCTGCGCCTCGGCGATCTTCGCCAGCACCGCCTTCACCATGTCGGGCGTCGGTTCGGGCGAGTCGGGCCTGGGCGATGATGCAGCGACGTCCGTCCGGCGGTTGCCCTTGGCGGCGACATTGGGCGCCATCACCGCTTTTTCGACATCACTCCCGCCGCAGATGGGACAGGCGAGCAACCCGCCCGCACGCTGGCCTTCATAAGCGGCGCTTGACCCGAACCAGGCCTCGAACACATGGCCGTCGGCGCAACGAAGATCGAACACGATCATCGAATCACCTCGACCGCCGGGATCGCGCGGCGATGATCGATCACGGGAATCCGCCCGCGCACCTCGCCGACTGCCGCGGCATCGACCTGGGCGAAACCGAGCCCGGCGTCGAGGCCCATGTCGATCAGCGTTTCGCCCCACGGGCCGATCGCCATCGAATGGCCGTGCGTCTGACGCCCGTCTTCATGCTCGCCGGTTTGCGCGGCAGCGATCACACAGGCGCCGTTTTCGATCGCGCGCGCCGCGAGCAATGTCGCCCAATGCGCCTCGCCCGTGGGGCGGGTGAAGGCCGCGGGGATGGCGATCACCGTCGCGCCGGCATCGCTCAGCGCCTGATAGAGCGCCGGAAACCGAATGTCGTAACAGATGCTGAGGCCCAGCATTCCAATCGGCGTATCGACCACTATGGCGCGCGATCCCGGCGAATAAGCCGCCGATTCGCGCCATTCCTCTCCGGTCGCCAGCGACACATCGAACATATGCATCTTGTCGTACCGCGCGCGGATTTCGCCCGCATCGTCGATCACGAACCCGCGATTGGCCAGCCGCTCGCCCGCACCGCGCACGGCGAGCGAGCCCAGATGCACCCACAACCCCGCCGCACGGGCGGCCTCGCGCACGGCAGCCAGCACGCGGTCGTCATGCTCATCGACGATGTGCGCGCCCCCGCGCGCCCGGTCGCGGTCGAGCAGCCCGGACATTTCGGGCGTGAACAGCATCCCCGCGCCGCCCGCCTTTGCCGCGTGCACGGCATCGACCAACGTCGCGGCGTTGGCGGCGGGATCGATCCCGCTCGTCATCTGAAGGATTGCGATGCGCGTCATGGCGGGGCTACCCGAGCAACGGGTCGAGCCGCCCTTCGCGCTCTAGCGCGGCCAGATCGTCCGATCCGCCGATGTGCGAATCGTCGATGAAAATCTGGGGCACGGTGCTTCGCCCGCCTGCGCGCTGGATCATCTCCTGCCGCTTGGGACCGCCCATCGTGATGTCGAATTCGTCGAACGCCACGCCCTTTTCATCCAATAGCCGCTTGGCGCGGGTGCAATAGGGGCAAAAGGCTTTGGTGTAGATTTCGATTCTGGCCATGTGACCGACGTGGGGATGCCGGGGGGGCTTTGTCAATCGACGGCGCTATTCGACCGCATCGTCGTGCAGCACCCGTGCCCAGCACAACACCGTCACCCGCGCCGCGCCGCCGCGCTTCAGCGACCGGGCACAGGCATTTGCGGTCGCACCCGATGTATGCACGTCATCGACCAGCACGACATGCCGCCCGGCAAGCCGGTCCCGCGCATCAGGGCCGAGCGCGAACGCCCCCGCGACGCTTTTTGCCCGCGCCTTTCGCCCCCTCCCGCGAAGCGATCCGCCGCCCTTCACCCGCTGCAACAGGTCGAGCGCGATCGGCGTGCCCGTTCCTCGGGCCAGCCCCTGCGCCATCAACTGCGCCTGATTGAAGCCGCGCGACCATAATCGCCAGCGATGCAGCGGCACCGGCACCAGCAGGTCGGCGTCGGCGGGGACCAGCCGCGCCATCAGCCGCGCGACCGTGTCGGCATAGGCCAGCCGCCGCCCATATTTCAGTTTCAGCACCACCGTTCGCGCGACATCGCCATAGGCGACCGCCGCGCGCACGCCGTCATGCACCGGCGGATCGGACAGGCACGCGCCGCAAAGGCTGTCGCCGCGATCGACCTCGAACGGTCGGCAACAGGCCGCGCACCACGGCTCGCCCAGAAAACGCAAATCGTCCCAGCAGATGGTGCAGAACCGGTGGTCCTCGCCCGTTACCGCTCCGCATCCCGGACAGCGCGGCGGCAGCGCGAACGCGGCGATCCGACCAAACGGAGCGAGGAAAGCGTTGACCACGCCCTCTTGTCGCGTGGCCGCGCACGCGGCACAAGCCGCGCCGTGGACGTGCCTGAAATCTTCGACCGCAAAGCCCGCGCCCGTGCGCGCGATCGCGCGGCGCGCGCGGACGGCGATGCCGATTTCGTGCGCGACCATATGATGAGCGGGATCGTCGAGCGGATTGAGGCGGTGGACCGCGACTTTACCGACATTCTGGATATCGGCGCCTGGCGCGGCGACTTTGCGTGGAAGAACGCGGGCGTCACGCGAATCGATGCAGGAGGCGCGTTCGCGCGCGCATGCAGCGGGTTGCAGATCGAGGAGGACCGGCTGCCGTTCGGCGAACACACGTTCGATCTGGTCGTGTCCGCCGCCAGCCTCGATCAGGTGAACGACTTGCCCGGCGCGCTGATGCTGATCCGCCGCGCACTGCGCCCTGGCGGCATGTTCGTGGCGGCGTTCCTGGGCGCGGGCACGCTGGCGACGCTGCGTCAGGCGCTCCGCGTCGCCGAACCCGAACCGCCCGCACCGCGGCTCCACCCGCAGATCGATGTGCGATCGGCGGGCGACCTGCTCGGGCGCGCGGGCTTCGCCAATCCGGTTGCCGATACCGAGACGTTGATGGTGCGATATTCCGGTCTCGCACGGCTAATCGCCGATCTACGGGGCATGGCGGCGACTAACCTGCTCCGTGCACGACGCCCAATACGGCGCGACGTTCTGGCGCGCGCGCGCGACGCCTTCGGCGCACTGGCCGATTCCGATGGCAAGACGGCCGAGCGGTTCGAGATCGTCTATATGACCGGCTTCGCGCCCGATCCGGGCGCGAAGCCGCACAGCCGGGGCGGGCGGGCCTTTGCCGCAATTACCGCAGGGTTACCGCCAAAGAATTGACGATCATCGCCCTTGCTCAACCCCGTCCGTTCGTGCTCCAATCCCTAAACCAAAGCCTCCAGCAACCCGATCAGAGGGCGATCCGCAGGCGGCATGTCGAGCCCGTGCAGCGCCACCGGTCGCAGCCATTTGAGCGCGGTCGCGTGCCGCGCCTCCGGCACGCCCGGCCATTTGCGCAAGACATAGAGCAGCAGGATCAGGTGGCAATCGCCCAGCGCCTCACTCGCGAACACTGCGGGCGCCAGGCAGCTCTGGTCGATCGTCAGCCCCAGTTCCTCGTCCAGCTCGCGGCGCAGCGCCGCTTCGGGGGTCTCGCCGGGATCGACCTTGCCGCCCGGAAATTCCCACAGACCCGCCATCGGCTTGTCGGGCGGTCGCTGCTGCACGAGCACTCGCCCGTCGCCATCGATCAGCGCGGCTGCGACCACCAGCAACAAATCGCGCGTTTTCGAAGGCGTCTCTAGGCATTCCTTAACCGACACTTGTTACGGCTCCGACAGTCTGGGTGAAGAAGGGACCATGCGGTGCTCAAGCTGCTACGCGCTTTGAAGATCGACCGAAAGGGGGCGACGGCAGTGGAATATGGACTGATCGTCTCGCTGATCGTGCTGGCAATGCTCGCTTCGCTGAACGGCGTCGCCAATGCGACGATCGGAATGTGGGATCATATCAGCGAGACCGCCGTCGCTGCGATGGGAAACTCCTAACCGCGCGGTAACCAACCCCTTTTAGGCCTTTTTCAACACAGGCCGCTTAAAGCGGTTTGGCTGACCGGGCTTCAACCCGGACCAGACGGGTAAGTGAAGCTTCTTTGAGACGATGGAGACCGGTATGAAGACGATCCGCAAGATTTTTGCCAACAACAAGGGCGCAACCGCAATCGAATACGGCCTGATTGCAGCGCTGATCGCAGTCGCAGCAATCGCCGCAATGGGTGCTCTCGGCAACCAGCTCACCGACACCTTTGGCGATGTTAAGACTGCCATGAAGGACGGTGCGCCAGCAGGCGAGTAAACCTCGGGCTAGGTGCAAGAGGGCGGTGGAGCCACGGTTCCGCCGCCCTTTTTTCGTGCGTCGATCAGCCCCGCCCCATCGCCAGAAACTTCTGCCGTCGGTCACGGCGCAGATCCGCCGCATCGCGCCCCGTCAATTCGCCCAATGCCGCCTCGATGGCATCGCCCAGCGTGTCGATCGCAGTCGCGGGATCTCGGTGTGCGCCGCCCAGCGGTTCGGGCACGATCGTGTCGATTACCCCCAGCGTCAGCAAATCCTGCGCCGTCACCTTCATCGCTTCGGCCGCGTCCGCTGCCTTGTCGGCGGTGCGCCACAGGATCGATGCGCAGCCCTCGGGTGAGATCACCGAATAGACCGCGTGCTCCATCATCAGCACCCGGTTGCCAGCGGCCAGCGCGACCGCGCCGCCCGATCCGCCTTCGCCCAGGATCGATGCGACCAGCGGTACGCCGAGATTGAGGCAGGCTTCGGTGGAACGCGCAATGGCTTCCGCCTGGCCGCGCTCTTCCGCCTGCACGCCCGGAAACGCGCCCGAGGTATCGACCAGCGTGATTACCGGCAGTCCGAATCGATCGGCGAGTTCGACCAGGCGGATCGCCTTGCGATATCCCTCGGGCTTGCCCATGCCGAAATTGTGCTTGAGGCGGCTGGCGGTATCGTCGCCCTTTTCATGGCCGATCACCATGACGCTGTGTCCGCGAAACGTGCCCATCCCGCCGATGATCGCCTGATCGTCGGCAAAGGCGCGGTCGCCGCCCAGCGGCATGAAATCATCGATCAGGCGACCGACATAATGTTTGAAATGGGGGCGTTCCGGGTGACGCGCGACCTGCGTCTTCTGCCACGGCGTCAGCCGCGCATAGGTATCGCGCAGCAGCTTGTCCGACTTGGCCTGAATCCGCTCGACCTCCGCATCGATGTCGAGCGCGCCGCCCTCTGCGGTGTCGCGCAGTTCGTCGATCCGGCCCTGCAGCTCGGCGATCGGTTTTTCAAAGTCGAGAAAACTAGCCATAAGGGCTTGGCGGTTAGGACCGGACGGGCTTCGCGTCAACGAGCGGGTGGCGGGTGTTCACCAACTCCACCAGCCGTTTCGAATCGACATGGGTATAGATTTCGGTGGTCGCGATGTCGGCATGGCCCAGCATCGTCTGGAGCGCGCGCAGGTCCGCGCCGCCCTCCAGCAGGTGCGTGGCGAAGGCATGGCGCAGGACGTGCGGGCTGACCCGGTCGAGCGGAATCCCCGCATCGGCGGCGAGCAGTTTCAGCAATTGATACAGGCGGATGCGCGACAGATGCGACTTGCCCGACGGGAACAGCCAGGGCTGACCCGCGGGCACGAAACCGCGCCACCGCGCCACCGCTTCGCGCGCGCGGTCGGACAGGGGCACCATCCGCTCGCGTCCGCCCTTGCCATTCAAAATCAGGAACGGCCGGTCGCTGACGATTGCGTTGCGGGGGAGCGACATGAGTTCGGTCGCGCGCAGGCCCGATCCGTAGAGCAGTTCGACGAGGGCGGAGAGCCGGTAGTCGGCGGGCGCGACATCGGCCGACGCCAGCCGTTCGGCGATCGCGGCGAACAACCGGTCAACATCGGCGACCGACAGCGTCTTGGGCAAGCGGCGCGCGGTCCCCGGACGCGGCAAGGCATCCGAGGGATCGTCGCCGCGCAGTCCGTCGTCGACCAGAAAAGCGTAGAACCGCCGCAGCGCTGCTGCCTTGCGCGCCACGGTCGCGCGGGCCAGGTCGGCCCAGCCGTCGGCCAGCGTCGCCAAGTCGTCGCGCGACGCCGCCGCGATGCCGCCCGGCACCGCGTCGGACGCCAGCCGCAAATCGCTGGCATAGGCCATCAGCGTATTGCGCGCGGCCCCCGATTCCGCCGCCATCATCTCCAGAAACCGCCCGATCAGCGCGGTGTCGGAACCGCTGCCGCGCGGCGCCGCGCTCATGACCGCGACAGGGCCTCCGCCGCAATCATCCGGGCATAGCCTTCCAATCCCGCCACGCGCAGGGCGCTGACGATATGGAACAGCGCCTCTGGCGACACCCCGCGCCAGTCGGGGGTCTGCATGCCCGTTCCGGCCAGCAGCATCACGGTGGCGGGCTGGCCATTCTGCGCGGCCTCGGCGATCGCGCGGGTCCAGCCATTCTCGACACCCACGGCGAGGTCATGGCGTTGCGCCGCCGATTCGATATCGCCTTCGCTCAGCCGCCCAAGTCCCGCGAGCCCCGCGAGGAACAACTGCGTCCGCCGCGCCTCTCCGCCCGCGCCGTTGCCGTCATAGGCGCCCAAGATGTCGCCACTGAACCGCACGCGCGGATTGGGATCGGCAAGCGCCAGCAACGCCTGACCCAGCGAGCCCTGTGCCGCCGTCCCGCGCCAGCGCATTGCCGCGCGGTCGAGTCCCGCAGTCAGCATCGACGCGATCAGGCGGTCGGCATCGCCCGCCAGTTCCGCGCTCGGCGGCAATTGCGACGCCGCGCGCGCGGTCAGGATCATCCGCGACCAGTTGCCACCGGGCAGACCCGGCTCGTCCCACAGGGTGCGCATCGCCGCGATCCGGTCGGCGGCGGCCTGGGCGACATAGGCCGTGCGCAGATCGCGCGCGACGGTGCGGACGCCGCTCGTCCCCTCGCCGCTTTCGTCGATCGCGGCATACAGGTCGATCAGCGCCGCGTTCGACAGCACGCCCGCGCGCGCGGCCGGTTCGGCGAACACGACGCGGCTTTCGGGAGCAATCGCCGGCGACAGGGCGCTCCAATGGCCGACATGGCCACCGACCGTCCGCATCATGTTGTCGGGGATCTCGCTCGCGGTGGCCATCGCCAGCCCGTATCGCCACGCCGTCAGTTGCGTGACACCGCCCCATTCGACGGTCACCGCGCGACGCCCGCCCGCACCCGATCCGACGACCTTTTCGGCGAGCACATAATCGATGCCGGTCGCGACGCGCTGGCGGCGCGCGGCGTCGACCAGCCGCCCGGCCTCATCGGGATTGCCGCCCAGCCCGGCGCACATCGCCTGCGCCATCACCCAGCCGCGCTCGTTCGAGACTTCGCGCGCGGTGCCGACCAACGGACACAGCCCGCCCGCGTCACCGGTGGCCAACTGCGCCTGCATCGCGATCTGGTAGAGTTTGGGCGTATAATTCTCGACGTCCACGGCCTGCGTGACGCTGCGCGCCGCGGTCGCTTCGCCCATGCGGATCAGCAACCAGGCGCGTTCGGCGGCAAAGTCCGCACCGTTCACGCTTTGCGGCGTGTTGGTCTGCGCCATCAGCACGCGACGCAGCCCGATATGCAGCCAGCGCGACGCGACCGGCGCGTCCAGTCGCCGCATCAGCGTTTGCAGGAAGCGCCCATCGGCCTCGCCCCATCCGGTCGCATCGACCACCGCGCCGCCACGCGTCGGCACGCCCACGACCGCCAGCGAACGCTTGGCCGATTCGGGCAATTCGTATCGCAGCAGTTCGGACGGATCGGGCGGCGTCGGCGCTGGTGTCGGCGCCGGTGTTGCGTCGGGCGCGGCCGAAGGCGGCGTGACCGGAATGGGCTGCACGATCGGCGCGGGAGTCGGCGTGGTGCCGGGACGCGGCGTCGGCGCGGGGGCGGGCGCAGGCGTAGGAGCAGGTGCGGGCGCGGGATCACCGAACCCTTCGGGCAGCAGCGATTCCTGGCCGGTCGCGGGGAGACCGCTGGCCAGCAGGGCGACCGCGATTGCCCCGATCGAAGCCTTAGTTGGTGAGATTTTCAAGCGACACGGCCTTTTCGACGCGGACCGGTTCCTTTTCCGAATCGCTTCCCGCCAGCCAGAACAGACCGGCGACCAGCGCGACGATTACGACGATCAGGATGATAAGCGAACGGTTCATCGGTTGTCCGGGGCCAGAGTTTTCTTGGGTCCGCGCCTTTTGCCGGACGCGATTTGGGCATGTATAGCGCCTGCGACGATGCTGCAAACCCATGACACTCCGAATGCGCGAAAAGCACGATGGAACGGCGAGGCGATCGTGCTCGTCGGGCTGATGGGCGCGGGCAAGTCCACCGTCGGGCGCAGGCTTGCGCAAAAGATGCGCCTGCCGTTCGTCGATGCCGATCACGAGATCGAGGTCGCAGCGGACATGACCGTCACCGAAATCTTCGACAAATTCGGTGAACCCTATTTTCGCGACGGCGAGCGTCGGGTGATCGCGCGGCTGATCGACGGTGCGCCCAAGGTGGTGGCGACCGGCGGCGGCGCGTTCATTAACGACGACACCCGCGCGCTGATCCTGGCGCAGTCGATCGCGATCTGGCTCGACGCCGAACCCCATGTGCTGGCCGAGCGCGTCCAGCGCCGCGACACGCGCCCCCTGCTGCGCGGGCGCAAGCCGCTGGAGGTGCTGACCGAGCTGTCGGCGATCCGCAATCCGGTCTATGCGCTCGCCCCGATCCGCGTCGTCAGCCAGGACGCGCCGCACGATGCGACGGTCACCGCGATTATCAAGGAACTGGGGCTTTGACGGTCATTCCGGTGGCGCTGGGTGCGCGCAGCTATGATGTGCGGATCGAGCGCGGGTTGCTGGGTCGCGCAGGCGAGATTCTGGCGCCACTGTCGCGCGGGCGGCGGATGGCGATCGTCACCGATGGCAATCTCTTGCAGCATCTCGCGACGTTGCAGGCATCGCTGCACGCGGCGGGCGTCGCGAGCGAGGCGATCGTGCTTGCCCCCGGAGAGGCGACCAAAAGCTGGTCGGTGCTCGAATCTCTCACCGATCGCTTGCTCGACCTGGGCATCGAGCGATCCGACCATGTCATTGCTCTCGGTGGCGGCGTGATCGGCGACCTGGTCGGGTTCGCCACCGCGATCCTGAAACGCGGCTGCAAATTCGTGCAGGTGCCTACGACGTTGCTCGCGCAGGTCGATTCCTCGGTCGGTGGCAAGACCGCGATCAACACCCGCGCGGGCAAGAATCTGATCGGCGCGTTTCACCAGCCTGCGCTGGTGCTGATCGATCCCGACACGCTCGACACCCTGCCGCTACGGCAATTGCGCGCGGGCTATGCCGAGGTGGTCAAATACGGGCTGATCGACGATCCCGATTTCTTTGCCTGGTGCGAGGCGAACGGCGCGAGCCTGCTCGCCGGGGACCCCGACGCGCGCGCTTACGCCATCGCCCATTCGGTCGCCGCCAAGGCGCGCATCGTCGCCGAGGACGAAACCGAAACCAGCGGTCGCCGCGCACTGCTCAACCTCGGTCACACCTTCGGCCATGCGCTGGAGGCGGAAACCGGCTTTTCCGATCGCCTGTTCCACGGCGAGGGCGTCGCGGCCGGGATGGCGCTGGCCTATGGATTCTCTGCCGAGCAGGGTCTGTGTCCGCACCCGGACGCGGCAAAAGTCGCCGCGCACCTGCGCGACGTCGGCCTGCCCGCCAGCCTGTCGGATTGCGGCATCACCTCCAGCGGCGACACGTTGGTCGGCCACATGATGCACGACAAGAAGATGGAGGGCGGCACCCTGCCCTTCCTCCTCGCCCGCGGGATCGGGCGGACCTATCTCGACAAGTCGGTGGACCTCGCGGCCGTAGCGGCGTTCCTCGACCGCGCGAACCGGTGATGCCAAACGGCATCGCCAAGCGCGATCTGCCGTCGAAAATTTGCCCGGCGTGCGCCCGCCCGTTCCGTTGGCGAAAGAAATGGGAGCGCGACTGGGACCGGGTCGTCTATTGCTCCGATCGCTGTCGCCGGACCAAGGCCGCGTCAGTTTCGCATCCCGACCCACGCCACCCATAGCCATCCCGCGATCATCGCGGCGCCACCTATCGGCGTAATCGCCCCGAACCAGCGCGGCGCTCCCAACGCCATCGCATAGAGCGTGCCCGCAAAAATCAGCGCCCCGACCAGCAACGTCAGCGCCGGTCCGCGCCCGGCGTCGCGCAGCATCGCGATAACGGCGACCGCCGCCGCCGCGTGGATCAACTGATAGGTGCCGCCGGTCTGCAACCATTCCGCCGCCTTGCCGCCCGCGCCATGCGCGCCGAACGCCCCCGCCGCGACCGCCATTGCGGCCGAAACCCCAGCCAGCCCGATCACCACATTCACGCGCTTGTCCTCCGCCGACTCAGTTCGATTTCCGCCGCCGCTTCCGCCGCGGCCTCGAACGCCAGCCGGATCGAGGCGTGCCGCGCACTGTGCGGCAATGCGGGCGCAAACACATCGATCCCCGGCCAGTCGGGCTGCGGCGCGCGCCCCGCCAGCCAGTCCGCCAGCGCGTCGCGCGCGGTGGCCAGTTCGGCGACCGACTTGCCCGTGGCGTGTTCGGCCAGCAGCGCCGCCGACGCCTGGCCAAGCGCACACGCCCGCACCTCCAGCCCCAATCCGGCGACCCGCCCCTCGGCGTCCGCATTCATGTCGAGCGTGATGCGGCTGCCGCAGACCGGCGAGCGCTTCTCGACAATCGCCATCGGCGAATCGAGCCGCGCGTGATGCGGGATCGAAGCCGCAAGACGCAGGATACGGGCATTGTAGAGCGGCGCAGTCACGAGAACCAATTTAGGCGCCTCAGCGACGATGTGCGAGGGCCGTTTCATCAGTGCGTGCTGCCGTCAGCTTCGATAGCGCCATCTTTGATCGCGCGTCGGCAGTTGCCAGTCGATGACTTTGACGCTAACCCACCAATTGAGAACGTTCACAACAGGGGCAGGAGGGGATCATGGGGCATCGCTTGGGATTGATGACGCTGCTACTCGCCACCGCTTCGATCGCGAACGCCCAAACAGCGCCTGCGGCAAAATCCCCCGACGGCAGCGACGCGGTGAACCCGGCGATCTGGCCAGCCCCACAATGGCCCTATGCGACCGACCCCGCGATCGAAGCGCGCATCGCCGATCTGCTGGGGCGCATGACGGTCGAGGAAAAAGTGGGTCAGGTGATCCAGGGCGATATCGCCAGCGTAACGCCCGACGATGTGCGCCGTTATCATCTCGGCTCCGTCCTAAATGGCGGCAATTCCGCACCCGACAATGATGAATTCGCAGCCCCCAAAGAATGGCTGGCGCTCGCCGACCGTTTCTATGAGGCATCGGTGGACACCAGCGGCGGGCGCGCTGCCGTCCCCGTCATCTGGGGCACCGACGCCGTCCACGGTCATTCGAACATCGTCGGCGCGACCTTGTTTCCGCACAATATCGGGCTTGGCGCGGCGCGCGATCCGGCCATGATCGAACGCATCGGTCAGGCGACCGCGCTCGAAATCCGCGCCACCGGTCAGGAATGGACCTTTGCCCCCACCATCACCGTGCCCCAGGATTTCCGCTGGGGCCGCGCCTATGAAGGCTATTCGTCCGACCCCAAGCTGGTCGCGAGCTACGCCGGGCGGATGATCCGGGGATTGCAGGGCGATCCCGGCGGCACGCGGACCCTGGATGGCCCGCACGTCATCGCCTCCACCAAACATTATCTCGCCGATGGCGGGACCGTCGACGGGCGCGACCAGGGCGACGCGACGATGTCCGAGGCCGAACTGCGCGACATTCACGGCACCCCCTATGTTCCCGCGATCGAAGCGGGCGTGGAGACTGTGATGACGAGCTTTTCCAGCTGGAACGGAATCAAGATCGCGGGTCACAAGGGGCTGGTCACCGACATTCTGAAGGACCGCATGAATTTCGGCGGTCTCGTCGTAACCGACTGGAACGCGCACGGCCAGGTCGCCGGCTGCACCAACGCTAGTTGCCCGCAGGCCCTGCTTGCGGGCATCGACATGTATATGGCCCCCGACAGCTGGCGCGACCTGCACGGCACGCTGACCGCGCAGGTCAAGGACGGCACCGTACCGATGGCGCGCCTCGACGACGCCGTCGCGCGCATCCTGCGCGTCAAGCTGCGCATGGGCCTGTTCGACGCGGGCAAGCCGTCATCGCGCCGCTATGCCGGTCAGTTCGAGTTGCTGGGGGCACCCGAACACCGCGCATTGGCGCGCGAGGCGGTGCGCAAGTCGCTGGTCCTCTTGAAACATCAGGGTTCGGTGCTCCCGATCCGAGCAGGCGCGCGCGTGCTGGTCGCAGGCGACGGGGCGGACGATATCGGGCGTCAATCGGGCGGCTGGACCATCACCTGGCAAGGCACCGGCGTCGACAACGACGATTTTCCCGGCGCGACCTCGATCTGGAAGGGGCTGGACGATGCGGTCAGGGCAAGCGGCGGCACCGCCACCTTGTCCCTCGACGGCAGTTATGCGACCAAGCCCGACGTCGCGGTCGTGGTGTTCGGCGAGACCCCCTATGCCGAGTTTCAGGGCGATCTCGCCACGCTGCAGCTCCGCCCCGAACTGCGCACCCCGTTCGAGACGATGCGCAAGCTGAAGGCGGCGGGAATCCCGGTCGTTGCGGTGATGATTACCGGACGGCCGTTGTTCGTGAATCCCGCGCTCAATCTGGCCGATGCGTTCGTGGTGGCCTGGTTGCCCGGCTCCGAAGGCGGCGGGATCGCCGACCTGCTGGTCCAGCGCACGGACCGCCGCGCCGCCTATGATTTTACCGGGACGCTGCCGACGCCGTGGCCCGCGACTGCCGATGCCAAGGGCGCGACGCTCTATCCGCTCGGTTACGGCCTGACGCTTGGACAGCCAGCGCCCGCGTGGAGGCCATTGTCGGAGGAACCCGGCGTCGATGTCGCCGATGCGGGCGGCACCTATCTCGATCGGGGGGTGCCCGCGACCTCGCTGTCGCTTTATCTCGGCGACGGCGCTGCCGACATGACGCGCATCACCGCCACGCCTGCGTCGGCGATGGGAGGGCGCGTCAAGGTGTCGGCGACCGACCATATTGTCCAGGAAGGCGCGCGCCGCTTCGATATTTCCAATGGCCCGGCGACGATCGCGCTCGCCAGCCTGACGCCGATGGACCTGGTTCGCGAAACCAATGGCGACGTGGCGCTGGTGATGACCGTCCGCCGCGATTCGGCGATCACCGGCCCGGTCACCTTCGGCATGCGCAGCGCAGGCGGCGCCACCGCCACCGTCCCCGCCGACCGCATCGCACAACTGCCCCAGGGCGAGTGGCGACGGATCGCGGTGCCGCTCAAATGCCTTGCTGCGGCAGGCGCCAATATGGCCGCGATAGAGGTGCCAATGGCGCTGACGCTACAGGGCAGCGGCAGCCTCAGCCTCGCCAGGGCAGCGCTTGGCACCGAGGGCGACGAGACGCTGGTCTGCAAGAAGTAGACGAACCCCCGCATTACTACACCTTTCGTCCTGAGTAGCGGCCGAGCAAAGGGTAACCCCTACTCAGGACAAACGGATCGTTGATTTTCCGCCGGAACGTCTCGGGCAACAGGAATACGCCGATCACCGGATACCTTAGCTCACAGTGCAGGGTGCCGCCTCGATATTCTCGAAGCTGATCCCAGCCTTTGCCAGATCGGATTTGGCGATTTTCGCAGATCTTGGCCGAACATGTTCTTGCCGATCGTGCAACCGCGTTCGCGCGATTTGTCAACGGATGTCGGGATAAGGGTGACCTTGGCGGAGAGGGTGGGATTCGAACCCACGGTGAGCTTGCACCCACGCCGCATTTCGAGTGCGGTACATTCGACCACTCTGCCACCTCTCCGCGAGGTCATAAGGCGTGGGATTGGCCCCCGCCGGTCGACGAAGGCGGGCGTCTAATCGACAAATCCGTGCCTTGCAAGAGGGTCGCAGCCGCTCATGCAAGACTATCCACAACCGTCTGTCGCTGCCCGGCTTGTGCGTCGCGCAATAGCCATTAGATTATGGCCATGCCGCATCGTTTCACGACCAACACACTTCCCCTCGACGCCGCCATCGCCGTGCCGCCGGTCGCACATGCCCGTTTCAACGTCGGCGACGTGGTGCGTCACCGGCTGTTCGATTTCCGCGGCGTGGTATTCGACATCGATCCGGTCTTCGCCAATACCGATGAATGGTATGACGCGATCCCCGAAGATGTGCGCCCGCGCAAGGACCAGCCTTTTTATCACCTGCTCGCCGAAAACGCCGAATCATCCTATGTCGCCTATGTCAGCCAGCAGAATCTGGTGACCGACGACAGCGACGAGCCGGTCGATCACCCCGCCATTCGCGGGCTGTTCGATACCACCGATGACGGGCGTTACCTGCTCAAGCGCGAGCATCGCCACTGATTCATGCGCGCTTCCCGATTTTCTGGCACCCACAAGGTTGACAGAATCGGACGCATCGCATAGCCGCACCCTTCCTTCCCGCGCGGCCCCAAGCCTTGCGCGGGTAACTGTATTGAAAAAAGAGCAGAGCCAATGTTCGCAATCGTGCGCACGGGCGGCAAGCAGTATCGCGTTGCCGCAGGAGACAAGATCGTCGTCGAGAAGATCGACGGCGAGGCCGGTTCGTCGGTCAAGCTGAGCGACGTCCTCCTGGCGGGCGACGGCGGCGAGCTGAAGTCGGTCGACGGCTTGGTCGTCTCCGCCGAAGTCATCGCGCAGGCGCAGGGCGAAAAGGTCATCGTCTTCAAAAAGCGCCGTCGGCACAACTATCGCCGCAAGAACGGCCATCGCCAGCAGCACACGATCCTGAAGATCACGGCGATCGGCGGCGAAGAGAAGAAGGCCAAGGCTTCGGCCAAGAAGGCTGACGCCGACGCGGCTCCTGCCGAAACCGAAACCAAGGCAGCGCCGAAGAAGGCCGCAGCCAAGAAGACCGACGCGTAAGCGCCGACCTGATCCGAGGAGTTTAGACAATGGCACATAAAAAGGCAGGCGGTTCTTCGCGCAACGGTCGCGATTCCGCGGGTCGCCGTCTCGGCGTGAAGAAGTTCGGCGGTCAGGAAGTCGTCGCCGGCAACATCATCGTGCGCCAGCGCGGCACCAAATTCTACGCAGGCACCAATGTCGGCATGGGCAAGGATCATACCCTGTTCGCGCTGACCGATGGCCGCGTGGAATTCCGTGAAGGCAAGCTCGGCCGCAAATTCGCGTCGGTAGCGCCGATTATGGCGGCCGCCGAATAACATCGGACAACCAGCCGGGTTGTCCACCAGGACGACCCGGTTCCGGACCGACATCCGGAACAACCAGACAAGGGAGACGGGTCGCCCCGGCTCCCTTTTTTCTTGTGCTCCCTCCCCAAAGGCACTGCGTCGCCGTCCCGTCATCAAAATCGGGCATGGCCGCGCTTGAGAGAGGAAGGAGTGCCCCATGTTCGTGCGTACGAAGCGGTTGAGCCTGCGCCCCGGCTGGATCGAGGATGCCCCCGCGCTTGCGGCGGCGATGGGGCATGAGAAGGTCGTGCGAAACCTCGCGACCGCGCCCTGGCCTTACGGCATCGAACACGCCCGCAATTGGCTGAGCGCCGAGCGCAGCGCAACGACGCCGCTATTCGTCATCACCACCGCAGACGGCGGCGGTCCGGCGCGGATCGTCGGCGGTATGGGCCTGGGGCCACTGGGCGACAACGCCTATGACCTGGGTTTCTGGATCACCCCCGATGCCTGGGGTCGCGGCTATGCGACCGAAGCGGTGCGCGCGCTGATCGACACTGCGCGGCATTCCTTACGCATCCGGCGGCTGACGGCAGGGCACATGACCGACAACCCGGCATCGGGCGCCGTGCTCCGCAAGGCGGGGTTTCGTCCGACCGGGCGGATCGAGCACGTCCACTCGCTGGCGCGCGGCGGAAAGGTGCCGTGCCACAGCTATGCAATCGACCTTGCCGATTGCGCGGACGGCCCGTGCCCTGACGGCGCATCGGACGACGAGCGAATGAAACTGCGACTCGCGGCTTAAAGTGGGTGAGAAAGGGCAACATAGCCGCCCTTTCTCACCTGTCGGTCACCCCACCACAGCCATCCGAGCATCGGCAAATTCGCTGTCCACCTTGCCGATCAGAGCGCGATCATCCTCGTTCCACGGATGGAATTCGGGCAGGAAAAACGCGACCCACGCGCCCAATATCTTCCGCATCATGCCGGGCTTGGCGAGCACGTACCATGTGAGGCGACCCCATACGCGCGGGCCGGTCAGTCCATCCTGACGCAGCAGATCGAGTACGCCCTTGCGCCGCCCGTTGAAGAAACGCCCGGTGACGATCAGCATCACCAGCGCTTTGATCCGCCAGCGTTTGAACCGCGACCAGTCGCGCGTCGCATGGAGCCAGGTGTCATAGGCGACGCCCTTGTGCTCGACTTCCTCCAGCGCGTGCCAGCGCCACATATCGCCCGCATCGGCGTCGGCCCCCGCCAGATGGCGCGGGTCGGCAAGCAGTTCGTGCGCCAGGATCGCGGTGAAATGTTCGAGCGCCATCGTCGCGGCCAGGCTGGCGATCGCAGGGCGTCCCTTGGCGAGATCAAGCACGCGGTCGACTTCCCGGTCCAACCGGCTGATGTCATAGCCCTGATCGGTGACGTGGCGGTTGAACGCGACATGCTCGCGCGTGTGCATCACTTCCTGTTTGGTGAAGGCAGCGATTTCCGCGGCCAGCTTGGGGGGCGCGCCGTCGCGGAACTTGCGGACGCTGTCGATGAAAAAGCCCTCGCCCTTGGGAAAGGTGACCGACAGCGCGTTGTAAACGGCGGTCGCGATCGGATCGTTGTTCAGCCACCAGCGCCCGTAGCGCGCCTCGCCACGCCCGAAGCGGCGGTCGCGCGGCGTGATTTCCAGATCCTTGGGCGTGGGGGTGGCAACAGCCTTTGCCATGTCCATCATTTTGCTCCAAACAAGCGCGTTCAGCCCGCGCTGACAGTCCTGTCAATTGGTGTTACTTACACGAATGTCAACAATAAGAAAACGCCTCAGTCCTGAAGAGTCGCGCATCGCCGCGCTGGATGCTGCGCGCACATTGCTGATCGAAATGGGGCCGCAGGCGGTGACGCTGAAGGCGGTCGCGTCGCGGATCGGGCGGACCCACGCCAATCTGCTCCACCATTTCGGATCGGCAGCGGGGCTGCAAAAGGCGCTGATCGCGGCGATGGCGGACAACATCACCGGCACGATCGGCGCGGCGGTGCTGCGCGCGCGGTCGGGCGACCATGATCCGCGCGAGGTTGTCGAGCTGACCTTCGACGCGTTCGACAAACAGGGCGCCGGGGCGCTTGCCAGCTGGATGATCCTGTCGGGCAACGAGGATGCGCTCGACCCGATCCTGGAGGCGATCCACCGGCTGGTCGACGAACTGGGCGAAGGCGACGTGCCGGGCGAGATGCCAATCCATGACGAAACGCTGCAACTGGTGTTGCTGGCGCTGGGCGACGCGTTGCTCGGGGCACCGATGGCGAGAGCGCTGGGATTGCCCAGGGAGCGGGCGCGCGAACTGGCGGCGCAGTGGCTGATGGCGTCGCACCGGGTTGAAGGGGGTTCAGGGATAACCTCCCCCTGATTTGATCGGACTCCCCTCCGTTCGTTTCCAGCGGGGTCGAGAAACGTGGCCGGATCGCAGCGTTTCTCGACTTCGCTCGAAACGAACGGGTCTGGGCGCTGCAACCAATTCCCCATCCCACTGGCGAAATCTGCCGATTTCGCTACATGGCGCACATGCATTTTCTGGATCAGGCAAAAATCTTCGTGCGCTCGGGGATGGGCGGCGGCGGCGCGGTCAGCTTCCGGCGCGAGAAGTTCATCGAATATGGCGGCCCTGACGGCGGCAATGGCGGCAAGGGCGGCGACATCGTGTTCGAGGCCGCACACGGGCTGAACACGCTCATCGATTTCCGCTACACCCAGCATTTCCGGGCACCTCGTGGCAAGGGTGGCGCGGGATCGAACCGCACCGGCGCAGGTGGCCGCGATCTGGTCATCAAGGTGCCGGTCGGCACGCAGATCCTGGCCGATGACGAGGATCGCACGCTGCTGCTCGACCTCACCAAGGAAGGCGAGCGCGTCGTGTTCCTGAAGGGCGGCGACGGCGGACGCGGCAACCTCAGTTACAAGACATCGACCAACCGCGCGCCGCGCCAGCACGGCACCGGCTGGCCGGGCGAAGAGGCGTGGGTGTGGCTGCGGCTGAAACTGCTCGCCGACTGCGGGCTTGTCGGTCTGCCCAATGCGGGCAAGTCGACCTTCATCAACGCGGTGACCAACGCCAACGCCAAGGTCGGCGCCTATGCCTTCACCACCACGCGGCCCCAGCTGGGCGTGGTCAGCCACAAGGCGCGCGAATTCGTCGTCGCGGACATTCCGGGGCTGGTCGAGGGCGCGGCCGAAGGCGTCGGCATCGGCGACCGGTTTCTGGGGCATATCGAGCGCTGCCGCGTGCTGCTCCATCTGGTCGACGCGCATGGCGAAAATCCCGCCGAAGCCTACCGGATCGTGCGGTCGGAACTTGAGGCCTACGGCGCCGACCTTACGACCAAGCCCGAGGTGATCGCGCTCAACAAGGCCGATCTGCTCGACGACGAACTGACCGAAGCGCTGATTGCCGAACTGGTCGAGGCAAGCGGCGGCGCGCAAGTGCTTCCCATGTCGGGCGCGACCGGCGTCGGCGTCGGCGCGGTGCTCGACCGGCTGATCGAGGTGATCGGCCCGGAACCCGGCAGCACCTCCGATGCGGGCGAAGACGAGGACGAGGACGACGAACCGGCCAAGGAGTGGTCGCCGATATGAGCGAAGCCGATCGTTTCTCCCCCGCCCGGTGCCCGCGGCTGGTCCTGAAGGTCGGATCGGCGCTGCTGGTCGACGACGAAGGCCGGGTGAAGCGCGCCTGGCTGGAAACCTTTGCCAGCGATCTGGTGGAACGGGTCAGTGCGGGCCAGCAGATCGCGATCGTCTCGTCGGGCGCGATCGCGCTGGGCGCGCGGCGGCTGGGGCTGCCCAATGGCGGGCGCGGCAGCCTGGAGGATGCGCAGGCATCGGCGGCGACCGGCCAGATCGCGCTGGCGCAGGTCTGGGCGGAATTGCTGTCGAGCCGCGGGCTGAACGCCGCGCAGGTGCTGGTGACGTTGGGCGATCTTGAGGATCGCCGCCGCTACCTCAACGCCTCCGCTACGCTGGGGCGATTGCTGAGTCTGGGCGTGGTGCCGATCGTCAACGAAAACGACACGGTCGCGACCGAACGCATCCGCTTCGGCGACAATGACCGGCTCGCCGCACGCGTCGGCCAGGCCGCGAACGCTCAGGGCGTGATCCTGCTGTCCGACATTGACGGGCTGTACGACAGCAACCCGATGCGCAACCCCGATGCGAAAATGATCCCCGTCGTCCCAGCGATCAGCGCCGAGATCGAGGCGATGGCCGATACCGGCTCCGCATCGGGCATGGGATCGGGCGGGATGGTGTCCAAGATCGAGGCGGCCCGGATCGCCACCGGTTCGGGGATGCACATGGCGATCATCTCCGGCCGCATCCCACATGCGCTGCGCCGCTTCACCGAAACCGCGCACGGCACGGTGTTCGTCGGTGATGGTACTGCGGCGGCGCGCAAGGCGTGGTTGGCCGGCGGCATCAGCGAGGGCGGTACGATCATCGTCGATGCCGGCGCGGTAGATGCACTTCGCCGCGGATCGAGCCTGCTTCCGGCAGGCGCGCTGCGGATCGAGGGCGAATTTCATCGCGGCGACCTGGTCGTCATCCGCGATTCCAGCGGAAAGCGCATCGCGCGCGGACTTTGCGAATATGATTATGACGACGCCTGCAAGATCATCGGGCGCAGGAGCGAGGATATCCTCCACATCCTGGGCTACGCGCCCCGTTCGGCGCTGGTCCATCGCAGCCATATGGCGGTGCTTTGAGCGTTCTTGCGATTACGGGTGGCACCGGGTTCGTCGGATCGATTCTGATCGATCTGGCGCTGGCCGGGGCTCATCGGATCCGCGCCCTCACCCGCCGCCCGCAACCGCCGCGCGACGGCGTGACATGGGTCGAAGGAGCGCTGGACACCCCCGACGCCCTTGATCGCCTCGTTGCCGGTGCGGACGCGGTCATCCACGTCGCGGGCGTCGTGAACGCTCCCAGCCGCAGCGAGTTCGCGCGCGGCAATATCGACGGCACGCGCGCGATAACCGCCGCCGCGACCCGAGCGGGTATGCAGCGGTTCGTCCAAGTATCGAGCCTTGCTGCCCGCGAGCCGAAACTCTCCGCCTATGGTTGGTCGAAAGCGGAAGCCGACGCGCTGGTCACGGCGTCTGCCCTTGACTGGACGATCGTCCGCCCCCCCGCTGTCTATGGCCCCGGCGACATGGAAATGTTTGAACTGTTCCGGCTGGCCGACAAAGGACTGGCGCTGCTCCCCCCCGGCGGGCGGCTGTCGGTAATCCACGTCGCCGATCTCGCGCGCCTGCTCCTGACGCTCGCCGAAAGCGATCCCGGCAAGCATGTCTACGAACCCGATGACGGCCACGACGGCGGATGGAGCCACGCCGAGTTTGCGCACGCGATCGGCGCGGCGGTCGGCAAGCGCGTCCGCCCGTTCGCGATGCCGCGCTGGGTGATGCGCGCCGCTGCCCGCGCGGACGGGCTGGTGCGCGGCGACAAGGCCAAGCTGACCCGCGACCGCGTCGATTATTTCTGCCATCCCGACTGGACCGCGACCAACGGCGCAAAGCCCCCCGGCGACCTGTGGCAGCCGCAAATCGCCACGCCACAGGGCCTGGCCGATACCGCGGCATGGTATCGCGCGCGCGGGCTGCTATAGAAGCGCCCCACCTCTTCGCATCGACATCGAAAGCAGCATCATGAGCGACCGCGCCGCCACCTTGGACACCGTCAAGGCCCAGATCGAACCCTTCAACAAAAAGGGCGTCGAATTGACCGAAGCGACGACCTTCGCCGGCGACCTCGAATGGGACAGCCTGACGGTGATGGATTTCGTCGCCGCGGTGGAGGATGAATTCGACATCCTCATCACCATGAACATGCAGGCAGAAATCGAGACCGTCGGCCAGCTGGTCGATGCGGTCGAAAAGCTGAAGAAATAACCGAACCCAGCCCACCCCACCCCCTATCCGTTGGTGTCGAGTAGGGTTCGAGCTTGTCGAGAACCCGTGTCGAGACAGTGCCAACCTCCCTCGATACGCCTTCTCGACTTCGCTCGAAGGCTACTCGGGACAAACGGGGTAGGATCAGGATTGCAGAGCCATGACCGAAGCCGCCGCCACCCCCCACGCCCTCCCCGCTGACGCCCCGACCGCTGCGCCGGACCGCGACCTGATGTCCAAGTTCGACCCCCTGATCGCCGAGCGTCAGGCGCTGATCGACACCGGCGTCACCGATCCCTTCGCGATCGTGATGGACGAGGTGAAATCGCCGACCGAAGCCGTCATCAAGGGCAAGGACACCATCCTGCTCGGCACCTATAATTATATGGGCATGACCTTCGATCCCGACGTGATTCAGGCGGGCAAGGACGCGCTCGACCGCTTCGGGTCGGGCACCAACGGCAGCCGGATGCTCAACGGCACGTTTCGCGACCATGTGGAAGTCGAACAGGCGCTGCGCGAGTTCTACGGCGTGTCGGGCGCGATCGTGTTTTCGACCGGCTACATGGCCAATCTCGGCATGATCTCGACGCTGGCGGGAAAGGGCGATTACGTCATCCTCGACGCCGACAGCCACGCGTCGATCTATGACGGCTGCAAGCAGGGGGATGCCGAAATCGTCCGCTTCCGCCACAATGACGTGAACGACCTCGATAAAAGGCTCGGTCGCCTGCCCGAAGGCGTCGGCAAGCTGGTGGTGCTGGAGGGCGTCTATTCGATGCTCGGCGACATCGCGCCTTTGAAGGAAATGGTCGCGGTCGCCAAGAAGCACGGCGCGATGGTGCTTTCCGACGAAGCGCATTCGATGGGCTTCTATGGCCCCAACGGTCGCGGTGTGTATGAGGAACTGGGGCTGGAAGCCGATGTCGATTTCGTCGTCGGCACCTTCTCCAAATCGGTCGGCACCGTCGGCGGCTTCTGCATCTCGAACCACCCGAAGTTCGAGGCGATCCGGCTCGCTTGCCGCCCCTATATCTTCACCGCGTCGCTGCCGCCCTCGGTCGTCGCGACCGCCGCGACCTCGATCCGCAAGCTGATGACCGCCCACGAAAAGCGCGCACGTCTGTGGGAAAGCGCGCGGACGCTGCACGCAGGGCTGACCGACATGGGTTTCAGGCTCGGCACCGAAACCTGCGAGTCGGCGATCATCGCGGTGATTCTCGAGGATCAGACGCAAGCCGTGGCGATGTGGCAGGCGCTGCTCGACGGCGGGCTCTACGTCAACATGGCCCGCCCCCCCGCGACGCCTGCAGGCACGTATCTGCTGCGCTGCTCGCTTTGCGCGGAACATACGCCGGAGCAGATCCGGACGGTGCTGGGCATGTTCAAGGCAGCGGGCGAAGCGGTCGGGTTGCTTAACTAACAACCACCGTCACCCCGGCCGAAGTGCCGGGGTCCACTAAGCCGCTTGCGTCTCGCCCGCCCATTCGGCGTGTCGGCCTGCCGCCCGGTGGACCCCTGCACTTCGGCCGGAGTGACGAATTGGGTTGGGGCAATGACCGCCAAGGGGTGACGCCCGCCGCACCCTCGCCTATATCCTCACCTTTCAGGGCCATTCGCCCACCCACTCGCGAACGGACCCGGCCCGCCTTCATGCAGTCGATCGACCGATACATGGCCCGCCTGATCGCGGTGCCGCTGTTCTCGACGTTGCTGATCGCAGCGATGCTGCTGGTGCTCGACCGGATGCTGCGGCTGTTCGATTTCGTCGCGACCGAAGGCGGTCCCGTCGGCGTGGTGTGGCGAATGCTCGCCAACCTGCTGCCCGAATATCTGGGGCTCGGCATCCCGATCGGGCTGCTGCTCGGCATCCTGCTGGCGTTTCGAAAGCTCGCAACGACCTCCGAACTCGACGTGCTTCGCGGCGTCGGCATGAGCTATGGGCGGCTGCTGCGGGTCCCCTATTTCTACGCGATCGTGCTCGCCGCGCTCAATCTCGCGATCGTCGGCTATATCCAGCCCAACGCCCGCTACAATTACGAGGAACTGCGGTTCGAGCTGCGATCGGGCGCGCTGGGTGCGTCGATCAAGGTCGGCGAATTCACCAATTTCGGCGACCGCATGACGCTGCGTATCGAGGAGAGCGAGGATGACGGCGCAAGATTGTCCGGCATTTTCGTCCATGTAAACACCGGCGAGGGCAGCTATCTCGCCGCCACCGCAGAGGCCGGACAGTTCCTCGCGACCGACGATCCCGACGTCATCATCTTTCGCCTGACCAACGGCAATCTGGTCCATAATTCGCCGAGCTTCACCGAGCCGCGGGTGTTGTCCTTTACCGCGCATGACCTGCCGATCGACCTGCCGCGATTCGAGAATTTTCGCCCCCGCGGGGGCCGCGACCTCGAACGCACGTTGGTCGAGCTGATGCAGGTCAGCAAGAATCCTCAAGTGCCGAAAGAGGATCGCGACGCCAGCGCCGCAAATTTCCATTTCCGCGTGGTTGAAGTGGCGACGATGTTCCTGCTGCCGTTGCTCGCGCTCGCGCTCGGGGTGCCGCCGAAGCGATCGACTTCCGCGCTCGGTGTGTTCCTGGCGATCGTGATGATCGTGACGATCCACAAGGTGAACGAATATAGCGAATCGGTCGCCGCGCTCGGCCGGATCGATCCGGTGCTCGCACTATGGGGACCGTTCGCGCTGTTCGCGGCCCTCGTCTTCTGGATGTTCTACCAGATCGCCTATGTCCCCGGCGGCCAGCCGATCGGCGCGATCGACCGCGTCGCGGCCAAGCTGGCCAAGGCGATCGGCAAGCTGCTCCCCGGCCGCAGAAAGGTGCGGGCATGACCAGCCAGATGCAGTTCTTCCCGTCGCGGACCATCGCCTGGTACATGGCAAAGATGTTCCTGCTTCGGACCTTTGCCATCATGGCGGGGCTGGTGCTGGTGCTCCAGACGCTCGACCTGTTATCGGAGAGCGGCAAGATTCTGGCGTTCGACGGCAACGGACAGGCCGAAATCTGGCGCTATGTCAGCTTGCGCACCCCGCAGATCATTGCGCGTTTCCTGCCCTTTTCCGTCTTGCTCGGCACCATCATCACCCTGTCGACGCTCAACCAGAACAGCGAAGTCATCTCGATGAAGGCGGGCGGGCTGTCCGCGCATCAGATTCTCGCCCCGCTGATCCTGGCGAGCTTCGCCGTCGCCGCGATCTCCTTCGCCTTCAACGACCGCATCGTGTCGCGCGCGACCGCGACGCTCCAGCAATGGGAGGCGGTGGATTTCGGCCCCCTCCCCATCGATCGCGGCGACCGCGCGAATGTCTGGGTCCGCGAACGCGACAATCTGATCGAGGTGAAGCAGTTGCGCGGGCGCGGCGACGCGGCACAGTTGGGCGGCATCACCATCTATGAACGCGATGGCGGCGTGCTGCGATCGGTGGTCAGCGGATCGACCGGGCGGCGCGACGGCGACGGCTGGCGGATGGAAGGCGCGCGGCGGTTCGACGTGGCCTCGGGCGGAGTCACCGAACTCGGCAGCGTGCGGTTCGCCCCCGGCGTCCGCCCCGACCAGTTCACGCTCGCCAGCGTCAATGCCGATGGGCTGTCCTTCGGCGCGCTCAACGCCGCGATCGACGATCTGGAAGCCGCCGGACGCCCCACCCAGGCGCTGAAAGGCGCGCTGTGGCACAAGCTGTCGGGGCCGCTTTCCTCGATCCTGATGCCGCTGCTGGGCGCGGTTGCCGCCTTCGGCGTCGCGCGCTCGGGCAAGCTTTTCTGGCGTGCGGTTATTGGAATGGGGCTGGGCTTTGCCTATTTCGTGGCCGACAATTTCGCGCTGGCGATGGGCAATCTGGGGGCATATCCCCCGTTCCTCGCGGCCTGGGCACCGTTTCTGCTGTTCGCGATGATCGGCGAGGCGGTGCTGGTCAGGACCGAGGAATAGCCCGCTACGCTCTGACGAAACGGTCCCAAAACCGCCGCAATGCGTCTGCACAGCGGAGGTTCACGTAGCTTTGGGTAAGTCCGACGACGAACATGGAATAGGGTTGCAGTGATGAAGGCAGCAAGCGCCAAGCCGGGTTTCTGGCAGAAGTCGCACCATCTGGACAAGATGACGTTCAAGGAATTGGTCGTCGCCTATTTCCAATATCCCGCGATCATCGCCTATCTGGCGCTGTCGGTCGTGGCGATGGTGGTGTTCGCCTATTATCCCGCGACCCTGCTCCAGACGCTGGCGTCTATCGTCGTCGCGGCGATGATCTATCCGCTCGCTTGGTATCTGATCCACCGGTTCATCCTCCACTCCAACTGGATGTTCAAGGTGCCGGGGATGGCTTCCACTTGGAAGCGCATCCATTACGACCATCACCAGGATCCCAATCATCTGGAGGTGCTGTTCGGCGCGCTGCACACGACGTTGCCGACGATCGCGCTGGCGAGCATTCCGTTCGGCTATGCCATCGGCGGCGTCGGCGGGGCGATGGCGGCGTTCGCCACGGGTCTCCTGACGACCGCCTTCTACGAATTCTGCCACTGCATCCAGCATCTGGCGTACAAGCCCAAGAACAAGATGCTCGCCGCGTGGAAGAAGAACCACATGGCGCATCATTTCCACGACGAAAACGGCAATTTCGGGATCACCAGCTATTTCTGGGATCACGTTTTCGGCAGCTATTACGATCGTGCGAAGGGCGACCGTCCGCACAAGAGCGAGACGGTGTTTAATCTGGGCTACACCCCCGAAGTTGCCGAGCGTTATCCGCGCGTGAAGGAATTGTCGGGCGGGATCGTTGCCACCACCCACCCGCGCAAGCGCGACGCAGCCTGACACGGGCGCACCGGGGGTGACGATCACGGTTCGGCCGGTTGCGGGGGCAGCCGACAAGAAGGCGTTCATCGACCTTCCCTATCGCCTTTATGCGAACGACCCGCATTGGGTCGCGCCGCTGAAAAGCGAGGTTGCAGGCCAGATCGATCCGGCCAAAAACGGCTGGTTCAGCCATGCCGAGGCGCAGATGATGCTGGCCGAGCGTCAGGGCCGCGTGGTGGGCCGCATCTCTGCGCATGTCGACACGCTGGCGCTGACCATGCCCGCAGAACAGGGCTTCGGCCCCGGTGTCGGCTTCTGGGGCATGTTCGAGGCGGAGGACCGGGAGGCCGGTGACGCGCTGATCGCAGCGGCCGAGGATTGGCTGCGCGCCAAGGGCATGGCTCGCGCGATCGGCCCGATCAGCCTGTCAATCTGGGAAGAACCCGGCCTGCTGGTACAGGGCCACGACCATTCGCCAACCGTGATGATGGGCCATCACCGGCCCGAATATCAGGGCTGGATCGAAGAACGCGGCTATACGCTCGCCAAGGAACTGCGCACCTACGACCTCGACATCACTGGCGGGTTTCCGCCCATCGTCAATCGCATCATTCAATCGGGGGAGCGCAACGACAAGATCGTCATCCGCCGCGTCGACAAGTCGCGCTTCGCCGATGAAGCGACAATCATCCTCGGCATCCTCAACGATGCGTGGAGCGATAACTGGGGCTTCGTGCCGCTGACCCAGCCCGAAATCGACGATGTCGGCAAGAAGCTGAAACCCATCGTCTATGAAGACCTGATCCGCATCGCCGAAATCGACGGCGAGCCGGTGGCGTTCATGATTACGCTGCCCGATCTCAACGAGCCGTTGAAGCCGCTAAAGGGCAGCCTGTTTCCGTTTGGCTGGCTGAAATTGCTGATGTGGCTCCGCCGACCCAAGGCGCGGACGATGCGGGTGCCGTTGATGGGCGTCGTCAAAAGGCTGCAATCGTCGCGGGTCGCCAGCCAGCTCGCCTTCATGATGATCGAATATATCCGCCGCGACGCCATCGCCAAATATGGCGCCAGCCGCGGCGAGATCGGCTGGATCCTGGACGACAATCAAGGGATGCTGGCGATCGCCGACACCATCCAGTCGAAGGTCAACCGCGTTTATCACGTGTACCAGCGCGATATCAGCCAAGCCTAATCGCTGCGCCGTTTGTGCTGACCTAGTCGACCCGCAGGGGGCGTAGCCAACCACTGCCCTTCCGGTCGCGAAGAAGAACAGCACTTCGACAAGCTCAGTGCGAACGGATTTGAGATAAGCCCGTCGAAAAAATCGCCGGTCGGGAACGGGCGGACCCGACCGGCAGTTGCTCATCAACCGTTCGGCACGATCGGTTTGCGCCATTTCGCCGCCGTCATGCAGATGCGCTTGGGGCCGCGGTGATCGGTCATCGCCACATCTCGGCGCAATAGCGCTTCGGCATGGTGATGCGCCCGGCTTCGTTTCGGTGTCGCGGGATCGCCGCTTAGACCGTTTGCGTTGCGTCACCGGTCGCCCCAATGGCGAGCGTTAGCGCAGCGACCTCACCGGCGCGATCCCTTCTGCGCTTCCTTGACGATATCGATGCCTTCGCGCGACCATTCGGCCTGGGTTTTGCACTCGCGTCGCGGCACATGGGATCCGGTCAGCATCTGTTCCACACAATAACGCTGATCGCCGCTCGCCTTTGCCGATTTCGCCGTCGATACACGATCGTTCTTGGGATCTGCGTCACGCGCGAAGGCTGGTGCACTTGTGGCGACCACACCAAGTCCGGCAAGCGCCACGATCGCGGCGCGGGTGAATTTCTGATGCATGTTTCCCTCCATCCGTGAGCGCGGACAGGGGACGCCGCCTCACAGCGGCAACAGGTGCATTAGTCGTGCCAAACACCTAAAACTTTTATCTTCAATAGCTTAGATCATGGCGATTTCGATTACGCCTGTAAACGACGCCAACTCATCGTGTATTATACCAATAATACGCAAAGATGCGTCGCTACCTTATGCGAACCCAGGTCGGGGCATGGTCGCTGGCCTTTTCGCGCCCGCGATACTCCTTGTCCACGCCCGCATCGACGAAGCGGTCGGCGGCTTCGGGTGACAGCAACAGGTGATCGATGCGGAACCCCGCGTCGCGCTGCCAGGCACCCGCCTGATAGTCCCAGAAGGTCCACACCCCGCCGACCGGAAACCGCGTGCGAAGGCTGTCGGTCCAGCCCTGTGCCAGCAAAGCGCGGTAACCGGCGCGCGATTCGGGCTGCATCAGCGCATCGTCCTGCATCGCACCCACCGAAAACGTGTCGTCGTCGTTGGGGATGACGTTGTAATCGCCCGCCAGCACCACCGGGCGCTCCATGGCCAGCAATTCGCGCGCCCGTGCCCGGAGCCGATCGATCCAGCGCAGCTTGTAATCGAATTTCGGCCCCGGCTGCGGATTGCCGTTGGGCAGATAGATCGAAGCGACGACCAACCCGTCCACTTCCGCCTCGATATAGCGGCTGTGCTCGTCCTCATCCTCGCCGGCAAGGCCGCGCTGGCGTTCGACCGGATCGCACCCTTTGGCCAGAATCGCGACGCCGTTGAACCCTTTTTGCCCATGCCAGACCGCGCCGTAGCCCGCCGCGCGGATATCGGCTTCGGGAACGGTTTCGTCGGAGGATTTGAGTTCCTGGAGGCAGACGATATCGGGCGCCTGCTCGGTCAGATATTCGACCAGCCGCGGCAGCCGCGCCTTGATCCCGTTGACGTTGTAGCTGACGATCTTCAACGATCAGATCGCGAAGCTGGAGCCGCAGCCGCAACCGGCGGCCGCATTGGGATTGTCCACGCGGAACGCCGCACCGCCCAGCGATTCGACGTAATCGACGCGCGCGCCGCTCACCAAATCCAGGCTGATCGGATCGACCACCAGTATGACGCCGTCGGTATCCGCGCGAATGTCGTCGACCTCGACGCCGTCGGCCAGCCCGAACTTATACTGGAAGCCCGAACAGCCACCCCCCTCTACCGACAGGCGCAGGATTGCAGGCTTGGCCTGTCGTCCGGCAATCGCCGCAACCCGCGCGGCGGCGGTGGGCGTGAGTTCGAGAGGCGGTGCATCGCTGGTCATGCCCACCAGATAGGCGACCGACACCCCGCGAGCAATGGCGGGGCAAGCCATTCCGCGTACATACCCAATTTGAATTCCACCCCTTGGTCCTGACCGCACCCACGAAAAAGCCCGGCGAAGCATATGCTTGCCGGGCCTCTCGATTGCTGAGCCAATGCGAACTTACTTGGCCGGGCCACCCATGCCAGCCGAATTGCGGCTCTTGAGCGCGCGATCCTGCATCGCGACGAGCTGGTCGCCCGCCTGGATATAAGGCGTCGGGTTGACGGCGCGGCCGTCGATGCGGACTTCGTAATGGAGATGCGGACCGGTCGATCGGCCGGTCGAGCCCATCAGGCCGATCAGCTGGCCGCGACGGACGCGGGTGTTGGGATTGACCAGCATCTTCGACAAATGCGCGTAGCGGGTCTGGATACCCTTGCCGTGGTTGATTTCGACGAGCAGGCCATAAGCGCCAGCGCGCTCCGACCGCGACACGATGCCGTCGGCGGTGGCGTAGATCGGCGTGCCGACCGGCCCGGGAATATCGAGCCCGGCGTGGAATGCCTGCGAACCGCGGAACGGATCGCTGCGCACGCCGAAGCTGCTGGTCAGGCGCATTTCGGCGACTGGCTGCATCGACGGGATCGCGATCGACGCTTCCTCAAGCGAATCGAGCCGCTTCCAGCTTTGCACCAGCGAACGGAATTGCGCGTCGGCGGAAGCCTCGGCAGCGTTGTTCTCGTTCACTTCCTCAAGCGGACCGCCCATCGCGCCGCGCGTCGCGATGCGATTGGGCGACAGGCCCAGACGGCGCAACTCGCGTGCGGTTTCGGCGTAGCGCGCCTGAAGCGCGGCGTCGGCCTTTGCGACCATTGCCATCTGACCGGCTTCGGCACGGCGCAGCGGCGCCAGAATTTCAGCGGTCTCGGCGTCGATCGCGCCCGATGCGGTCAGCGCAGCGAGATCGAAATCGCCCGGATTGCCCTCGCCCGCCATAGCCGCGACGATCAGCGCCTGACGCTGTTCGAGCAATTTGGCGTGTTCGGCAGCGGCGGTGCGAACCTTGGCGACGTTCGCCTGCATTTCGGCGACTTCACGCTCCATCTCGGCGAGCTTCGCGCCCGAGGTCACACCCGTCACGGCAGCGGCGCCCGATGCGGCCTGCGTCACGCCATAGGCGGAAAAGCACAGGGTGACGGCGGCGATCCCGGCCATCAGTGCCTGAGTCCGACCGGCAACGCTAAATTCGCGCACGTCGCGACCGTCGTTGAAGATGAAATCCCTGGTGGTGAAAAGCGAACGGAACTTTTGGAGCCCCGTCGTCGTTAGGCTGTTTACGGTTGCGATCATTGATCCCCGGCGACCCGAATTTGGAGCCCCGCCCCTTTGCCAAGGCGGTGGCAGAAAATTGCGATGTCCCGTCAGCAGCCCCTCCGCTCCGGAACAGGGATGTTAGTGCGGAAGCCCGTCAACCAACACAATAGTTTGCTCGATTAGGCGAGGTAAACCGCCTGTGCCGTGCGCCGAGTCGTTGAACCGCAGCGAAATCGGTCCGTAAATCTGCTGATTGACGCCGATTTTTCGAATCCGTTTCGCAGCCGAAACCGGCCTCTTGCCTCGCCGATTCGGGTGCGTGACGGCGACCGAGCGAGGCCATTTGCCGTCAATCGCGCGACAATGTTCGTGCGGCCTCGAACACCGCATCGACATGACCCGGTACGCGCACCTTGCGCCATTCGCGCACCAGTTTCCCGTCGGCATCGAACAGGAAGGTCGATCGGTCGATGCCCATATAGTTCTTGCCGTAGAGCGATTTTTCGATCCACGACCCGAACGCCTCCAGCGCCGACCCGTCATCGGTCGCGAGATCGATGTTCAGCGCGTATTTTTCCGTGAATTTGGCGTGCTTGGCGGGGCTGTCCTTCGACACGCCGAGGATATCGACGCCAAGCGCGGCAAAGTCGTCGGCGCGGTCGCTGAACCCTTGCGCCTCCTTGGTGCAGCCCGGCGTGTCGTCCCTGGGATAGAAATAGAGGAGCAGCGCCCTGCCCTTTCGGCTCGCCAGCGATTGCGTGCTGCCGTCCATCATCGTCAGCGCAACATCCGGCAAGCGGTCTCCGACTGCGATCGTCATGGCGTCACTCCCTGTTCCTGGCGATTATCGTCGCGCACCTGCGCCCAGCAATCGCGCACCGTCTGCCGCGCGGCGTCGAGCGCGGCAACCACGTCGTCCCAGCTTTCATGCCCGGTCGCCTGCGCGACGATCGCCTGGGTTGCGGGCGGCGGCGCATTGCCATCGGGCGCGACCAGCCGCAGCGCCACCAGCAACCGCGTCATCAGGTCGTGCGCCGCCTCCAGCCCGGCGGGCAGCAGCCCCTCGTTCGCCAACAGCGCGATGGCGCGGCCCAGATGCGGGTCGAAACCGCTGCGATGGATCAGCTGTCGGACGTGCACCGCGAATTCCAGATCGACGAGGCCGCCATCCAGCAATTTGACGTCGAACGGTCCGGCGGGCGGTTTGTGCGCGGCCATCTCGTCGCGCATCGTCGCCGCTTCCGCCACCACGTCGCGCGCCGGGCGATCCCCGGCCAGCACCGCGTAGATCGCCGCCTGAACCGCGCCACGCGCCTGCGCCGAGCCATAGACGGCACGCGCACGTGTCAGCGCCATATGCTCCCAGGTCCAGGCCTGTTCGCGCTGATATTTGGCGAAGCCGTCGAGCGAGACGACCAGCGGACCCTGCGCCCCTGAAGGCCGCAGCCGCGTGTCGATCTCATACAACGGACCCGATGCGGTCTGCACCGACAGCGCCCCCGACAATCGCTGCGCCAGCCGGTTGTAATAGAGCACCGCGCCCAGCGGCTTCTTGCCATCCGATTCGGCCGAATAATCGCCGGTGAACAGGTAGATGAGGTCGAGGTCCGAGGCATGGGTCAGCGCCTCTCCGCCATAGCGCCCCAGCGCCAGGATCACGAGTTCGCTGTCCGGCACCCGCCCGTGCGCGCTCGCAAATTCGGCAATGGTGGCATCCGCCAGCACCTGGATCGCCGCGTCCGCCAGCCGGGCATAGCCGTGCGACACCTCCAGCGGATCGGACGCCCCCGCGACGATCTGAACCCCCAGCGCAAAGCGGGTTTCGTTGACGATCTTTCGAACATGGTCGAGCAGCGCCTGATAATCGCCGCCCGCATCGACCGCCCGCATTTCGTCCGCCAGCGCCGCCGCATCGGGCACCTCGCCCAGCGCGGTCGCGTCGATCAGCCGGTCGAGCAGTTCGACGCGGCGACCAAGCACATCGGCCAAGGTCGGCGCATGGCTCAATATCGTGCCCAGCAGCCGCGCGAGCGCCGGGCGCGCCTCCATCAGGCGGAAGAAATTGATCGCGCTCGGCAGGCGCGACAGGATCGCATCGAGCCGGAGCAGTGCCGCGCCGGGGTCCGCCGCCTCGCGCATCGCCTCGACCAGCCGGGGCAGCGCTGCCTCCAGCGCGGTCTGCGCCGCCGGGCTCCTGAGCGCGGGATAGCGGGCGGCGCGCCATCCCTGCACCAGCCGCGTCGCCTGTTCGGGATCGGCAAAGCCCGCCCCCTTCAACTGTGCGGTCAGCGATTCGCCTTCGCTGGCAAGCGCGCTGTCGCCGTCCGGATCGAGCGCGTCGTAAAGCGCCCCCACCGCCTCGATATGTGGGCGAATGAGCGCGACCAGGGCGTCGCCATCCGCCAGGCCGTGCAGCCGCGCGACCCGATCGAGCGCGTCGGGGACATCGGGCAGCGCGTGAGTCTGGCGATCGTCGATCATCTGCACCCGGTGCTCGATCGTCCGAAGCAAGCGATATGCGCTCCCCAGATCGCGCGCCGCATCCCCGGCGATCCATCCCGCCGCCGACAGCTTCGCCAGCGCGTCCAGCGTCGCGGGCGCGCGCAGGGCGGGGTCGCGCCCGCCGTGGATCAGCTGATGCACCTGTGCGAAGAATTCGACTTCGCGAATGCCGCCGCGCCCGCGCTTCAGATCATATCCGGGGCCGAACGCCTGACCTTGCGCATAGTGATCGCGGATGCGCCGGGTGATCGACCGTATCTCGCCGATCGCCCCGTAATCGAGCGCGCGCCGCCAGACAAAGGGTCGGATCGCCGACAGGAAATAATCGCCTAGCGCCGCATCGCCCGCACAGCCGCGCGCGCGGATGAATGCCGCCCGCTCCCACGGCAGCGCCTGCGATTCATAATAGGAGATCGCCGCGTTGACGGGGATCGCGATCGGCGTTGCCTCCGGCGACGGGCGCAACCGCAGATCGACGCGCAATACATAGCCGTCGCCGTCGCGTGCCTGGAGCAGTTCAACGACCCGCTTGGCGATCCGCACCGCAGCCTCTTCGGGCGCTTCGTTCGCCTTGGTCGGCAGCGTCCGGGGGTCGAACAACAGGATCGGATCGATATCCGACGAATAGTTGAGTTCGTGGCTCCCCTGCTTGCCGAGCGCGATGGCGACGAAGCCGCGCGGCGCCGCACCCGGCGTCCGCTCCTCGATCGCCGCCCGGATCGCGCGGTCGAGCGCGCGGTCGGCGAAAGCGCTCAGCACCCCGGTGACCCGCTCCAGCGGATATTCGCCCGCCAGGTCGCCCACCGCGACGATCAGCGCCAGCCGCCGCCGTGCGACGCGAAGCGCCTGTGCGACCGGCAGGTCGAGCGTATCGGCTTCGGCGGCGGCGATCGGATCGGCCATCGCCGACGCCATGCTGGCGACCAGTTCGCCTTCGCGCGCCGCGATCATGCGGAGAAACGGCGAATTTGATTCGATCCGCCGCACCGCGTCGTCGATTCCCACCGTTCCCATCGTGTCCATCATGCCGCAGTCGCATCCTTTTTGGCCTGCCCGCGAAATCAGGCAACGATTGGTGCTTTCGGTCGTTCTACCGGACATGAGCTTTCTGAGCCAACAGGACCGTAACGGACGCGCGGGTCGCCCCTATGTGGTGCAGAACCCGGTCGAAATCGCGCGCCTCGGCCCGGCGCTCAGGTCTGCTTTCGAGCGCAACACGCTGCCCAGCGACATGGTGGCCTGCCTCGACAAGCTCGATGCGCTGACCGGGACGGACAAACGCTGAGCGCTTGCGAGATTTGCGAGCGCAAACCGTCGGCTTCTGAAAACCCAACCTGCCCCACCCGTTCGTTTCGAGCAAAATGTTGGCTAAATCCGGGATCGAACGCGCTGAGATCGGGGGCGCAGACCACCCTGAACCTCACCGGCCGCGGCTGAGGTCGTCCACTTCGTCCATGATCGTATCGAGCGTCGAACGATCGGGATCCTGCTTGTGCAGGCGCCGCGATTCGAGTTGCCCGTCGCTCAACAATCCTTCGAGCGCAACGCGCCCGCGTGCCACGCGGCTCTTGATCGTGCCGACCGCGACGCCGCAGATTTCCGCCGCTTCCTCATAGGCAAAGCCGCCTGCGCCGACCAGAATCAGCGCCTCGCGCTGCGGTTGGGGCAAATGCATCAACGCGCGCTGCATATCCGACAGTTCGACATGGCGGTCCTGGCTAGCCGGAGCCGCGAGAATGCGGTCGGCGACCAAGTCGTCCCATTCGCCGCGAAACCGTGACCGGCGCATTTGCGACAGGAACAGGTTGCGCAGGATGATGAAGGTCCAGGCGCGCATGTTGGTGCCCGCCTGAAACCGCTGACGCGCGGCCCATGCCTTGAGCAAGGTTTCCTGAACCAGATCGTCGGCGAGATCGCGGTTGCCCGACAGCGAGCGCCCGAACGCGCGCAGATGCGGGATCACCTGCGCCAGCTGGGTTTTGAACTCATCGTCGGACAGCGCGACATGTTCGACCGCTGCCGCGGTTTCGCCGTCGTCGTCATAGTCGGGGTCGGTCATCGAATTCCGATCGGACGCGGGGCGGATGGGCGAACCATCCGCCGAACCTAGCGTCGGAAGTGCAGGGATACTAGTGCCGCCTTAGCGAAGATAAGTGAGCGCCACGAAGACGATAATCACCAGCACCAGCGATACGGGGAGGATGACGCGCGTCATGTGCGGCGTTGCCCCCGCGCGTGCCCGTTCGCCATCGATATGGGTTTCTTTGTCGTCAGCCATATTCACTCAACCCCCCAATATCGTTTTGGGTCCGTCCCGATCCGCGATTTAATTGGCGGGGACCGTCGCCTGATCGAAGAACAGCGCCTGGCTGATCGCAGCCTTCACCGTCGAGCGCTGGAACGGCTTGGTGATCAGGAAGGTCGGCTCGGGCCGCTCGCCGGTCAACAGCCGCTCGGGGAAGGCGGTGATGAAAATGACGGGCACGTTGAATTCGGCCAGAATATCCTTCACCGCGTCGATTCCCGACGAATCGTCGGCCAGCTGGATGTCGGCCAGCACCAGGCCGGGCCGGTCCTCCATCGCCAGCGCGACCGCTTCGTCGCGGGTGACGGCAACACCGGTCACGTCATGGCCCAGGTCGCGGACGATCTGTTCGATGTCCATCGCGATGATCGGCTCGTCCTCGATGATGAGTACGCGCGCGCGCGTCTGGCGATCGATTTCTGACAGCGCGTCCGACACCAGTTCGTCGACCTCGCCGGTCGATGCGCCGATCAGATAGGCCGTGTCTTCGGTGGTGAAGCCTTCCATCGCGGTCAGCAGCAGCGCCTGGCGCGACACCGGCGCGATGCGGGCAAGACGTGCGCGCGCGATGGCTTCGTTGTCGTCGTCGCCGCCCATATCGACATCGCCGTCATCGACATGGGTCGACGACCAGATCACCTGAAAGGTGCGGTAAAGCCCCAGCCGGGGATCGACGTCGCGCGGAAACTCCTCCGGTGCGGCGACGATCGCCTCCAGCGTGGCGCGAACGTAACGATCGCCTTCGGTCTGGCTGCCGGTAAGCGCGCGGCCATAGCGCCGCAAAAAGGGAAGATGCGGCGCGAGCTGCTGTCCAAGCGACATGGGCGAATATTACTCCTTCGAAGCGAACCGCCGCCATTTGAGAAGCGATTCAACCATTTGCAATCCTGTTTCGGCACGCATCGAAGTTTGCCCCCCGAATTTTGTACCGAGCATGGAACCAACGAAGCGATCTTTGGTTTCATGATTTCTGCGAGCGGTGTAACCGCAGCCAAAATCGCCCCGTCAGGGAGCGAATTGAAATTTAGTGTCCCGGATTATGCGGGTTCTAAGGGGGACGTTGTGCAGTCGGGAAACGGTACAGATGGTGGACCCGGTCAAACGGATAACATGAACGATACAGAATCAGCAGTTTCCAGCCCCAAATCTTCGAAGACCGGTTCGCGCAACGCCCAGGACAAATCCGTGGGCGATGCTTTGCGGGCCGTCTATCACGATGCCGTCGATGAAAAGGTTCCCGATTCCATGCTCGACCTGTTGAGCAAGCTCGGCTGACAATTTCCGCATGACCGATCAGCCCAAACCCGGCAGCGGGATCGACCGCCGCCCGGCGGCGTTGTTCGTGAACCTGCCGACTGGCGCCAAACTCTTCGCGATCCTGTCGATCGCCTTGCTGCCGTTTGCGATCATCGCCTTTTTCGCCTCGGTCCAGACCACCCGCATCGCCGATCAGGAAACCCGCTCGCGGCTGCGCGTCGCCGCAACCGAAAGCGCCCGCGCGCTGTCGATCGAATTGCTCGGCGATGTCAGCGCGCTGCGTGTCGCGCTCGACACGCTGGGCGGCGATCCGAACAACGCGCCGGGATGCGCCCGGTTACAGGGCGTGTTCGCCCAGCAATTTTCCGCTGGCACGCGCTTTGCCGTGACCGACGCCGCCGACCGGCTGATCTGCGGAGCGAGGATCCCGCTGCCCGATCTGGAAACCCCCGGCTCTCCCGGTGACGTCGCCGCGACATTGATCGACGGACAGGGACTGGCCATCCGCCTGGCGAGCAGCGACGGATCGACCACCGCCACCGCCTTTTTCCCCGCCGCCTTTCTTGCCGAAATCGCCCGCCCCACCGAATTCGCCCCGCCCTATTCGGCCGAGCTGACGCGCGGCGGGGAATCGCTGGTGCTGCGCGAACTCGCGGAACGCACCGCGCTCGACCGGCGTGAGCGGCTGACCGTCGATCTCGATTTCGAAGGGTTGGCGCTCGACGTGTCGGTGCGCGCCGCGCCGATCACCCCGCCGACACTGGTGACGATGCTGCTCCCGCTCATCATGTGGTTCGCCGCCGCCGCGCTTTCGTGGTTCGTGGTCGATCGCCTTCTGATCCGCCCGCTTCGTCGCCTGCGGACGACGGTCGGCAGCTATGTGCCCGGCACCACCATGCCCGAACTGGCGGCGATGCGCGCCCCTGCACAGGAAATCCGCGAACTGGGCGCAACCTTCGGGCGGTTGACCGAGACGGTCGCGGAGCATGAGGAAAATCTGGCGCAAGGCCTTGTCCGCCAGACGCGGCTGACGCGCGAAGTCCATCACCGGGTCAAGAACAACCTCCAGGTGATCGCCAGCCTCATCAACTTCCATTCGCGCGGCGCGGAAACCCGTGAGGCGGCACAGGCCTATGCTTCGATCCAGCGCCGCGTCGACGCGCTCGCGGTCGTCCACCGCTATCACTATGCGGAGATGGAGGAAAATCGCGGGGTCGAATTGCGGTCGGTGCTGGGCGAACTGGCGTCGAACATCCGCGCCACCGCCGCCGATATTGACGGTGCGCCCGCCATCACGCTCGACCTCGATCCGATCATGGTCAGCCAGGACGTCGCGGTCGCCGCCGCCTTTCTGATGACCGAAATCATCGAACTGGCGATGGCCGCGCGCAAGCCGACTGCGATCTCGATCTCGCTCAAACCGCGATCCGACGACGCAGCATTCGCGGTGCTGCGCGCGTCGTCGCCTTCGCTGGTATCGGGCGAAGCGTTCGATCATCTGAACACCACCCGCTATGGTCGCGTCATCGGCGGCCTTGCCCGACAATTGCGCGCGCCACTCCATTATGATCCGCTGGTCGGCAGCTACGAAATCGCGATTTCGGTCATCGGCTGACCCGTTTCAAATTTTTCGAACTTTTTTGCATCGCGGCGGGAACCCGTCTTGTCGTTCGTCGTTCTGCTCTTCGGATAGCGACTCTTTGCCCCCCCGCTCTCGCTATCCAAGACATAGGCCCGGAAGCGTCCACCCCTCCCCCCCCCGGTGACGCTTTCGGGCCTTAATCGTTTCCGACAGCCAAGCTCTTGTATTTGCGGTGAACCGTTAAGCGCGCGGAACGACTCCGCGTGGCGAGCATTGATCCACCGCAACAGAGGTTTTCGGAGATAGACCATGCGTAAGATGATCGGGATTGCCATTGCCGCCAGCGCGTTCCTTGTGAGCGCATGCAACACCGTTCAGGGTGTCGGTCGCGACGTTCAGTCGGCAGGCGAAGCCGTCGAAGACGTCGCCAACTAAGCGGTTGTGCAAAAAAGGGCCGTCGCGAGCTTTCGCGGCGGCCCTTTTCTATGCGTCGGCTTCTTCGGCCTGCGCGCGCGCCGCTTCGCGCTTGCGGGTGATGCGGATGCCGATCAGCGCGATTTCGTACAGCAGGATCAGCGGCACCGCGAGCAGGAACTGCGACACGACATCGGGCGGTGTCAGCACCGCCGCCAGCACGAAGGCGACGACGATCGCATAGCGCCGCGCCGATTTGAGCTGAGCCAGCGTCACGATCCCTGAGCGTTCGAGCAGCATCAGCAGCACCGGGAGCAGAAAGCTGATCCCGAACGCGAACAGGAACTGCATGATGAACGACAGATAATTGCCCACAGACGGCAGTGCGTCCTGCTGAATCCCGCCCATGTCGCCCTGATATTGCAGCAGGAAGGTGAGCGCGGTCGGGATCGCAACGAAATAGGCGAAGGACGCGCCGCCGATGAACAGCACCGGCGTCGCGAGCAGGAACGGCAGCAGCGCGCGCTTTTCACGTTTGTAGAGGCCTGGTGCCACGAACTGCCACAACTGGTTGGCGAGCACGGGGAAAGACAGCATGATCGCCGCGAAGAACGCGACCTTCACCTGCACCAGAAACGCCTCGAACAACTGGGTATAGATCACCCGCTCCTGTCCGGCGGCGACCAGCGGCTGGACGAGAAACGCAAAGATTTCCTCGGCGAAATAAAAGGCGCCGAAAAAGGTCAGCAGCAACGCCGCAACACAATAGAGCAGGCGACGCCGCAACTCGATCAGATGGTCGAGCAACGGCGCTTCGGTCGAATCGATGTCCTTCACGGCAGCTTGTCCGTGTCAGGAGCCACCCGCGCCGGCGGATCGAGCGGCAATTCGGGATCGTCGCGGATCACGGGCCGTGCGACCTGGGCGGGTTGGTCGTCGTCGCTATCCGTTGCAGGTGCCGCAGGGTCGGGCGCCGGCAGCGCGGCGGGTTCGGGGTCGGGATGGTGTGCGGTGGGCGGATGTTCGCGCATGATCCGCTCATTCTCCGCCTTCCACTTCTTCTCCATCTCCTCCAGTTCGGCCTCGCGCATCATCGTATCGATGCCGCTGCGGAAATGCGCCGCGGTCCGCTTGGCCTTGCCGACCCAGTTGCCGACGAAGCGCATCGCTTTCGGCAAATCCTTGGGACCGATCACCAGCAACGCGATAATCGCGATCAGCAGCAATTCGGTCGGGGCGACGTCGAGCATGAACGGCCTTTAGGCTGTGGTGACATCCGGTTTAAGCATTATTGGTCATTCCCGCGAAGGCGGGAATCCATAACCCATGCCGGTGCTTATGGATTCCCGCCTTCGCGGGAATGACGGCTTAAATTACTTTTGGTTCGCCCAATCCAATGTCGACCTACCTCAGCGCTGACCGACGTCGCGCGGATCGTCGCGGGCGGGCGTCGCAACCGGATCGACGGGCCGCGGCTCGGCATAGGGCTCGACGGGTCGCGGGTCGGCGGCGCGCGGTGCTTCGATCCGGCTCGGCTCGACGGGCTTCTCGTCTTCCTCGGCCATGCCCTTCTTGAAATTCTTGATGCCCTTGGCGACGTCGCCCATCATGTTCGAAAAGCGGCTGCCGCCGAACAGCAGGATCACGATGATCCCGACGATCAGCCAATGCATCAGGCTGAAACTACCCATGAGAATTCTCCTAGACTTGGCCCCTATCTAGGCGGAGTCGGCGTCGGTTTCCACCTCTAAGCCTTCGCCCAGTCCTTCGAATGCGAGATCGACCGGATCGAGCAGCCCCGCCGCACGCAGATCGTCGATACCCGGCAAGTCGCGCCGCGATTGCAACCCGAAATGGCTGAGGAATTCGGGCGTGGTGGCATAGGTCAGCGGACGGCCCGGCACGTCGCGGCGGCCCGCGGGTCGCGCCCAGCCCGCCTCCATCAGCACATCCAGCGTGCCTTTCGAAATCTGCACCCCCCGGATCGCCTCGATCTCGGCGCGCGTCACCGGCTCGTGATAGGCGATGATCGCCAGCGTCTCGATTCCCGCGCGGCTCAACTTGCGCGGCTCCTCGCGGTCGCGACGCAGGAAATTGGCAAGGTCGGGCGCAGTTTCGAAATGCCAGCGGTCGCCGCGCTTGACCAGATGGATGCCGCGCGCCGAATAATCCTCGACCAGCGCATCGAGTGCCGCGCGGACATCGACCGCGTCACCGACATAGGCGCGGATTTCGGCCACCGTCATCGGCGCATCGGCGGCGAACAACACCGCCTCCACCGCGCGCCTGGTCTCATCGGTCATGGGGCGGCCTTCAGATAGAGCGGCGCGAAGGCCGATTGCTGCTGCATCTCCAGCTTCCCCTGCCGCGCGAGTTCGAGCGCCGCGACGAAGGACGAGGCCAGTGCCGACTTGCGATACGCCCCCGCCGCCTCGCCGGGCAGGAAGCGTTCGATCGCGGTCCATTCGATCGCGGTTCCCAGCATTGCAGACACCCGCTCGAGTGCGGTCTCCAGCGTCATCACCGGACGAGTGGCGACGACGTGCAGCACGGGGCGCGTGCGCGCCGAAATCCGGCCATAAGCGGCGATCAGGTCATAGATTTCGGCCTGCCACAGGCTCTTGCGCACCACCCGCAGTCCCTCGGGCGCGGCGCGGGTGAACACATCACGGCCGATCCGGTCGCGCGCGATCAGCCGTGCCCCCGCCTCGCGCATTGCATTCAGCCGTTCGAGCCGCAGTTGCAACCGCAGCGCGAGTTCCTCAGGGCTCGGCTCGACGGCGGGATCGCGCGGCAGCAACAGCCCCGATTTCAGGTAGGCGAGCCACGCCGCCATCACCAGATAATCGGCCGCGACCTCCAGCTTCACCGCCCGCGCGCCATCGATAAACGCCAGATATTGCTCGACCAGTTCGAGGATCGAAAGTGCACGCAAATCGACCTTCTGCGTCCGCGCCAGCGCAAGCAACAGATCGAGCGGCCCATCCCACCCGTCGATATCGATCGTGAGCGTTTCGTTGTTCACGGGCGCGAGCCTAGCGGAAGGGTGCGCTAGAGACGTTCAAGCTAGTCTGCGTCCATGATTTCGTAGCGCCGCGTTAGTTCTTGCGCGGTCGATCTCGCGTTGCTGCTCATCAAGTTGTAACAGCGTAGTCGGGCCGCCCTCTGTTCTCGGGACGAAACATTCGACGGGCCTGTAAATATTGGAGCAAACTGGGCACTTCGCCTGGATGATGACGTTGTCCTGCCTCAGTTGGACCAGCCGCCCCTCTTTAGCTTCGCATCTTGGGCAAATCGGAAACCCTGAAGGCACACCGCTATCGTTTTTGAAGAACTTGTAATCGCCGGGACCGACGTAGAGATCGCGCTGCTGCTCGAAGCTATCCTTTAGTCGGATAATTTCCCGGTCCTGCTCAGCCATCTTTTCTTTGGCATCAGCCATAGCAAGTTTGGCGTCGGTAAGCGCGCCAATTAGGTCTGATATTTGAATTTTATAAGTTGCCTCGTCATAGCTTTTTTCGACCTCGCGAAGCGTCTTGGCGATCCCAAGCGCAGACGTCACAGCCGCAATTCCAGAAATAATGTCCATGCCGTCTGTTCCTAACGACGATAGTCTCATTTTATTGTAGAGGTTAAGCGAGCACGGCCCAACACCAAATATCAACACAGCCAACCGATGGTGGGCTAGAGTAACGCCAGCAACTCGTCCCGCTTGGCGACCAGTTCCGACATCTCGCCCCCGTCCACGCCCCCCGCAACCGTCGCCATCGCCGCATCCAGCCGTTCGCGCGACTTGGCCCCCATCTCGCCCAGCCGCGACGCGATCTCCACCATCTCGTCCATCCGCGCCCAGCAATCGAGCACGAGGTCGCAGCCTGCTGCCACCGCGCGCGCCGCCTTCTCCCCCGCGGTGCCCGACAGCGCCTTCATGTCGATATCGTCGGTCATCAACAGCCCGTCGAAACCGATGCGACCACGGATCACTTGCTCGATGATCGTCTTCGACAGCGACGCGGGGTTTTCCGCGTCCCAGGCGGTGAACATCAGGTGGCAGGTCATGCCCATCGGTGCCCAGTTGAGCGTGCGGAACGGCGCGATATCGGCTTCCAGTTCGGCGTCGCTCGCATCGACGACGGGCAGTTCGTAATGGCTGTCGACACGCGCGCGCCCATGGCCGGGCATGTGTTTGACCACGCCGACCAAGCCGCCCGATTTCAGCCCGTCGAGCGTTGCGCGGCCAAGGGCAGCCACCCGCATCGGATCGCTGCCGAGCGCGCGGGACGCGACGGCGGGCGTCGTATCCGGCAGCGCGAGGTCGAGCAGCGGCAGGCAATCGACATTGACCCCGACTTCGCTGAGCATCAGCCCCAGCGCATGGCCGTTCGCCCGCGCCGCCTCAATCGCGGAGGACGGTGCCAGGTCATAGAGCCGATCGAACGCCGGGCCTGCCGGAAATTCGGGCCATTCGGGCGGCTGCATCCGCGCGACGCGACCGCCCTCTTGATCGATCAGGATCGGCACATCATTGCGTTCGGTAAGATCGCGCAAACTGTCGGTCAGCGCGCGCATCTGGGCGCGGGTTTCGCAATTGCGTTTGAACAGGATGAAGCCCGCGGGCTCGCTATCGGCGAAGAAGGCGCGCTCGTCGGGGGTAAGCACCGGGCCGGACAGGCCGAAGATCACGGGTTTCATGCGCACGGTTTAGCGCGGTGGTGGAGGTGTGGCGAGGGGGGCACGTGTCCTGTGCCCGTTCGTTTCGAGCGAAGTCGAGAAACGCTTAGCAAGCGCCAAGATCACGTTTCTCGATTTCGCTCGAAACGGACGGGGGGAAGGAAGATCATTGGCCCCCTACCTCCCACCCGTCATTGCGAGCGCAGCGAAGCAATCCAGAACCACACAGGCTATACTGGATTGCGTCGCTACGCTCGCAATGACGAAATCAGCTACCCGCCACGAAACAGGGCTCGCCCGCGACCTTCAGCTTGCCGCACAGCTCACGCGCCTGCGCGGCGCTGCCTGCATTGACCCGCAACCGGAACACGGTGCGGCCATCGACCTCGGCCTTTTCCACCGCCTTGCCCAGCGGTGCGAGATACGAAAACCGGCTCGACAATTGTTTCCACGCACCGTTCGCCCCGCCTTCGCTGGGGAACGAGCCGAGCTGGACGACCGATCCTCCCGCCGTCCCGCGCGCGGTCGGGGGCGCGGCCTGCACCGGTGCGCGCGCTTCGAGCCTACCCTGCGCCTGCGGCACATTGGCGACGACCCGCTTCGATCCGGCGACCTCGGGCGGCGGGGCCTTTTGCTGGACCGTGCCCTGCACCGGCGCTTCGGGAACCGCGGCCAGATCAACGGAGCCGTTGCTCGCGCCGCCTTCGCTGGTGACGAACACCTGGTCGCCCTTGCCCGCAACGGCCATGCCGCCGGGCTGGTCGGGCTTGGTCTTGTAGTCGCCCTCGGGCGCGGCGATCAGTTCGCCGGTGCCGCCGGGACCGCCGCCGGGCTGGTTGGCCCACCACCAGGCGAACGCCGCCGCACCGATGATCGCGACCGCAACGACGAACAGCAACAGCCCGCGCCGCTGTCCGCCGCCCTCGCCATAATCCTCGCCCGCGGATTCAAGCCACGGAAGGCCGTCATCACGCCGGGTGGTCTCGCGCCACCCATCGCTTACCCCGCCCCTGCCGTCGCTCATCAATTCATCTCCGTCGCAGCCTCCACGCCCATGACGCTGAGACCATTTCGGATAATTTGCCCGATCGCGTTCGCCATGAAAAGCCGTGCGCTGCTCAGGCCCGGATTGTCCGCAATCAGCGTCCGGCGATCGGGGCGGTCGTTGCCGACATTCCAGGCCGCATGGAAGTCCGCCGCCAAGTCATAGAGATAAAAGGCGATTCTGTGCGGCTCTCGCGCCAGTGCCGCACTCTCGACGATGCGCGGGAACTGCGCGGCGCGCTTCACCAGCGCCAACTCCTCTGTATCAAGCAGGGACAGGTGCTGAGCATTGGCCACGACCTGTGCCTCTGCGGCACGGCGGTTGAGCGAGGCGATTCGCGCGTGCGCGTACTGGACGTAGAAGACCGGATTGTCCTTCGACGCCTCGACCACCTTGGCAAAATCGAAGTCCATCTGGGCATCGGCCTTGCGCGTCAGCATGGTGAAGCGGACCACATCCTTGCCGACTTCGCGCACGACATCGGCCAGCGTGACGAAATTGCCCGAGCGTTTGGACATCTTGACCGGCTCGCCGCCGCGCAGCAGCCGGACCATCTGGACCAGCTTCACGTCGAACCGCGTCTTGCCTTCGGTCAGCGCCGCGACCGCGGCGACGATGCGCTTGACCGTGCCCGCATGGTCCGCGCCCCAGATGTCGATCAGTTCGTCGGCACTCTGCGCCTTCTGGAAATGATAGGCGAGGTCGGCGCCGAAATAGGTCCAGCTGCCGTTCGACTTCCTGATTGGGCGATCCTGATCGTCGCCGAATTGGGTCGAACGGAACAGCGGCAGTTCGACCGGTTCCCAATCCTCGGGCGTCTCGCCCTTGGGCGCCTCCAGCACGCCGTCATAGACGAGGTTGCGTTCGCGGAGCCACGCTTCGGCGGCTTCGGGCTTGCCCGCGGCCTGCAATTCGGCCTCCGACGAGAACAGGTCGTGATGGATGCCCAGCAGCGCCAGGTCGTCGCGGATCATCACCAGCATCGCGGCAACCGCTTCCTTGCGGAACCGGTCGAGCCATTCACCCTCCGGCGCGCTCACGAACCGGTCGCCATGCTCGGCGGCGAGCTTTTCGCCGACAGGCTTCAGATATTCGCCGGGATACAGGCCTTCGGGAATCTCGATCGTCTCGCCCAGCGCCTCGCGGTAGCGCAGGTGCGCCGACCGCGCGAGGACATCGACCTGACCGCCCGCATCGTTGACATAATATTCGCGGATCACCTTGTGCCCCGCCCATTCGAGCAGGGACGCCAGCGCATCGCCGACCACCGCGCCGCGGCAATGGCCCATATGCATCGGGCCGGTGGGGTTGGCGGAGACATATTCGATGTTGACCGTGCGTCCCGCGCCCATGTCGGACTTGCCATACGCGTCGCCCGCCGCGTCGATCGCGCGGAGTTCGTCGCGCCACACATCGTCGCGCAGGCTCAGATTGATGAAGCCTGGGCCCGCCACCGACACGCTGGCAACCGCGTCGATCTTGCCCAGTTCGGTCGCGATCTTCTCCGCGAGCGCGCGCGGGTTCGTGCCCGCGGGCTTGGCCAGCACCATCGCCGCGTTGGTCGCCAGATCGCCGTGGCTGGCATCGCGCGGCGGCTCGACCGTGACGGCGCGGCGGTTGAGGTCGGCGGGCAGATCGCCGGTGGAGACAAGCGTGTCGAGCGCAGCATCGATATGCGCGGCAAAGCGGGTGTAGAGCGTCATGGCCGGCGCATAGACCAAGCCGGGCGGGTGCGCAAAAGCCCTATGCGGCAGGCACCGGTCGCGGCTTCCTGACCGACGACAGTACGTAGAGCGCAAGCCCCGCCCAGATCAGCGCGAAACAGACGATATGCGCGGTCGTCATCGCCTCCCCGAACACCGTGATCGCCAGCACGAATTGCAGCGTCGGCGCCAGATATTGCAGCAACCCAAGCGTGGAATAGGGCAACAACCGCGCCGCGCCCGCGAACAGCAGCAACGGCACCGCCGTCACCGCGCCCGCCAGCACCAGCAGCGCCGTCAGCCCCGGCGCATCGCCGAACACCAGCGCGTCGTTGCTCGCCAGCCACGCCATATAGGCAAGCGCGAACGGGGTAAGCAGCGCGGTCTCCACCGTCAGCCCTTCGAGCGATTCGACCGGCGCGATCTTGCGCATCAGCCCGTAGAGCCCGAACGAAAAGGCCAGCGAAAGGCTGATCCACAGCCCCGTCCCCGCGCCGCTCGCCAGCACCGCGACCCCCACGGCGGCGAGCGCGACCGCCGCCATCTGCATCCGCTTCAACCGCTCGCCCAGCACGACGACGCCCAGCAGCACATTGACCAGCGGATTGAGGAAATAGCCCAAGCTCGCGCCAAGCACATGCCCGTTCTGCACCGCCCAGATGTAGATCAGCCAGTTGACCGAAATCAGCGCGGCGCTGATCGCGAGCAGGCCCAGTGTGCGGGGGTTGCGCAGCACCGCCACCAGCTTCCCGAACCGCCCGGCGACCGCCAGGATGCCGATCAGCAGCGCCAGCGACCACACGACCCGATCGGCGACGATCTCCCCCGCCGTCACGCCCGCCAACAGCAGGAAGTAAAGCGGCAGGAACCCCCAGATCAGATAGGCGCCCAGCCCGAACCCAAGCCCGCGACGGTCGAGGCTGGTGGTGGAGGTCGCGGGCGCTTGCATGGCGTGGCGCTACGCCTTGCTGCGCATGCGAACAAGGCAGAAAGCCTATCCGTGGCTCAGCCTTTCGGTTTCACGCCCCAGCGATCGTAATCCTCCGCGATCCGGGGCGACAGGATCCGGGCGACGTCCAGATCGCGTTTCGCCCCGCTGGCGTCGCCGCGATGAGACAACACGATCCCGCGCAGATAGACCGCGGCGGGCATGTCGGGAACGATATCGAGTGCGGCGTTCAGATCGGCGAGCGCATCGTCCATCCGGCCCAGACGGAAATAGACCATCGCCCGGCTGTCGAGCGCGGCGGCCGGATTCTCGGCAAGCGTGATCGCGCGGGTGCAGTCGTCGAGCGCGGCGTCGAGCGAGACATTCTGCGTCCCCTTCAGCCAGCAGCGATTGTTGAGCATGGTCGCGTCGCGCGGCGAGGCAGCGATCGCCGAATCGAGCGCATCGACTGCGTCGTCGACCGCGCCGCCCCGTGCCAGCACCGTCGCCTTCAGGGCCAGGAAGTTGCGCCCTTCCTCGTCATCGGGCGATGTGCGGGAATCGACCAGCGCCAATGCGCCGTCGCCATCGCCGGTTTCGGCGCGCAACGTCGCGAGCGCGTGGATCGCGTCGGCGGCGCTGCCGTCGAGTTGGTGGGCCGCATCGAAATCGGCCATCGCTTTTGCGTCGTCGCCCAGCGTCCGATAGTGGCCCCCGCGGTTCAGCCGATATTGCGGCTTGTCATCGATCGCGATTGCCGCGGTCAGGTCATCGATCGCCCCCTTCGTGTCGCGGATGCGCGCGCGAAACCAGGCGCGGTTGGACAAAAGCGCACTGTCGTCAGGCGATTGCGCGATATCGGCCGCATAGGCCGCCAGGATCGGCGCGAAACGTCCGTCGCCGCGTCCTCGCTCGACCTGTTGCCAGGTCGGCGTCTGTTCGCTGGACACCGCATAAACGAGATCGGATTTGGCGCGGGCAACGGCCTGGCGCGTCGCCGCCAGCTCGGCGGTCGCGACTTCCGCCCCGGTCGCCGCCTGATGCTCACGGATCGTCAACACGCCGCTGTCGAGCGATACCGCACGGCCCATTTGCAGACCAACGATGGTCGCGGACCAGTCCGGCGTCCCCTCGATCCGCACATCGTCCGGCATCCGGGTTCGCGTGGTGACGACCATCCGTGACGGCTCTCCCGTAGCGACCGGGATGTTGCGCCAACTGCCGCGCGTGCGATCGGGCGCGAATTTCAGATTGCCGAGCAGATATTCGATCGCGATCCGTTTTTCGGCCCCTTTCCGCGTCCAGCCCGGATAGGTCACGCCCGACGCGGTCAATGTCGCCGTCGCGGCCTCGCCATCATAGTGAACCTTCTCGCCGAACACCGTGCCGGTCCCGACATAGGGGCGGATCAGGGCGCTCGTCGCCTCCGCCAGCTGCTCGCGCGATCCCTGACTGCCCAGTTGCTGCAACTGTTGCGCAGGCTGGCCGCGAAACGTCATCCGGATCGTGAACGGTGCAGGAAAATCCACGCCCGCACGCTGATCGAGTTCCAGCAACGTATCGATGTCGGCGCGGTGCGGCGCGCGCAGTTCGACCGGCATCAGATCGGCACCATCCGTGCGCAGCGGCAACACATGCCGGAACGGCAGCGCGTCACCGATATCCGCCAACCGGTCCCCGGAACGCGTCCCGTCGAGCCACAGCGATTCCCCGCCGATATCGGCGCGGACGATGACATGGTCGAACGCCGCCGCGCTCGGCAGCCGCTTCGTCACGAAATCGCCCATCTCGGTATGGGCCAGCACGGCTTCGGCTTCGATGTCCATCTCGCGCAGCATCGCGAGCAGCAGCAACGTCTTGGCCTTGCAGTCGCCATAGCGCAGCGACCAGGTCTGGGTCGGCGATTGGGGTATGTAATTGCCCCCTGCCATGCCGTTGAAGAGATACCGGATTTCGTCCTGAACGAATTGCAGCGCCAGCGCGGCACGGGTGCGCGGATCGCTGCTCTTGCCCGTGATCTTCGCGACCTCGGCAGCCAGCGGGCTGCCCGCTGCGATCAACCCTGCGGTCGCATAATGCGGCGCCATCGTCCGCGACACCGCATTCCAGTCGGCAAAGGTCGTCGCCTCCACGATCGGCAGCGGGCGATACCGCATGGGCGCGTCGGTCGGCAGGTCGGGCGACTTGTCGAGCGTGCCGACAAATTCGATCTCCTCGAAGCCGGCTGTCCTGCTTTGGCGTGGCGTGACCCCTTCGGCCAGCGCGCGCCATTTCAGCGGCACGCCTTCCGGCCAGAGCACGCGAACCCGCGCGAAATCGGTGCGCGCCGGATGACCGATCAACGGCGCGACGGTCTGCGCCTGACCCTTCAGCGCCTCGTCCTTGTTGGTGACCGAAGAGGTGATGCGAAGCACATCGCCGACACGCAGACCCTGAACCGTCATGGTTGCGGTCAGCATGCCGGTCATCTGAAGCTGTTCGAGCTGTTCCTCGCGCTGGAGGACCGCAAAGCGCTCGCCCTTGGCCAGCAGGTCGATCGTCTCTCCCGCGCGCAGAATTTCCGCGCGATGGATCACCAGTTCGCCGTGGTGCGGTTGCCAGGGGAGCTGGATCGTCCCGGCCTGATTCACGACCTGGGCCGAGGCCATGCGGAGCGCCTGATCGGCGTAGATGGTCACGCGCCCATCCTCGAACCGGTGCTGCTGGTCGAGAATCAGAAGCACCGGCGATTCGGCGTCCAGCTTGGCAAGATCGATCGCGGGCGCCGGTTTCACCCATTCGGGCGCTGCACGATAGACCGGCGTTTCGTTGGCAATGGCCGCCGATGCACCGACACTCGCCACCAACGCGGCCGTTACCCCAATCCCCCAACGCATTCCGATTGCCCCCGAATTTCCCCTCTTGTCCCTCAACCTATCGGACGGATGGCAGGGGTCAACCGATGACGGTCATGATCGGCAGGAAACTAGGGGAGGTCGATCCGGGGAGCGTCGGCAACGCGCGGGAGCGCCGCGGCCTCGCTCAAATCGATCCGCCGAACGTCAACGGCTGTGATAGAAGTCGTACACCAGCTGCGCGACTGCCGCCGACACGCCGGGGGCCTGCTGCAAATCCTTCAGGCTGGCGTTGCGGACCGCGCGACCGGTGCCGAAATGCATCAGCAGCGCTTTCTTGCGCGCAGGTCCGATGCCGGGAACCTCGTCGAGCGGACTCGCGCCGATCGCCTTGGCACGCTTCTGGCGATGCGCGCCGATCGCGAAGCGGTGGACCTCGTCGCGGAGCCGCTGGAGGTAGAAGAGCACCGGCGCGTTGACCGGCAACTGGAACTCGCGCCCGTCCATCAGGTGAAAGACCTCGCGCCCGTCGCGCCCGTGATGGGGGCCTTTGGCGATGCCGACGACGCAGACATCCTCGATCCCCAGTTCCTCGAGCACCTCGGTCACCGCGTTCAACTGCCCGCGTCCGCCATCGACCAGCACCAGATCGGGCCAGTCGCCCCAAGAATCCTTGGCGTCGCGGTCGGGGTCTTCGGCCTGCGCGCGGGCGAAGCGGCGCGAAAAAACCTCGCGCATCATCGCGTAATCGTCGCCGGGCTTCGTCTCCGATCGCTTGATGTTGAACTTGCGATACTGGCCCTTGCGAAACCCCTCCGGCCCGGCGACGACCATCGCGCCCAGCGCGTTCGTCCCCTGAATATGGCTGTTGTCGTAAATCTCGATCCGGTCGGGCGGCTCGGCCAGACCGAACAGCTCGGCGACCTCGCGCAGCAGTTTCGCCTGGGTCGTGCTCTCGGCATTGTGGCGGTCGAGCGCTTCCTCGGCATTGCGCTTCGCCTGGTCAAGCAGCCGCTTGCGGTCACCGCGCTGCGGCACCGAGATCGTCACCTTGTAGGTCGCGCGCTCGGCCAGCGCCTGCTGCACCACCTCGGCCTCGGGCAGGTCGCGATCGACGAACACGTTCCGCGCGGGCGGCACTTCCTCGTAAAATTGCATCAGGAAGCTTTGCAGCACTTCCTCTTCCGGCACGTCGGCGGTGTGCGCGGGAAAGAAGCTGCGATGCCCCCAATTCTGGCCGCCGCGGATGAAGAATGCCTGGATGCCCATATGGCCGTACTTGTTGGCGAGCGCGAAGATGTCGGCGTCGCCCACCCCTTCGGCATTGATCGCCTGAGTCCCCTGAATAAAGGTCAGCGCCTTCAACCGGTCGCGCAGCACCGCGGCCAGCTCGAAATCCATATTCTCGGCGGCGGCCTGCATCTGCGCGCCCAGCTTGGTCTGCACCTGGGTCGATTTGCCGCCCAGAAACGCCTTCGCATCGGCGACCAGTTCGGCGTAATCCTCCTTCGAGATGCGATCAACGCACGGCGCGGAACACCGTTTGATCTGATGCAGCAGGCAGGGCCGGTCGCGCGTGTTGAAAAAACTGTCGGTGCAGCTTCGCAGCAGGAACAGTTTCTGCAGCGCGTTGAGCGTCTGGTTGACCGACCCGGCGCTGGCGAACGGGCCGTAGTAATTGCCCTTTGCCCGCCGCGCCCCGCGATGTTTCTGCACGCGCGGAAAGTCGTGGTCGGCGCGCAGCAGGATGAAGGGAAAGCTTTTGTCGTCGCGCAAAAGCACGTTGTAGGCGGGGCGGTAACGCTTGATCAGCTGCGCCTCGAGCAGCAGCGCCTCCGCCTCGTTGTTGGTGGTGACGATCGTCATGGCGCGGGTCTGCGAGACCATCCGCTGGAGCCGCCTGGGCATCCGCTCGACCTGAACGTAATTGGCGACGCGGTTCTTAAGCGCGCGCGCCTTGCCGACATAGAGCACGTCGCCACGCGCATCCTGCATCCGATATACACCGGGTCGCGCGGGCAGCGTCTTCAGCACGTTGCGGATCGCCGCCACCCCGGCGGCCAGATCGGGCTTGTCCGATCCGCGCACGGTATAGGTGGCTTTTTCCTCGTTGAACCGGTCGGGGGTGTTGGGCGACGACATCGGCCCCGATTTAGGGAGGGCTCGCGAATTAGGCCAGTCGCATCACGCCGCGGCGGTCAGCTTGGTCCCGATCACGCCGATGACGATCAGCGCCATGAACATGCCCTGCACCGGCGATATCCTGTCCCCGAACAGCACCGTGCTGGCGATGATGACCCCCACCGCGCCCAGCCCGGTCCACACGGCATAAGCGGTGCCTGCCGGAATGCCGCGCATGGCCAGCGCCAGCAGGCCCATGTTCACGAAGCTGAGCGTGATCGGCACGATCGCGGCCAGCCAAGTCCCCTTGTCCCCCGCCCATTTCAGGCTGAGCGCCCAGCAGATTTCGGTGAAGACGGCGATGAACAGGATGACCCAGGCCATGTGGCGGTTACTCATTTAGGAAGAAGGAAGGACCAGAAAACCCGTTCATATCGAGCGAAGTCGAGAAACGCGCGCTTGGCGCTCGGGACACGTTTCTCGACTTCGCCCGAAACGAACGGATGGAAATTATTTCGCGCTCGGTTCGCCCATCGTCGCCACCTCGGCGTCGATCACCGCGCGGACTTTCACCGCGAGTTCGGCAATCGTGAATGGTTTGGGCAGGAACGCCACGTCATGGTCGAGCATCCCGTTATGGACGATCGCGTTCTTGGTGTAGCCGGTGGTGTAGAGCACCTTGAGCCCCGGCCGCTTCGCGCGAGCCGCCTCCGCCAGCAGCCGCCCGTTCATGTCGGGCATGATGACGTCGGTGAACAGCAGGTCGATCCGCGGTTGCAGTTCGAGCACGGTCAGCGCCTGATTGGCGTCCGACGCCTGCACCACCAGATAGCCGAGTTCACGCAGCGCATCGACCGACATGTGGCGAACGCGGTCTTCGTCCTCGACCACCAGCACGATCTCGTCGGGCTTTGCGCGCGGCAGTTCGGCGTAGGCCTTGCCGTCCTCGACATTGGCTGCTTCCCCAAAATGGCGCGGCAGATAGAGCTTGACCGTCGTGCCCACGCCGATCTCGGAATAGATCTTCACATGGCCGCCCGACTGTTTGACGAAGCCGAACACCTGGCTCAACCCCAGCCCGGTGCCCTTGCCGACGCCCTTGGTCGTGTAGAACGGATCGAACGCGCGCTCGATCACCTCGGGCGGCATGCCGGTGCCGCTGTCGGTGACCGACACCATGACATATTGTCCGGGTTCGACTTCGTTATGGTCGGCGGCATAGCGATCGTCGAGGTGCGAATTCGCCGCCTCGATCGTCAGCTTGCCGCCATCCGGCATCGCGTCGCGCCCGTTGACGCACAGGTTGAGCACCGCATTCTCGAGCTGCCCGGTATCGGCGAATGCCGGCCAGATACCGCCCGCGATCACAGTTTCGATGCGAACATTCTCGCCCAGCGTCCGGCGCAGCATTTCGGACATGCCCCCGATCAGCTTGTTGACGTCGATCGCCTTGGGCGCGAGCGGCTGCTGGCGCGAGAAAGCAAGCAGGCGCGAAGTCAGCTGCGCGGCGCGCTCGGCCCCCTCCATCGCATTGTCGATACACGGCAGCGCCTTGTCCGGTCCCTGTTCGATCCGCCGCTTGGCGAGGTCGAGCGAGCCGATAACGATCGCCAGCATATTGTTGAAATCATGCGCGATGCCGCCGGTCAGCTGGCCGATCGATTCCATCTTCTGCAACTGGCGCAGCTGGCCCTCGACCGTTTCGCGATTGGCGGCTTCCTCGCTCAAGCGTGCGTTCGTCTGCTCCAGCGCATCGCGCGCGGCGGATGCCGCGATCAGCCGCCGTCGTACGTCGCGCACCGCGAACCAGGCCAATGCGGTTGCGGCAAGCGCACACAGCACCAGCAACGTGCCCAGCATCCACGCCTTCCACGTCGCATCATCGGCGCGTGCGGCGACCAACGCGATCTGGCGGTCGCGCATTTCGGTGACGAGGGCGCGTGCGTCGTCCATGATCGACTTGCCGGCATTCAGCCGCGCGATCACCAGTTCGCGATTGCCGCCGACGCCCAACCCCAGCGTTTCCTCCGCCGCCGCCATGCGCGCTTCGGCCAGCACGCGCAGCCGGTCGACATCGTCCTGCTGTTGCTGGTTGCTCACCACGTCGTCGAGCAGTTGAAGATGCTCGGGGATCAGCTTCTGCGCCTGAAAATAGGGCGCGAGGAAATCGGCATCGCCCGTAAGCAGATAGCCGCGCTGGCCGGTTTCGGCGTCCTGCAATTTCAAAAGCACGCGGTCGAGCCGCTCCTGTGCGGTCAGCGTCCGCGCGAAATCGCCCTGCGCGCGCTGGAGATCGACGAACAGCGCGATCGTCCCGGCGACCGCAAGCAGCAGCAGCGCGAACCCCGCAACCAGGGCGATCAGCCCGCGATCGAAACGCAGTGTGGTCACGAAGCCCGCTATCCCCGATTACGCGGTTGGAAGCGCTTGCCCTTCGCTTGGGCAGGCGCATGCGTCAAGTGCGGGGATGCAAAGGTTCCCGGATCAATACCCAGCCGTCATTGCGAGCGCAGCGAAGCAATCCAGAGCGTTCCGCGCGACACTGGATTGCTTCGCTGCGCTCGCAATGACGGCTGAAAGCAATGCGGAAATGAAAAAGGCCGGACGTCCGCCCGGCCTCTTCATCATTCACATTCGGAACGAATCCCGATCAATTGAGCCGCGACAGCCCCGCGATCGTCCGATCCACCAGCGTCTTGTCGGCCGCCGCGCCGTGCTTGTCGGCGATGATCGCGGTTGCCGCGCGCGCCGCTGCGTCCGCTGCCTTGGCGCGGATTTCGGCGATCGCGGTGCGTTCGGCAGACGCGATCTTGTCCTCGGCCATCCTGGCACGTCGCGCGGTCAGTTCCGCCGCATCGACTTCGGCCTTGGCGATGATACCCTGCGCTTCGGCTTCGGCGTGTTGAACCATTTCGGCGGCCTGCGCTTCGATCGATGCGATCTTTTGCGCATATTCGTCGCGCAGCGCTTCGGCTTCGGCGCGCAGCGCCTTGGCTTCGTCCAGCCGCGCCTTGATCGCCGCGATCTGGTTGTCCAGCCCGCGCGCGATCAGCGACGGCACCTTTTTCCAGATCAGGATCGCCAGAAACACTGCCATCGCTAGCGACACGACGACGGTCGCATTGACCACGCCGAAGATCGCGGGATCGGCATAGCCCACCGGCGTATCGGTGCCCGCGGCGGTCAGCGCCTGCGCGCCGGTGTCGGGCAGGCCCATGCCTTGGCCCTTGGCGGCTTCGGAGAGGTTCGCCTGAACCTCCAGCGAACCGGCGGAGAGATTGCCCGGATTAGCCATGCGCCATCGCTGCCTTCACTGCCGAACGCGCATCGGCGTCGGTGACTTCCGCACCCGACAGACGGGCTACGATGTCGCGCGCCGCATCGGCCGCGACGGTTTCGATTTCGGCCATCGCCGCCTGCGATGCCCCGGCGATCCGCGCCTCGGCCTCGGCGATCCGCGCGGCGGTCGCCTCGTTGGCCCTGGCGACGGTCACCTCGCTGTTCGCCGACGCCTTTTGACGGGCGGCGCCGATCAGCTTCTGCGCCTCTTCACGCGCGGCGTTTTCTTCCGCGCGCCACTTTTCCTCGGTCGCGTCCGCGGCTGCGCGTGCAGCTTCGGCAGCGGCGAGGTCGTCGCTGACCATCTTGTCGCGCTTGTCCGCCGTCCCCTGAACCCTGGACGCGATGCCCCGGCCGATGACGAAATAGACGAGCCCGAACGTCACCAGCAGCCAGAAGATCTGCGAGGCGAAGGTTTCGGCGACTTGAGCGATTTGAGGCATGGTTACTTCCTGATCGTCCGCCCGGCCCGCACCCCGATGGATGCGGACCGGGAAATTCGGATGTCGTGTGGGTTACGCGACGAAGATCAGCAGCACGGCGACGACGAAGGCGAGCAGGCCGAGAAGTTCTGCTGCCGCGAAGCCGATGAACAGGCGGCCCTGCTGGCCGTCAGCCGCGCCCGGATTGCGCAGCGCGCCTTCGAGGAACTTGGCGAACACGTTGCCCACACCGAGGGCGGCGAGGCCCGCACCGATCGCTGCCAGACCGGCACCCAGCAACTTCGCTGCTTCTGCGTCCATGATAATACTCCTTTGGGATAATCTGTTTGGTTGTTGTTACGACTTGAAAACGAAACTCAGTGCAGATGCTCGGCGTCGTTGATGTACAGCGACGTCAGCAGCGCGAAGACATAGGCCTGGATGCCCGCGACCAGCAGTTCGAGCGCGGACACGCCGATCATCAGCGCAAAGCTGGGGATACCCACCAGCAGGCCCGTGCCGATCCCGGCCTGGCCACCGGCGACGACGAAACTCGCCAGCACCTTGAGCAGGATGTGTCCCGCGGTCATCGCGACGAACAGTCGCAGCGCCAGGCTGAACGGACGGACCATGAACGACACCAGCTCGATCACGAAGATGAGCGGCAAGAGCAGCATCGGCGTGCCGTGCGGCACGAACAGCGAGAAGAAGTGAAAGCCGTGCTTCCAGAAGCCGACGATCAGGACGATGCCGAAGCTGAGGATCGCGAGCACGCCGGTGACCGTGAAATGGCTGGTCACGGTGAAGGGGTGCAGACCTACAAGGCCCAGCGGAAGCAAGCCGATAAGGTTGGCGAACAGGATGAACATGAACAGCGAGAAGACATAGGGCAGATATTTCCGCCCTTCCGCGCCGATATTCGCCTTCAGCAGATTGTCGATGAAGCCGGTGAACCCCTCGACCATCATCTGCCAGCGACCGGGGACGACCTGCTGCTTCATGCCGCCGAGCATGAATGCCCACAGCGCGATCACGGTCGCGACCATCCACACCGCCGAATTGGTGACGGCGATCTGCTGCCCTGCGATCGAGAAACCTTCCCAGACGGTCTGCACCTCGAACTGGTGCATCGGGTCGATCTTGCCTTGCTCCGCCACGCTCAGTTCTAGTCCTTAAGCCATTTGACCAAAGCGCCCGAAATCACTTCGAGCGCTTGTTGGAAAGCCGGATGATGTTCCTGAAGGCGCCCGCGATCCCCAGACCGAGCAGCGCCAGCAGGAGCCACGGGGAGGTGCCCAGAAACCGGTCGAGCACCCACCCGACCAGCGCACCGCCGACCATCCCGCCGATCAGTTCGGCAAGCACGCGCTGGCCCAGACGTTCGTCGTCCTGACCCTTGTCGCGCGCCCGTCCCGACCGGATCGCCTCTTCGGTCTTCGCCTTGTCGAGCCGCTGGTTGAGCGACGTGATTCGGGCGTCCTCCGGGAGGGGGTCTAGTCCGGGCTCTTCATTCGCCATGATCGTCTCCGCAAGGCCGCGGCAAAGCGGCGCGGGCAGGGATCAGGTACGAAGGAACGAGCCCGCCAAGGCGCGGCCCGTTTAGAAACGGTCCCCCTTCGAGTCAACCTTGCCAGCGCACCACCTGTCGTCGCATTGACACGGGGATGTCGCCCCTTTGCAACAGCCTGCGCTTCGCCGCCCTGCCCGCCCTCGCGCTGCTCGCCGCCTGCGGGGATGCAAGCGATGCGGACAACACCGCCGGGTCCGCCGCGAACGTTGCGGATGCCGTAACGTCAGCTGCGCCTTCGTCGGAGCCGGGCCGGGTGGTCCACACCATTGCGCCTGCCGCCCGCGACCATGCCGGGCTGGTCGCGCTGCTCGATGCCGACGCCGCACGCGGGCGCGCGGTGATGGAAGCGGCCGCCAAGGGATCGCAGGCGTCGCGCGGCTGGCGCAAGGACTGGCGCGTGACTGCCAGGACCAATCGCCTGATCGCGGTGGCCGCCGAACGCGTCGCGCCCACGCAAACGGATGCGCTGCTCCGCACCGACGCCGTGTTGTGGGATACACGCGGCGAACGCCCGCTGACCGCCGAACGCCTGTTCACCGATCCGGTCGCGGCGCTGGCGCTGATCGAGACGGGGTTCTGTGAAACGCTGGAGGCGGCCCGCGCAAGAGAACACGGCTTCGACCGCGCCCGCAGCCCCTGCCCCGGGGTGAAGGCCGGGCATTTTGCGTGGGAAGCGGGTGGCGGCGCGCTGATTACGCGACTGTCGACGCATTTCCCGGCGGAGGGTCTCGGCGAAACCGGGCCGGGTTACCGCATCACGGTGCCGGTTTCGGCGGAACTGCTCCCGCTGATCCGCACCGAATACCGTGCGGATTTCGCAGCGGGGGAGTAACCCCATCCGTCACCCCGGACTTGTTCCGGGGTCCACTATGCCGCTTACTCGGGCGTATATTTCGAGCGATCCGGATTGCCGCCCGGTGGACCCCGGAACAAGTCCGGGGTGACGGGATGAGAATCGGCCACACGAAAAAAGGCCGGAGCTTCCACCCCGGCCTCTCGCGTCCTTCAACCCTAAGCAACTCACACACAACGCGGGTCACGCTGCGGCGGCCCACTCCCGCGCGTCTGCCACGATCCGTCGGGCGCCTGATATTTCTCCCCCGGCGCCGTCCGCGCGATCAGGTTGCAGCCCGATACGAAGGCGAATTGCTCGACCGAAGCCGAATTGGCCGCGCGCCTTGTATAGGCCGCCTTGCGCTTGATGTTGATGTCGTTGACCATCGCGCGCAGCGCCGGGGTCGCCGTGCCGACGATGCCCAGATAGCCGTCAATCTGTTCGCCGACCTGCCCCGCTTCGCGCGCCGCCTCGTATGCCGGGTCGCGCTGTGCGTGCGCCACGCCGACTGCGCCGGTCGCGGCCATCGCCGCGGCCCCCAGCGTCATCAGCATCTTGGTCACCTTACGCATCAGAAAATTCCTCGATTCTGTTCGATGAGGGCCTTTGCCTCACCATCCAGTCTATACACCACTTCCTGAGTGATGTTGATGTTCAGGTTGATTTCGATCGGCTTGTCGGGCGCATTCACCGTCACGCATCCGCCAAGACCAGTCGATCCGACCGCGACCAAAGTCGCCGCCATCATCAATCCTTTCCCATTTCCTGAACCGCTCATGGCATTTCCTCGCTTTCGGGGGGCTGAACGGGATCGCCCGTTTCCATTTCGCGACGAACCGCATCCGGCACGTCGTCTTCGTTTTCGCGGCGTTCCTGCGCATCAAGCAATGCGGGCAGATTGCGTTCGATCAACCGCCGGGGATCGTAATAGCTGCGCACCGAATCGAGCAATTGCCGGAACGGCGCCTTGATCCGCAGATTGAACACGATCGGCAGCCGCGCCAGCCGCCGGGTGATGAAATTCGAACTCGCGCCCTCACCCTGGCTGACCCCGGCAAAGCGGATCGCGGTCACCATTTCGCCGGCGATCGGGCCGTCGATGCTGATCGCCAGATTCTGATAATCGAGCGATTTCAGCGCATCGAACGCGAGATTGCCCCAGGTGCCGAGATTTTCCTGACTGATCTCACCGACATAGGCGACGTTGCCGCCCCCTTCCCGCGCCACCAGCTTGCCGCCCTCGATCCGCCCGCCGCGCTCGTCGAAGATCATCGGCAGTTCGCCGTCGAAAATGCCGGTGACGAGCAGATTGTCGAATTCGAATTGCTGGACGAACTGCGCGGCATCGACTCCCTCGACGCGGAAGGTCATGCGCCGCTCGGTCGTCTGCGAAAAGTCGAGCAGCGTCGGTTCGAGGATCATCCTGCCCCCGGCGAGCGGCCATTCGCCGCCAAGCACCTGGACCTTCTGGTCGCCGATCAGTTGATAGCGGACGATCCCGTTTTCGACCGCGATTCCCGGATTGACCACCGCGATCGCCGCCGACTGTCCGGGGGCGGAGACAAGGTTCAGGAGATCGGTGAACTCGATCTTTCCCGAAATCCCTTCGACCGGCCCGAACGCGGCGGCCAAATCCATGTTCTCGGTGGCGAACACTCCGGTCGAGGTCACGGCTTGCGGCGACCAGGCGATCCGCGCATCGCCCGCGATGGCGCCCTGCACATCGGCGATCACGCCGAAGGTCAGGCGAGTCAGCTCCTCCGGCTGGAAGTCGTCGCTGAAGGTGATGCCGGTGACGTCCAGATTGGCCTCGCCCGCCCCTGCGCCCAGATCGTGGACGATATCGATATCGGCGACCTTCACGCGCTTGTCGGGATTGATGAGCACCCCGGTCGCACGGATGTCGTTGCCGCGTAAGCTCAGCGCGACATTCTCGCCGCGCAGCGGCACGAAGCGCGGGTCGGGCGCGGCATCGGCGACCATCAGCGTGCCGCCGACGCTCAGCAACCCGTCCGCCAGCGACCAGTCGCCCGCCGCCTCCGACAGCAGCAGCGGCACATTGCCGATCTGGCCCGCTCCGCCCGCATAGCGACCGTCAATCCGCCCGCCGACCACGCGCCCGTCGAGGTCGGCGATATCGAGCCGTGAGACCCGCTCGCTCGCGCCCAGCCGCGTCTCGACGCCCGACAGCGCAAACCGGTTGTCGGCCAGGAAATAGCGCGCCGCCTGTGTCGCGATCGTCACCGGCGTTCCGCCCAGCCGCCCGCCCAATCGCGTGTTCGCCAGCCGCATTCCGCCGCTCATCGCGCGACCATCCAGCCGCACCATCGCCGATCCTTCGGGGCAAACCGTCATCCGCGACGGATCGAGCGTCAGCCCGGACACCTGCAACCGCTGAAACGCCACCGGCACACATCCCGGATTGACGGTCAGCGCCGTTCCACCGCCCCAGCGCGCGTCGATCGGCATCACCAGCCCATCCACGCGGCCGCCTGAAAATGGTCCCGACAGGGTCGCGCGCGTGGTAATCCGCGTCCGCCCATCGGCCGTCGCGGAGAAATCGACGGGCGTCATCGCCAGCGCTGCGCCGTTGGCGGCATAGGGGGACAGAATTGCGGTCCCGGTGACCGGCGCGAAAGGTGCAGCCTGCGCCATTCGCACCACACCCTGCGGCAAGCCACCGCCCGCCAGCGTCAACATGCCGTCGAGCGTCATGCCCGCGCGGCGCTCACCGCCCCAGCGATAGCGCACACCCTGTCCGTCGGACACGGTCGCGCGCGCACCGCTGGCGGCATTGGCATCGAGCCGCGCCAGCCGGAACTCGCCCTCACCGCCCACCAGCCGCGCCTGGATCTCGCTGGTGAAATCAAACCGTCGTCCTGCCGCGACCAGCGCGCGGCCCAGCTCGATCGCCAGCGGCGCGACCGGCGTGCCTTGCGCCGCCGACAGCGAGGATGCGATGCGCCGGACGCTGGCGGGGGCCAAGCTCGCGCCCCGCGCGCCCACCCCGCCCTGCCAGGTCAGCCCGCGCGTTCCCGCCCGATAGCGTCCATCGACCGACAGCGCCGCCCCGCTCACGCCCTCAACCGCAAAGCCGCGCGACGCGAGGTCCACCGCACCCGTCGTCGCCTGCGCGCTGCCCGAAAAGCTGACCGTGCCGGTAATTCCGTCGACTCGTTGCCTACCCATCGACGCGCGTTGCACCTGCATCCGCGCAGTGCCCTGCCAGCGATCAAGCGCCTCGCCCAGCGTCGCGTTCAGTGCGATCTCGACGAACCGGGCCTGCGCCTCTCCGCATCCGAACGATGCCGCACGCAGCGGGCCGTTCAGCGTCGGCCGCGCATCCTCGATGGTGATTTCCGCCGTCGTCGCGACGCGCTCGCCGATGCAATTGCCAATCTCCAGCCGCTCGGACACCGCCGCCGCGCGGCCTGCAAAGCCATCGTTCAGCCGCCCTGCCCCCGCCAGCTTGACGCCTACCAGTCCGTAAGGCGTCTCCAGCCGCATCCGCGCATCCGCGACATCGGCATTGATGTCGGGCAGCGAAAACGGCTTGCCCGATGGCGGCGGCAGCAATTTGTCGATCTCACCCAACGCCAGCTTGCCGTCGACCAGCCGCCCGCGAATCCGCACTTGGCCCGCGCGTACCCCGGTCACCTCGATCCCACCCAGATCGATGCTGGTCTGCACCTCGACCCAATCGGCGACCAGATCGGGGCGGGCGGGATCGCCGATCACCAGATCGGTCAGCCGCTGGGTGCCGAACCCGATCTGATCGATGACATAGGTGGCCTCGACATCGCGCTTGGCAAGTTCGGACTCGACGAAATTCTCGGCAATGCCGTGGCGCTGGGTCCACACGCCGATCATCGCTGCCAGCGACACGCCCGCAAAGGCGAACGCGATCTTGCGACGACGCGACATGGGAGGCCAGGCAATCCGTCCTTCACGGATCGCCTCCCCCAGATCTTCCGGCTCATCGCTCAACCGCGGCTACTTCCCTCTCGACACAAACAGCCTTCGTCACGACCTCAAGGCTTCAGGTCAAGCACTTGCGATTGCACGACGCCGTCGGCTCGCTTAATCCTCATTCCTGCATGAACGTTCCCGAAACCGGTAATTCAGGCCATCGCCAGCGATTGCGCGCGCGTCTGTTCGAACGCGAAGGGTCGGGCCTGCTCGACCACGAACTGATCGAATATCTCCTCGCGCTCGCGATTCCGCGCAAGGACACCAAGCCGCTGGCAAAGGCGCTGCTCCACCAGTTCGGTGGCATCGGCGGGGTGATGGCAGCGGATGCGGAGGCGCTGATGCGCGTCCCAGGCATGGGCGAAACCTCGGTCGCGGCAATCCGCATCGCCCACGCCACCGCCATGCGGATGCTGGCGGCGCGGGTAGCGGAGCAGCCGATCCTGTCCAACTGGCAGACGCTGATCGACTATCTCCATGCCGACATGGCGTATCAGGTGACCGAGCGCATTCGCATCCTCCACCTGAATACCGCCAACCGCCTGATCCGCGACGAGCTGGTGGCCGAAGGGTCGATCGACCAGGCCGCCCTCCATGTCCGCGAAGTCATCCGCCGCGCGATCGATCTGGGCACCGCGTCGATGATCCTGGTTCACAACCACCCCTCGGGCGATCCCAAGCCCAGCCGCGCCGATATCGATTTGACAAAGGCGATCGTCCAGGCGGGCAAGCATTTGGGCATCGCGGTCCACGACCATGTCATCATCGGCGCGAGCGGGCACAGCAGTATGCGGGCGATGGGGTTGCTGTAACGGACCTCTCGCCAACCCCGCGGCCATTGCAAGCACAGCGAAGCAATCCAGCGTGCACCGCGCCGAGCTGGATCGCGTTGCGATGCTCGCAACGGCGAACCGTTACCGCGCAGGCGCGTCCCCACCCGGTGCGACCAAGGCCGCCTGAACCGTCACCGCGGGCGCATCGCGGAACGTGACCGTCAACTCGGTGGTGCCGCCCGCCGCGAGATCGCCCGAGACGTCGAACAGCATGACATGCTTGCCACCCGGCGCGAAATCCATCGCCGCGCCTGCGCCCAGCGGGACGTTCTCAATCGCGGCCATCGACATCACGCCGCCCTGTTCCATGCTTTCGTGCAGTTCGGTGCGCTGGGCAGCGGGCGTCGCCACCGACACCACCGCATCGTCCGCCGTGCCGCCGTTCAGCGTGAAATAGGCCGCCGCCGGGCGACCGGGCACCGCGGGCAGACGGACCCAGGCGTTCGACACGGTGGGCGTCGCGCTTGTAACGGTTGCCGCCGCATTTTCCTCAGGCGCGGCCGCATTGTCGGTGGCGGGCGTGCCGCAGGCGATCAGGGCAAGCGGGGTGAGGGCGACCAGAAAGCGCATGAAAGCGTCCTTTTTTGGGTGCGGGGAAACCAATGCGATTCCCCTAATCGCGCGGCCGTCTTGCGGCAAGGATTACCCCACCTATATCGCCCTCCAGACACGCTCGCGTCGCCCATTCGGGGGTGCGGGCACCTTAACCTTTTGTAACCGGGGGCCAATGAGGGACTATGGCTAAAGTAATCGGTATCGATCTGGGCACCACCAACAGCTGCGTTGCCGTCATGGAAGGCGGCAAGCCCAAGGTCATCGAAAATGCGGAAGGCGCGCGCACCACGCCGTCGATCGTCGCGTTCGCCAAAGATGGCGAGCGGCTGATCGGCCAGCCTGCCAAGCGTCAGGCGGTGACCAATCCCGACAACACCGTGTTTGCGGTCAAGCGCCTGATCGGCCGCCGCTTCGACGATCCGGTGACCAAGAAGGACACCGAACTCGTCCCCTATGACATCGTCAAGGGCAAGAATGGCGACGCCTGGGTCAAGGCGGGCGGCGAGGATTATTCGCCGTCGCAGATCAGCGCGTTCATCCTTCAGAAAATGAAGGAAACCGCCGAAAGCTATCTCGGCGAAACCGTGACGCAGGCGGTCATCACCGTCCCCGCCTATTTCAACGACGCCCAGCGTCAGGCGACCAAGGACGCCGGCCAGATCGCCGGCCTCGAAGTGCTGCGCATCATCAACGAGCCGACGGCGGCCGCGCTCGCCTATGGTCTCGACAAGAACGAGAACAAGACGATCGCGGTCTATGACCTTGGCGGCGGCACGTTCGACATCTCGATCCTCGAAGTCGGCGACGGCGTGTTCGAGGTGAAGGCGACCAACGGCGACACCTTCCTGGGCGGCGAGGATTTCGACGCCAAGCTGGTCCAGTATCTGGCCGACGGGTTCAAGAAGGATGAGGGCATCGACCTCACCAAGGACAAGCTGGCGCTCCAGCGTCTGAAGGAAGCCGCCGAAAAGGCGAAGATCGAACTGTCCTCGGCCGCCACGACCGAGGTCAACCTGCCCTTCATCACCGCCGATGCGAACGGTCCGAAGCATCTGGTCAAGTCGATCAGCCGCACCGATCTCGAGCGTCTGGTCGAGGATTTGATCCAGCGCACGCTGACGCCGTTGAAGAAAGCGATGGCCGATGCGGGCGTCAAGAATGACGGCATCGACGAAGTCGTGATGGTCGGCGGCATGACCCGCATGCCCAAGGTCCGGCAGGTCGTGAAGGATTTCTTCGGCAAGGAACCGCATGTCGGCGTCAACCCGGATGAAGTCGTCGCCATCGGCGCGGCGATCCAGGCGGGTGTCTTGCAGGGCGACGTCAAGGACGTGCTGCTGCTCGACGTGACGCCCTTGTCGCTGGGCATCGAGACGCTGGGCGGGATCATGACCAAGATGATCGACCGCAACACGACGATTCCGACCAAGAAGAGCCAGGTCTATTCGACTGCTGACGACAATCAGCAGGCGGTGACCATCCGCGTGTTCCAGGGCGAACGCGAAATGGCGCAGGACAACAAGATGCTGGGCCAGTTCGATCTGGTCGGCATTCCCCCTGCACCGCGCGGCGTGCCGCAGATCGAGGTCACGTTCGACATCGACGCCAACGGCATCGTCAACGTCAGCGCCAAGGACAAGGGCACCGGCAAGGAACAGCAGATCCGCATCCAGGCATCGGGCGGTCTGTCGGACGCCGATATCGAGGGTATGGTCCGCGACGCCGAACAGTTCGCCGAGGAAGACAAGAAGCGCCGTGCGGCGGCCGAGGCGAAGAACAACGCCGAAAGCCTGATCCACACGACCGAGCGCCAGCTTGCCGACAATGGCGACAAGGTCGACGCATCGCTCAAGTCCGAGATCGAAGCGGCGATCGCGGAAGCCAAGACCGCCGTCGAATCGAACGATCCCGAGCAGATGACCGAAAAAAGCCAGGCGCTGGCGCAGGTCGCGATGAAGCTCGGCCAGGCGATCTATGAGAAGCAGGCGCAATCGGAGGCTTCGCCTTCCGACGGTGCCGACGCTGGTGGCGACGGTGCCAGCGAGGATGTCGTCGATGCCGAATTCTCGGAAGTGGACGACAACCAGAAAGCGTAAGTGATGCCTGTTTCCCGTCATGCCAGCAAAAGCTGGCATCTCATGCCGCAAGGGCTCGCTCTTGCCGCACGAGACTCCTGCTTTCGCAGGAGTGACGGGAGGGCAAGGCGGGGGCCGCGTAAATGACCACCCAGATCGACTATTACGAACTGCTCGGCTGTTCGCGCGATGCGGACGGGGCGACGCTCAAATCCGCGTACCGCAAGCTCGCGATGAAATATCACCCCGACAAGAATGGCGGGTGCAAGGATCACGAAGCCAAGTTCAAGGCGGTCAGCGAAGCCTATGACTGCCTGCGCGATCCGCAGAAGCGCGCGCTGTATGACCGTTACGGCCATGCCGGGGTGAACGGCGCGAACGGCCATGCGGGCGCGCAGGATTTCGGCGGTTTCAGCGACATTTTCGAAAGCGTGTTCGGCGAATTCATGGGCGGCGGTCGCGCCGGCGGTGGCCGCGCCGGCCCGCGTCGCGGCGCCGACCTGCGCTACGACATGGAAATCAGCCTGTCGGATGCCTTCCACGGCAAATCGACCGAGATCACCGTCGATGTCTCCGGCCAGTGCGATGGCTGCGACGGAACCGGCGCCAAGCCCGGCACCTCGGCGCGCATCTGCAACACCTGCAACGGCCACGGCAAGGTGCGCGCGCAGCAGGGTTTCTTCGTCGTCGAACGCGCCTGCCCTACCTGTCACGGCGCGGGCCAGGTGATTTCCGACCCGTGCGAAACGTGTCTGGGGGAAGGCCGCGTCGACAAGACCAAGACGCTGACCGTCAACATCCCCGCAGGCGTCGACGAAGGCACGCGCATCCGGTTGAGCGGCGAGGGCGAAGCGGGCGCACGCGGCGCGCCTCCGGGTGATCTCTACATTTTCTTGCACGTCCAGCGGCACGCGCTGTTCGAACGGTCGGGCACCACGCTGCATGCACGGATGCCGGTCAGTTTCACGACGGCGGCGCTGGGCGGCGATATCGACATCCCCGGCCTCGACGGCGAAATCCACACCATCCACATCCCTGCGGGCATCCAGTCGGGCCGCGAGCTGCGCCAGCGCGGTTTCGGGATGCCGGTACTGCAAGGGCGCGGACGCGGCGATCTGGTCGTCCATATCGATGTCGAAATGCCGCGCAAGCTGACCACCAAGCAGCGCGAGCTGCTGGAGGCGTTCCGCGAAACCGAAACCGGCGAGGAATGCCCCAACGCCAACGGCTTTTTCGCCAAGATCAAGGCGGCGCTGGGCTGATCATCTCCGTCACCCCGGCCTTTGGGCCGGGGTCCGCCGGGCGGCAGGCGCCGATCTTGTTCATCGCCAACCACCGCAAGCGGCGCAGTGGCCCCCGGCACAAGGCCGGGATGACGATGGTTACGATGGCCATCGCTTACGCCGAACTGAACGACATTCCTGCCCCCCTCGTCATTGCGAGCGCAGCGAAGCAAGCCAGCGAAGGTTCGTGGGGCACTGGATTGCTTCGCTGCGCTCGCAATGACGATTTTAGCGTTGATGCAATTTCGCAGCGCCCACCCCGACCCGCTTCCCGCCCTAGCCGCCCAGCGCCGTCGCCAGCGCATCGGCGAGGTTGCCGCTGGTATAGGGTTTCTGCACCACCGGCGTCCCCGACAGATCGTCGGGCAGGTTCAGCTGGTCGCCATACCCCGTCGCAAAGATCACCGGCAGGCCCCTGGCACGCGCTGCATCGGCGATCGGCAGGCTGGTCTCGCTGCCCAGATTGACGTCGAGCACCGCGATCTGGAAATCGCCCGCCGCCAGTTCGTCGAGCGCGTGCATGATGGTGGCGACGGTGACCACGCGGGTCGCGCCGAGCGCGTTCAGAATATCCTCGGCATCCATCGCGATGATCAGGCTGTCCTCGACCAGAAGCACATTGCCCGAAAGCGGACGCTGAACCGATCCGCCGCTGGATAGCGGCGGCGTGTCGAGTTGAGCGCGATACGCCTCGACATCGGCATTCGCCTGTTCGGGCGTCTGCTCGCCCATCACGATGTGGCGGGCGGGGACGCAGAATTCCGCCTCCATGCCGGTCGTCACGTAGCGGATATCGGCAGCGCCGCCCAGGTCATAGGGGATCGACCGCTGAATGATCGTCGATCCGAACCCCTGCCGGGTCGGCGGGGTGACCGCAGGGCCGCCGCGCTCGCGCCATTCGATATGCAGGTCGCCCTCGTCGTCCAGCCACCATCTGACCGCCACGGTGCCGCTGTCCGAAAGCGCGCCATATTTGGCCGAATTGGTCATCAGTTCGTGGACGACCAGCGCCAGCGTCGAAAACGCCTGGGGCTTGAGCAGCGCCGCCCCGCCGTCCAGCGTCACCCGACCCGCGCGACCGCCCAGATAGGCGGCGGCCTCGGTCTCGATCAGGCGACGCAGCGGCGCAGGCGACCAGTTGTCCTTGGTGATCTGGTCGTGCGCGCGGGCAAGCGCCTCGATCCGGCCTTCGAGCATCGCGATATAGGCCTTGGTGTCCTGACCCGGATCGCGCGACTGGCGGACCAGCCCGCGGATCAGCGACAGGATGTTGCGGACGCGGTGGTTGAGTTCGGCGATCAGCAGTTCCTGGCGCTCGTTCGCCTTGCGCCGTTCCTCGCGCACGTCGTCGGACAGGCGCAGCACCACCTCGATCAGCGCGGCGCGCAGCATCTCCGCGACGCGGCGTTCCGGGTCGGTCCAGCTTTCGCTGCGCCCCCGCACTTCTTGGCTCCACGCCTCGAAGCTCTTGCGCGGCGACAGGCGCGGGCCGTTCGGTCCCCATTCGGCGGGCTTGTGCGGATCGCCCGCCCAATGGACCGTCCGCACCTTTTCCTGACGGAACAGCAGCACGTAATCGCGCGGGGATCGCGACACCGGAATCGCCAGCAGTCCGGCGGCAACGCCCTGATAGTCCTCGGCGGCGGGAAGCACTTCGGCCAGATGGTCGGTGGCGAACACCCGGCCCGACGCCATCGCGTTCAGGCGGCGGACGATTGCCGGGATGGCAGCGGCCGGCGGGACGTTGCCCGACAGGGCGACCTGGCCATCGACCGAAATCGCGATTCCGTCGCACGGCACGACGCTGCGCATCTGGTCGCCCAGCCATTCGGGGTCTTCGAGCAGCCCGGCATCGCCTGCGACCGCGGCGATCAACCGGTCGCCGGTCGTGCGCGCCGTAGTTTCATAGTCCGACAGCGTCGCTCGCTCACGGCTTTCCAGTTTCAGGGCGAACATCTGGCCGAACAGTTCGGCGACCGATCGCCGTTCGAAATCGGGGCGGCGCGGGCTGTAATGGTGGCACGCGAACAGCCCCCATAATTTGTCGTCGACGATGATCGAAATCGACAGCGAAGCACCCACGCCCATATTGGTCAGATATTCGATATGGATGGGCGACACCGCGCGCAGGATCGACAGCGACAAGTCAATCGGTGCCCCGCGCTCGTCCAGCTTGGGGAGGATCGCAACCGGTTGGGCTGCGACATCAGAGATGATCCGGAACGGGTTGCGGATATAGAGTTTTCGGGCTTGGGCCGGAATATCGGTCGCCGGATAGCGCAGGTTGAGGAAGCTGCCGATCCCCGATCGTGCGGCTTCCGCCACGACAGTGCCGGAACCGTCGTGATCGAAGCGATAGACCATGACCCGGTCGAACCCGGTGAGTGCCCGCACCTGACGCGCGCCTTCGCGAAACAGGTCGGGCAGGCTACCCGCCTGGTCCAGCCGCGCCATCATCGCGCGGATCGTGCTGGCGGTATCGCCCAGCGGCGACGCTGACGATGCCTCGCCCTCCAGCACGATCGTATCGTCGACCATGTGCAGCGCGAAATCATAGCGGCGGGTGCCGTCGATCGTGGGAATCTTGACGCCGAACACGCGCTCGATCGCATCGGCCCCGCGCAACAGGGTCAGCCGATTGCGGATGGTGTGGACCGCCTCTTCGCCCAGATGGTCGGAGGCATGGGTGCCGAGCAGATCGTCGGCCGATTTGCCGAACACATCGCCAACATTGGCCGATGCTCGTTTGATCAACCAGTCGGGGGACAGCGCGATCAGAAACCCGAACGGCTGGATCGCGCCAAGTTCGTGGATCGGTTCCCGGTCGCAGTTGGTCAGGTCCACATCGAAACCGGTTGTCGACACACTTACTCTTTCACAAGCCAATCCTTACCGGCGCGTTCGAACATCGAAAATGTGGAAAGCGCAGCACCGACGGCAATTTCAGTCCGGTCTTGGTCGTAAAGGATCGCGTCGATCGATGCCAGTAAATTGGCCCAGTTCCCAGATGGTTGATGTGCATCAAGATAAGATTTGGGAAATTCCGCCGGCACGCGTCTGGCGAGAAATTTGCCGCCCAGGCGGGAGCCTTCGACGACGTAGAGGACGCCCGCGAGGGTGGGGAGCAGATCCGCCGCCCCCGCCCCGCGCTCCGCGCTCACCCTGAGCGTGTCGATGGGTGTTGAAATCCACCCGGCTTCGTCAGGCCCAGCCTGAGCGCGGTTGCTCCCCAATGCCGCCAAGTCCGCAAGGATCAGATCCCCGCGCTTGCGCATCTCCCAATCCGCCGTCACGCGCTCCGCCCCCGCGGCATCCAGCGCCGCCTCCAGCGGCACCATCGCCGCGGCATGGGCCGATAGGAACCGCACATAGCCGTCGCGATCGGTCAGGTCATATCCGCCGAACACCGCATCGACCGCCTCGTGCGCGCGGGCTGTGGCCTCGCGCAGCCGTCGATGCGCCTGTTTCATTCGCCGAACACGCGGGCGAAGATCGTATCGACCTGACGGAAATGATAGCCGAGATCGAACTTGTCCTCGATCTCCGCCTCGGACAGCGCGGCGGTCACTTGCGGATCGGCCTTGAGCAGATCGAGCAGCGACAACGCGCCGTCCGATTCCCATACCTTCATGGCGTTGCGCTGAACCAGCGTATAGGCGTCCTCGCGGCTGACCCCGGCCTGCGTCAGCGCCAGCAGCAGGCGCTGCGAATGGACGAGGCCACCCATGCGGTCGAGATTCTTCTGCATCCGCTCGGGATAGATGACCAGCTTGTCCATCACCCCCGTCAGCCGCGCCAAGGCGAAATCGAGCGTGATCGTCGCGTCCGGCCCGATATAGCGTTCGACCGACGAATGGCTGATGTCGCGTTCGTGCCATAGCGCGACATTCTCCAGCGCGGGCGTGACATAGCCACGCACCATCCGCGCCAGACCCGTCAGATTCTCGGTCAGGACCGGGTTGCGCTTGTGCGGCATCGCCGATGAGCCCTTTTGACCGGGCGAAAAATATTCCTCCGCCTCCAGCACTTCGGTCCGTTGCAAATGGCGCACTTCGGTTGCCAGCCGCTCGATCGACGATGCGATAACGCCCAGCGTCGCGAAGAACATCGCATGGCGGTCGCGCGGAATCACCTGGGTCGATACCGGCTCGACCGACAGCCCCAGCTTGGCCGCGACATGCGCTTCCACCCGCGGATCGATATTGGCGAACGTCCCTACCGCGCCCGAAATCGCACAGGTGGCGACATCCTTGCGCGCCGCCACCAGCCGCTCGCGGTTGCGCGCGAACTCGGCATAGGCCTGCGCCATCTTCAGCCCGAACGTCACCGGCTCGGCATGGATGCCGTGGCTGCGGCCGATGGTGGGGGTTAGCTTGTGCTCGATCGCGCGGCGCTTCAGCACTTCGAGCAATTTGTCGAGATCGGCGATCAAGAGGTCCGCCGCGCGTCCCAATTGCACCGCCAGCGCGGTGTCCAGCACGTCCGAACTGGTCATCCCCTGATGCAGGAAGCGCGCATCGGGTCCGACCTTTTCCGATACCCAGGTCAGGAACGCGATCACATCATGCTTGGTCACCGCCTCGATCGCGTCGATCCGCTCGACATCGATCTCGCCCAGCGTGTCATTCTCCAGAACCGCCATGATCGCGTCGGCGCTTGTCTGCGGGATCATCCCCACCTGCCCCATCGCCTGCGCGGCATAGGCTTCGATCTCGAACCAGATGCGGAAGCGCGTGGCCGGTTCCCAGATGGCGACCATGTCGGGGCGGGCATAGCGGGGGACCATCGAGCAACCTCGTTTTCTGACAAGCTGAATATCGATTCATCGCAGGAATCGATCGAGTCCGCGACGAGCTGCGCCTTAGCAGGGGCTAGTGGATGGGACAAATCATGGTTTGGAGCATTTAATACCCCATAATCTACTTGCGGCGTGACAATCACGCCACAGTTTCCAAGGAGCACTCCTCCCAGTGTGTTCCGCCCATAACAGGAGAAATCCGATGTTGAAATATGCTTTTCTTGCCGGTGCAATGGCCATTGCTTCGCCTGCACTTGCCCAGGACATGCCGGTTCAGGACGCGACTGGTGGACAGGACGTACCGATGACGCAGGACACTGTGCCCGCACCTGACCAGACCATGACCCCTGCGCCCGAAAGCGATGTTCAGGCAGAGGCGGAATCGACGCTCAGCGCCGATGCATCGACCAGCCAGGCGGCAACGCCCGAGCAGATCGAACAGCTCGTCGAAACCCAGTTTGCGACCTACGACAAGGATTCGACCGGCGAGCTGAACGAAGAACAGTTCGGCGAGTGGATGGTGGCGCTGCGTTCGGCAAGCGAACCCAATATCCAGCCCGATGCGCCAGAAACGCAGAGCTGGATCGGTCAGGCATTCGCACAGGCCGATGCCGACAACAGCTCGGGTGTCTCGAAAGAAGAATTGAGCGGTTTCCTCGCCCCCAGCGCGTCGTAACGACGCGCCCGACTGCCCCTCTGTAGGGGGTGAGGCATCTGCGGCCGTCCGGCTTCTCCAGCCGGGCGGCCGTTTCGTTGTCGGGTTCGCGCTCTAGATTACGCCCCAAACCTTACGCCCAAAAGCGTCATTGCGAGCGCAGCGAAGCAATCCAGTGTCCCACGCACAACGCTGGATTGCTTCGCTCCGCTTGCAATGACGACCGGACAGCAGCACCAACACCTTGCACACCCGCCCGCGCCGCCGCACATCTACCCCAATGGCAAAACGCATTCTGACCCCAGCCGAAATCGACCTCGCGCGCAGCGTGTTCGGCACCGCGATCGACTATTCCGCAGCCCGCATCGCCAACCACAAATGGGCGTTCTTCCAGCCGAAACGAGTGACGATGGCCCCCACCGGCACCATCCATTTCCACCCGCAAAGCCCCGCCTATTGCGACGATTTCGGCTGTGCCAGCCTGTCGCTTCAGGGCCATTTCATTCATGAGATGACGCATGTGTGGCAGCATCAGGCGGGCGTCTGCCTGCCCCTCGCCCGCCATCCCTTTTGCCGCTATCACTATACCGTCAAACCGGGCTGGCCGCTCCGCCGCTACGGTCTGGAGCAACAGGCCGAAATCGTCCGCCACGCCTTCCTGCTCAGAAACGGGGTGACCGTCCCCGGTGCCCCCGACCGCCAGCAGTATGAAAGCATCCTGCCGTTTCGGTAACGGCAGCGGCGGCTCACCAAAAGGTGACGGCCAATCCGATCAGCGCCCCTATTTGAAGCGACGCGATCATCTGAAGCCGCGTCGAAAACGGCTCTTTGCGCGTTTTATGTCGGAACAGGCTGCGAGCTGCGAATGCGCCTGGCGATCCGCCGATCAGCGCCAGCCACAGCAGGTCGGCTTCCGGAATGCGGCGATGCCCTGCGGTCGCGCTTCGCTTGTCCTGCCAGAAGCGCAGGATCGTCCAGCAATTGACGCCGCATAAGAACGCTAGACCCGGAGTAAAAAGCGCATCCATCATCGCCGATTATGACGATCGCGGTTTCGAAAGCGTTTAGCGGCAGGCACGCTGCTCGCAAAAATACCGTCAACTAACCGGGTAAACTACCAGCGATATCCATTGGCATCATCGACATGCGGCACATTTTCGACACGCAGGATTTCGCGGTTCCGGCGCTGCATTTCGCGCAGCCGCGCATCGGCCCCGCGCCGGGACATCGAGCGTTCGTCGGCATAACGTTCCTCGTAATAGCCGCGCTCGCGCAGCCGGTCCTCGCGACGCTCGCGTGCGCGCGCTTCGCGTTCGTAGCGACGCTCGTAGCGATCGGCGCGGTCGCGCATCGCGCGCGCACGGCGATCCTCGGCTTCGGCCCAGCGCCGCTCTTCCCATTCGTCGTCGCGCGGGTTGCCGCGCACCAGCACCGGGCCGTCCTCACCCCTCGTCACCAGTTCGTCGACGCCTTCGGGAAATTCGGCCCGCGCGCGCTGCTGGGCGGCGAGCGCCACCAGTTCCGCGCGGCGATCCGCCTCGGCCTTGGCCTTTTCGGCGCGTGCGAGTTCGGCGCGCTCGGCCGCTTCGCGACGCCGCGCATCGGCATCCTCCGACGCCGCCGCCGCGCGCTCCGCCGCGCCCGCGTCGGGCACCGCCGCGCCGCCCATCGCGGCGCGCCGCTCCTCCTCGGTCAGCCCACCGCACGCCGCGAGCGCCAGGGGGAGCAACAACAGGCAAAAACGCGGCGACATCACAGGGCAGGCTCCACAGGGGCGACGATCCGCCCAGCCTAACGCCGGACGCGCGCGCGATAAAGCCCGCCTTATCGCATCCGGGCTTAACGGCGGCTTAGCCCAGCGTCCGCACGCTTCCGAACACCGACCAGTCGGTGCGGTCGGTAAGCATTTCGAGACCCAACGTCCCCAGCCAGCTATTCCCCATCGGGTCGAGCGCGGGGGAGAATACCGCGACCGACGCGCGGTGCGGGGCGATGGCGAGAATCCCGCCCCCTACCCCCGATTTGGCTGGCAAGCCGACGCGGTAGGCAAAGTCCCCCGACCCGTCATATTGGCCGCACAGCATCATCAGCGCCATGATCCGCCGCGCGCGTTTCGCCGCCGCGACGCCGCGATCATCGTCCGGCCCCTCGCCCGCATCGTCGTGCATCAAAAAGCGCCCGGCGCGCGCCAGCCCCCGCGCGTCCAGACGGATCGCGCATTGCGTGGCATAGGCGTCCATCACCGCGTCCAGGTCGTTGTCGAGATTGCCGTGGTGCTTGGCCATGCTCATCAGCGATCGGTTCAGATGCCCGCCGGTCCTGCCGCTGCCCGCGACGCCCTCGTCCAGCTCGATGTTGTCGCCGTCCAGCATTTCGCGCACGAAATCCACGACCTGCAACGATGGGCGGCGCGTCGCCAGCGACACCAGCGCGTCGCACACCACCAGCGCACCCGCATTGATGAACGGATTGCGAGGGATTCCCTTCATCCGCTCCAGGTCGATGATCGAATTGAACGGATCGCCCGACGGCTCGCGCCCGACGCGGTCCCACAATGCCTCACCCAGTCCCGCCAGCGCCACTTCGAGCGCGAACAATTTGGAGATCGACTGGATCGGAAAGGCGACCCCGGCATTGCCCGCCGCCGCCATCTCGCCATCGCGGGTTAACACCGCAATCCCGAACTGGTCGAAATCGCCCTTGTTCGGGGGCTTTTTGTCCTTGTTCTCGGCCGCTGCGACGGCTTTGTCATACAGGCCGGGCGCGCATCGCCGCACATCGGCGACGATCTCTTCGAGCAGCGGCCTCAACCGCTCCACATCCCAAACCCGACTGCCCTGCGTCACATCGCTCTCCCGCTGTACCAGCCGGGACAACGCGGGTGGCGGTGTTCAGGTTGCGCTGCGCTGGGCCGTGATGTCCTGCTTGACCCCGTGCAGCCGCGCGGTCGGCCCGGACGTGTCGACCAGCGCCGATATCCTCATCCAGCGCAGTTCGCCGCGCGCGTCGATGATGCGTGCGTCCATGCGAAAACTGCCCCCCGACGCGATCGCCTGCGACCGCAGTCTTTCCAGTTCGATCCGCGATTCGGGCAGGTAGTGCGCGACCGTCAGCCCGCGCGACGGTTCCTCGCCGCGCTCCATCGCGAACAAATCCCACACCCCCTGGCTCCAGCGCAGCCTTTCGGTGGCCAGGCAGCATTGCCACAGCCCGATGCCGGTCATGGCCAGCGACCGGTCGATCGCGGGATGCAGGCTCGCCAGCGGATCGCCGTCGAGACCGGCGGCGAACAGCGCGTCGATCATCGCCCGCTGCCGCTGGGTCTCGCCCAATCCGACCGCGACCGGCGTGCCGGTGCGCGTATCGGGAATCGTCGCGGGATCGATCATGTCGGTCAAGATAACGCCCCCAGGTTAATGCAGATATATCATCGGCACGGTAAATACCCCAATTAACCGTTATTCCGCGCCCCTCATTGCCGCTCGATCTGCCCGGAGTGCAAGCCGCTTTCGAACTGACCGCGCAGATGGTCGAGCACGCGTCCGTCGATCCGGGGTCGCTCCGCCGCCGCCTTGCCTTCGCGCAGCCGCTTGCGGTCGCGTTCGCTCGGCTCAACCGCGCGCACCCGCACCGCCGCATGGCCGGCCGCCCGAATGCCCAGCTGTTCCGCCGCCCCGCGCGACAGGTCGATGATCCGCCCGCGCGAAAACGGCCCGCGATCGTTGACCCGCACCAGGATCGTCCGCCCGGTATCTAGCGCCGTCACCTCGACATAGGTCGGCAGCGGCAGTGTCTTGTGCGCCGCCGTCACCCAGCCGGGCCGAAACCGCTCGCCGTTGGCGGTCTGATTCCCGCTCTCGTTTCCGTACCAGCTGGCATAGCCCAGCACGTCATACCCCGGCTCGGCCCGCGGCACATGGGTCACGCCGCGGATCGTATAGGGCTTGCCGATGCGGACGGGCGTATCGGAGACGGGGTGGTAATCGGGGCGGGAGGCGCAAGCGGATAGGAGCAGGGTCGCCGCACCGATCGCAACTGCAACTGTCGGTTTCATCCCTGCCCCCTTCTTCATCGAGCATCTGGCCGCGCGTGTAGCAAGGCCGACGCGCGCGGTCAGCCGGTTTCCAAGGCTGACATCACGGGTCCGGGCCACCGGCACGCGGCTGTGCGAGTGCAATCGAGCGCGCGTCGCACTGTCCGCTCGCCATCGCCATCCATCGCGAAACGTTCGTCGAACGGTTCGTTCAATGAAACGATCGCCGCGCACCCATTTCAAGATCGGCGTGTCACCGACAACGCTCCGCTGCGAGGGAGGCGAACAGGGCTTCGGTGCGGGCGAGATTGGCGCGAATCGCGGGCGGCATCGGCGGACGGTTGCCGATCCGCCCGGCATCGACATGCGCCTGCCACTCGTCAGCGATGGTCGGGGCGGGGTGGGTGGCGGCATGATCGGCGACGCCGCGGATGGGCGCGGCGGCGCGTGCGACCTGTTGCCTGGCAAGCGCGTTCGGCATGGGATGCGTCCTTTTCGCGAAAGAAGGACCGGGTAGATATGCCGGGAAAGCCGAAACTACCGATTTGGTTAGCGAAGCTAAGCAAGAGGCCGCGCGAAGGCGCGGTTTCGGCCGGCCAGCGGGGGCAAAGCCCCGACTGACGACGCGGGATCCACTCCCGCGTCGGCCCGCCACGGTTCGATGCTAGCGTTTGGCACATAATGGCTTTAGCGGTAGGCCACGTTGCAAGCGCCGTGTGCGAAGAACGCACATTCCTTGCCGGATTGGAGCGAATTGAGTGTCTCAGTCAGTTGCCGACGAATTTGCATCCGGTTTGGCCGGTCGCAAATTTTCAACTATCCTGGCCGACCCCCCTTGGCGCTTCCAAAATCGGACTGGGAAAATCGCGCCCGAACATCGGCGGCTTTCACGGTATGGAACAATGTCTCTGTCAGAGATCAAGGAGATGCCCGTGGCAGATGTGGCAGCAGATCCTTCTCATCTATATCTTTGGGTGCCGAATGCACTCCTTCCAGACGGGCTGGCGGTGATGGAAGCGTGGGGATTTAACTACAAGTCGAATATTGTTTGGCACAAGACCCGTAAAGATGGTGGATCTGACGGGAGGGGTGTTGGATTTTACTTTCGAAATGTCACGGAACTATGTCTTTTCGGCGTACGAGGGAAAAAGGCCCGAACTCTCGCCCCGGCGCGAAGTCAGGTGAACTTGTTGGCGACCCGGAAGCGGGAACATAGTCGTAAACCGGACGAGCTTTATGATATTATTGAGCGGTGCAGTCCTGCGGAGCGCATCGAATTGTTCGCACGGGGTTCGCGGCCTGGTTGGGAGAGTTGGGGGAACCAAGCTGATGACTATGAGATTGAATGGGACACATATTCTTATAATTCTCGGGCGGGGGATTTGGATCTAGCAGAAGCCGCAGAGTGATCTAAGGACAAGTCATGCTTCAACTTGATGCACAATGGCGACCCGGGAGTTTTACAAAGAATTTCTCGTGGGGCCGTTCTCATGAGGGCCTGCGCAACCTTCATGAGGCTATCCGGGTTGGGTTTGACGGACGAATTGAGCCGGTGTCTCGAACCGAGTTCCGGCGACGTATTTCGAGCCTCGGACGGCCAGACTTTATTCCTTTGAATTTTTTCCTACTCAACGACATAGTCGATGGCGAAAGTGTCGTCTTAATTGATGAGTTGGCTTATAGTGCTCTCACTCGAGATCACGATAAAGACTTCGATGCTCTAGCGTTGCTGGCTTTTAACACCAGCTATGTTGGTAGTTGGAAGGGCGCGGAGGCATGGCAGAAGTACCCTGCGACGTGGGCATTCTTTTATATTACCGAGCGCGTGGCCACCGAACTAAAATGGGATACAGCTTCGGTAAACGCTGATGACATTGAGAGATTTATAAAATCCTCACCTCGGTACACGGGTGAAACATCTCGAAAACTTGCAACAAACTTATCTTATATGTTCAAGGTCGGTGGTTTGAGCCGTCTCTCAGACGGAAAAGTTACTCGCCTTTGGGCGGATGCTACTTTTCTTGTGCTGGATAGGGTGTCTGCAGAACGCCATGCACTTAACGCAGAATTGTCAGTGGACGACCTTATCGACGGACTGAATCGCTCTCGGTTTGACCGTCTTAGTGGAATAGCAAGCCTCGACCGAACTTTGGCGATCGAGCCCCTGTGCAAATTATACGCTGCATGCGGCGGCATCAATCGGTGGTCGGTCGAATACGTTCATCAACGCCAACAGATCCTAATTCCTCACATCAACCAGTATCTCGGATCTAATGAGCCGTGGGTTATGGTGGACCCGCTTGACGCAACGCTCTCTAAAGCTGTCCCTCAAGCCTGCGCCATGCTCGCCCGATACGTAGCTGGTTTTGAAGAGTTAGGCCCACCTTCAGATTTCGATGTTGAAAGCTACGTAAGAAATCGTACGCAAGATGCATTGGCGCACCTTAAGGCTTTGAACATCAATCCGAAAATGTCAGCGGAAGACCTTATGAAAATCACGAGGGGCTAATGGCAACATTCGTCGATACCAATGTTATTGTAGATATTCTCAACGCTGACCCAAATCGCGGAGGAATTTGTACTAATCTCATCAACGAAGCTAAAGCGCGAGGGCGCGTGTTGATAACGGATATGGTATTCGCCGAACTTTCGGTCGCCATGGATACCGTTGATGACGCGGAGCAAGTGGTCAGATCACTAGACTTGTCATTGGTTCGATGCCCTACCGCAGGACTTTTTCGTGCTGGCAAGGCATACAAAACCTACAGAGAACAAAATGCCGGCCCTAAGAACAATGTGTTACCCGATTTTGTGATCGGTGCTCATGCCGACGTTGAAGGCGCGCCGCTAATAACCTCAGACGTCAATCGGATGACAGGCTACTTCCCAGAGCTTCAAGTCTTGAAGCCATAATTCTACTCCGCCGCCACAGCCTCCTTCACCCCCAACAACGGCGCCAAATACCGCCCGGTAAAGCTCTGCGGCTTTTTCACCTCCTCCTCCGGCCCTTCGCCACCACCGACGCTTACGCGTCGGCTTCGCTCAGGACAGGCTCGTCCCCGGTCGCGCGCTGCAACAGCGGTGCGAGATAGCGGCCCGTGAAGCTCTTTGGTTCGGCGGCTACCTTTTCGGGGACGCCCTCCGCAACAATCTCCCCACCCTTCACGCCGCCTTCCGGCCCGAGGTCGAGAATCCAGTCGGCGGTCTTGATGACGTCGAGGTTGTGCTCGATCACGACGACCGAGTTGCCCTGTTCGACCAGCGCGTGGAGCACTTCGAGCAGCTTCCTCACATCCTCGAAATGCAGCCCCGTGGTGGGTTCGTCCAAAATATACAGCGTGTTGCCGGTGGCGCGGCGGGCGAGTTCCTTGGCGAGTTTGACGCGCTGGGCTTCGCCGCCGGAGAGCGTCGTCGCCTGTTGCCCGACCTTGATATAGCCGAGGCCCACTTCGGCCAGCATCGCCATCTTGTCGCGGATGGGGGGGACGGCCTTGAAGAATTCGACCGCGTCCTCGACCGTCATGTCGAGTATGTCGGCGATGCTCATCCCCTTGAACTTCACCTCCAGCGTTTCGCGGTTGTAGCGCGCGCCGTGGCAGACGTCGCACGTCACATAGACGTCGGGGAGGAAGTGCATCTCGATCTTTAGCAAGCCGTCGCCGGTGCAGGCTTCGCAGCGGCCGCCCTTTACGTTGAAGCTGAAACGGCCGGGTTTGTAGCCGCGCGCCTGTGCTTCGGGGAGCCCCGCGAACCAGTCGCGGATGTTGGTGAAGGCGCCGGTATAGGTCGCGGGGTTGGATCGGGGGGTACGGCCGATCGGCGACTGGTCGATGTCGATGACCTTGTCGAGATGCTGGAGCCCGTCGACCTTGTCGTGCTTGCCCGCGAGGATGCGCGCGCCGTTCAGCGCGCGGGCGGCGGCGGCGTAGAGCGTGTCGATGGTGAAGCTCGACTTGCCCGATCCCGATACGCCGGTGATGCAGGTGAAGGTGCCGAGCGGGATCGACGCGGTGACGCCGGTCAGGTTGTTGGCGGTGGCGTTGTGGACGGTGACCTTCTTGCCATTGCCCTTGCGGCGCTTCGCGGGGATGGGGACGGCGCGGGTGCCGTTGAGGTAATCGGCGGTGACCGATTTCTTCGATTTTAGGATGGTCTTGAGCGTGCCGTGGGCGACGATTTCGCCGCCATGGACGCCCGCGCCCGGACCCATGTCGATGACGTAGTCTGCCGTGCGGATCGCATCCTCGTCATGTTCGACCACCAGCACGGTGTTGCCGAGATCGCGCAGTCGGCGCAGCGTTGCGAGCAGCATGTCGTTGTCGCGCTGGTGCAGGCCGATCGAGGGTTCGTCTAGGACATAGAGGACGCCCGACAGGCCGGAGCCGATCTGCGACGCGAGGCGGATGCGCTGGGACTCGCCGCCCGACAGGGTGCCGGAGGTGCGGTTGAGGTTGAGATAGTCGAGCCCGACATTGTTGAGAAAGCCGAGGCGCTCGTCGATCTCCTTCAGGATGGCGCGGGCAATCTCCGCCTGCTGGCCGGTGAGCTGCGCGGGGAGTTCGGCGAACCAGGCGAGGGCGTCGACCACCGACAGGCGCGTGACGCTGGAAATATCGCGCATGGCGACCTTTACCGCGAGCGCTTCGGGTTTGAGGCGGGCGCCGTGGCAGGTCTCACAGGCGTGGGACGCCTGATATTTGGAGAGTTCCTCGCGCATCCAGGCGCTCTCGGTCTGGAGCAGGCGGCGGTTGAGGTTGCCGATGACGCCTTCGAAGGGTTTCTTGACGTCATACGACTTGCGGCCGTCGACGAAGGTGAGGGTGACGGGCTTGCCGCGGGTGCCGTGGAGGATGACCTGCTGGTGTTCGGGGGCGAGATCCTTCCACGCGGTGTCGAGGCTGAAGTCATAGGCGCGCGCGAGCGAGCCCAATACCTGCATGTAATAGGGGCTGGGCGGGTTCGATTTGGCCCAGGGGACGACCGCGCCCTTTTTGATGGTGAGGTCGTGGTTGGGGACGACGAGGTCGGCGTCGAATTCCATCCGCTCGCCCAGACCGTCGCACGCGGGGCAGGCGCCCTGGGGGGCGTTGAAGGAGAAGAGGCGGGGCTCGATCTCGGCGATGGTGAAGCCCGAGACCGGGCAGGCGAAGCGTTCGGAGAAGACGATGCGGTTGGGGGGGATGCCCGCGCCCTTCATCGCACCTGCATCGGACGCTTCGTCCTCGCGGCCGGGGACGACCGCGTCGACGAGGTCGGCATAGGCCAGGCCGTCGGCGAGTTTCAGCGCGGCTTCGAAGCTTTCGGCCAAGCGCGTGGCGATGTCGGCATGGACGACCAGGCGGTCGACGACGACCTCGATGTCGTGCTTGTATTTCTTGTCGATCGAAGGGGCTTCGTCGATTTCATAGAGTTCGCCATCAATGCGGACGCGGGTGAAGCCCGCTTTCTGCCACTCGGCCAGTTCCTTCTTATACTCGCCCTTGCGGCCGCGAACGACGGGGGCGAGGAGGTAGAGGCGGGTGCCTTCGGGGAGCGCGAGGACGCGGTCGACCATCTGGCTGACGGTCTGGGCGCTGATCGGCTCTCCGGTCGCGGGCGAATAGGGGATGCCGATCCGCGCCCATAACAGCCGCATGTAATCGTAGATTTCGGTGACGGTGGCGACGGTCGAGCGCGGATTGCGGCTGGTGGTCTTTTGCTCGATCGAGATCGCGGGGCTCAGCCCCTCGATATGCTCGACATCGGGCTTCTGCATCATCTCCAGGAACTGGCGTGCATAGGCCGAGAGCGATTCGACGTAGCGGCGCTGCCCCTCGGCATAGATGGTGTCGAAGGCGAGGCTCGATTTGCCGCTGCCCGACAGGCCGGTGATGACCGTCAGCGTATCGCGCGGGATGTCGATGTCCACGCCTTTGAGATTATGCTCGCGCGCGCCGCGGACGGAGATGTGGGTAAGGCTCATGCGGGGGTTCTAGCTTTGTTCTGACGGAGGGGCCAGAGGGGAGATAGGGGTGCGCAGCGAGAGTTTCGAGGGGAGCGCGTCGACGATAGGTCGTCGCGGGGCGGCGGCGACCGCCCCGCGACGTGCGATTGGGTTTCGGCGGGTCAGGTTACCCTGACGGATAGCAGTTCACACGACGCCCCCGCCGTCGTGAACCCCCCGGAGCAATGGCTAATCCGCCTGTTCGCGAGATCGAATCTCTCACCGCCAGCGCTCGTTTTGCTACTGGAGATGGCGAATCAGGTAGTTGCCTGGGTAATGCCTAGCATCGGTCATTTGACCATGACGCGCGCGGTATCATTTGATACCAGTCCGGAATGGACAAGACAGAGCGCCTCCTTGGTCTGCTCAGTGAGCGCCAGCGCCAGTGCATGGAGCTGGTAGCCCGGCAACACACGTCCAAAGAAATTGCACGCGCGCTGAACCTTAGTCCTTCCACCGTCGATAATCACATCCAGGCTGCGATGGAGCGGCTGGGGGTTCGTTCGCGCGCGGACGCCGTGCGATTGCTGAGCGGAGATATCGCGGGCCGCAGCGACGCTTCTCGTCGATGGTTGCCGCCGATTGGCGGGCAACTAAACCGAGGGTCGATCGCCAGGCGGTATTCGCAAGTCATGCTCGTTGCGTTGCTGGGAACGATGGTCATGGCAGCGATCGTTATGACCATTGCGGGTATAGTTCATCTTTTCACATAAACCGCCCCTCGTAATTTTGAACACAGGCAATCCAGCCAAGTTCAGAGGAACGACATGTACGAAATCAAACATGCGGTGGGTGACGTTGTGGCGAACGATACACAGACATCGGTGGCGGCTTTGGACAACGCTCTGGCCGCGCAATCGCGGATGTGCGCCAGCATCATTGAAGCCGCTGCGGACTCGCGGTTGCCGATCGCCGCTACGCAGAGCCTGCTGGAAAATCTGGCGCATGGAATCAATGGTCTGGCAGCCAGTCGCGGTAATATGGTGGTTGCCGTACGAGAACTGACCCGTATCCAGGCAAGCAGTAATCTTGAAACCACATCATTCGGTTGCCCCGGCGGACTGCGCCCGATGAACTCCGCGTCGCTTGAAATGATCGACTAGCGCGTTCAAAGCCGGACTATGTTGGTAGCGCTCGTTTTCTGGTCATTCATGATCGCCAGTTATAGTCTGGTAATGCTTTATGGCGGGCGAGAGGCACGGATTTTCATTCATTTCGTGCTCCTCGCCGCGCTTGCCACCTTGTTGGCTTTCATGACCCTTGCGATCGACGATTATGCTCTGGCGGTCCTTTTGATCGACGGCATGCTGTTGGCCGTCGCTCTCTGTTTCGTTGCACGTTCGCAATCATTCTGGCCGATCTGGTTCGCCGGATTTCATGTGGTCGGCGTCGCAACGTCAAAAGCGCGCTTGTTGTTTCCGAATGATATTCCCCAGATTTACGAAACCCTGTCCGGCTTCTGGGCAATTCCGGCACTGATCGCGATGGTCGTGGCGGTCATTCGCGATCGATCGTTGCTAGGCGGTGACCATGCGGTGCGCCGGGCGCGCGCGCATGAAACACGGCGGTTTTGACGGACAGGATCCAAGGCAGTCTGACCGACACTCCATTGGTCAATCGCATGCCCTGACCCGCCGCGTGAGGCGCGCGAGGCTCGCGAGCGGCCAGCGCAGTTGACGGCCCCTTTTCCGCATCATGCTTGCGGCAGCGCGGCTTGCGGCTAAGCTGCGAGCCGGTCGCGGCTGCTGGCCGGGCGAACGGGAGACGGTGCGATGTGTGACGATCGGCAGATGAAGGCGCTGGGCGAACAAGGCTTCGACTGGACGATGAACCGGCGCCAGTTCGCGTTGCTTGGCGCGGCTGGCGCGGTGGCGGCGTGCACGCCGATGGCGGGCGGCACCGGCGGCGATGCGGAGGGACTGACCGAGGAAATGGTCAGCTTTGCGACGCCGGACGGGACGATGGATGCGTTCTTCGTACGCCCGGCAAGCGGTCGTTATGCCGCGATCCTGACCTGGCCCGATATTGCCGGGGTACGCGAGGCGTTTCGCGAGATGGCGCGACGGCTGGCGCGGCAGGGCCATGCGGTGCTGGTGGTCAATCCCTATTACCGGGCGGTGCCATCGGATCAGTTCAAGGATTTCGCGGGGTTCGCCGCAGACGGCGGGTTCCAGAAGGTCGGGCCGTGGCGCAAGCAACTGACCCCGGAAGCCGTGATGCGCGATGCGGCCGCGGCGATCGGGTGGCTCGACCGCCAGGCGTCGGTCGATGTTCGGCGCGGGGTCGGCACGCATGGTTATTGCATGGGCGGGCCGTTCACGGTGTTCAGCGCCGCCGCAGTCCCGGCGCGGGTGCGCGCGGCGGTGTCGCTGCACGGCGGCGGGCTGGTGCGCGGCGAAGAGCCGACGAGCCCCCACAAGCTGCTGGCCCGCACGCGCGCCAGCTATCACATCGCGGTGGCGCAGGACGACGACGCAAAGGCGCCGAACGACAAGACGGCGTTCAAAACGGCTGCCGATGCGGCCGGACGGACGGCGACGGTGGAAGTCTATCCCGCCGACCACGGCTGGACGGTGCTCGACAGCCCGGCTTACGACCAGGCGCAGGCCGAACGCGCCTGGGCAGCGATGAGCGGGCTATTCCGGGCGCTGTAAAGCGGCGCGAGCAATTGAGGGGGCTGGCGAGGCGCGCACGCCGCCCCCGATCAAAGCGTCCGAATGATCCCCGAAAAATCCACGCCGCCCTGTCCGCCGTCGACGAACGCGCCGTACAATTCCGCCGCGCGCTTGCCCATCGGCGTGTCCACGCCCGATCCTTGCGCCGCTTCCATCGCTAGCTTCAAATCCTTGAGCATCAGCGCCGCCGCAAATCCGCCCGCGAAGTCGCGGTCCGCCGGGCTTTCCGGCCCCACGCCCGCGACCGGGCAGTACGACGTCATCGACCAGCTCTGCCCCGACGACACCGAGGAGATATTGTAAAAGGTCTGCGGGTCGAGGCCCAGTTTCTCGGCCAGCGCGAACGCCTCGCACGTCGCGATCATGGTCGCGCCCAGCAGCATGTTGTTGCAGATCTTGGCTGCCTGACCCGCGCCATTGCCCCCGGCATGGATCACCGCCTTGCCCATATCGTCCAGAAACGCCTTGGCCCGCTCGAACCCGGCGTTGGAGCCGCCCACCATGAAGGTCAGCGATCCCGCATTGGCCGCCGCGATCCCGCCGGATACGGGCGCATCGACCGCCGTCAGCCCCTTCGCCGCCGCCGCTTCTGCCACGCGCTTGGCGGTCTCAACGTCGATGGTCGAACAGTCGATCAGCACCGCCGCGGTATCGGCCACCCCGAACACGCTCTCGGCATAGACCGCCTCGACATGGGTCCCGGCGGGCAACATGGTGATCACCGCCTCGGCCCCTTCCGCCGCCTCCGCCGCACTGGCGACCGGCAGGCACCCGGCCTTCTCGGCCCGCTCCAGCGCCTCTGCCGACAGGTCGAACGCGCGAACGTCATGCCCCGCCTTGGCCAGGTTCGCGGCCATCCCGCCGCCCATATTGCCAAGCCCGATAAATCCGACGCGTGCCATGTTATTTCCCCTTCCAGTCGCCGGCGCGCTTCTCGACGAACGCCGCCATGCCTTCCTTCTGATCCTCGGTCCCGAACAGACCGTTGAACAGCCGCCGCTCGAACTGCACGCCCTGGGCCAGGGGCAATTCGAACGCCGCATTGACCATTTCCTTGTTCGCCAGCACCGCCAGCGGCGCCATCGACGCGATGGTCTGGGCGGTCTTCACCGCCTCCTCGACCAGCTCGGCGGCGGGAACGATGCGCGCGACCAGCCCCGCCCGCTCGGCTTCCTCGGCATCGATCATCCGCCCGGTCAGGCACATTTCCATCGCCTTGGCCTTGCCCACCGCCAGCGCCAGGCGCTGCGACCCGCCCATGCCGGGCGATACCGCCAGCTTGATCTCCGGCTGGCCGAATTTGGCGGTGTCGGCGGCCAGGATGAAGTCGCACATCATCGCCAGCTCACACCCGCCGCCCAGCGCGTATCCCGCCACCGCGGCGATCACCGGCTTCCGAGTCCGCCCGAACTGCTCCCAGCCCGCGAAATGGTTGGTGCCGAACATGTCGGCAAAGCCCATCTCCTGCATCTCCTTGATGTCCGCCCCCGCCGCGAACGCCTTCTCGCTGCCGGTGATGACAGCGCACCCCTGCGACGCATCGGCATCGAACGCCGCCAGCGCGTCGAGCAGGTCGGCGAGGACTTGCGCGTTCAGCGCGTTCAACGCCTTCGGTCGGTTGAGCGTGATCAGCGTCACGCGATCGCGCTGCTCGACGAGAATGGTTTCGTAGTCGGTCATGGCGTTCATTTCCTCAATTCGGCGACCATTCCTGGTCGGCCGACAACGGCGCGAAGATTTGGTCGATCAGATGATCGCTGATGTCCTCCGGCGTGGCGGGGTTCCAACGCGGGGCATTGTCCTTGTCGACGATTACCGCGCGGACGCCTTCGATGAAGTCATGGCGCTGGACGACCTTCGAGGCAACGGCGAACTCCTGGCGCATCTCGTCTTCGAAAGTCGGCATCGACTTGCCGTCGAGCAGGAGTTTCAAGCTGACCTTCATCGTTTGCGGCGACTTGGTCTTCAGCGTCGCGAGTTGTGCCTGCGCCCACTCACTGTCGTCGGCTTCCAGCGCGGCAAACACTTCCTCCAGCTTGTCGGAGACGAACAGCCGGTCGATCGCGTCGCGATTCGCGAGGATGCACGCGTCGGGCGGCGTGATGGAAAGCGCGCTGAGGATCGCGTCGATCGCCTGCGGATCGTCGGCGATGCGGCGCTTGGCCTCATCCAGCGCGTCGCTCGGCAGATAATGGGTGGCAAGGCCGAGCGCCAACGCCTCCGCCCCGTCGATCCGTGCGCCGGTCAGCGCCAGATACTGACCGACACGGCCGGGCAGTCGCGACAGAAACCAGCCGCCGCCGACATCGGGAAACAGGCCGATGCCCGTCTCCGGCATGGCGAATTTGGTGTTCTCGGTCGCGACGCGAAACCGCGCGGGCTGGGAAATGCCGACGCCGCCCCCCATGGTGATGCCGTCCATGAACGCGACGATCGGCTTGGCGTGGGTAAACAGCCGGTGGTTCATCCGGTATTCGGTGCGGAAGAAGTCGCGCGCCGCCGCGCCGTCGCCTGCACCGCTGTCGGCGAGCATGCGGATATCGCCGCCCGCGCAGAAACCGCGTCCGTCGGCATGGTCGATCAGGATGGCTTCGATCGCGGGGTCTTCGGCCCAGCCATCGAGCGCGTCGATGACCGCAGCGCACATCTCCGTCGTCAGCGCATGGATCGCCTTGGGGCGGTTCAGGCGGATGCGGCCGATCGGGCCTTGGGTTTCGATCAGTAAGTCCTGGGTCAAATACCAAACTCCGTTGGTTTCGAGCGAAGTCGAGAAACCTGATCCCACCCCCACGTTTCTCGACTTCGCTCGAAACGAGCGGGGTTGGGACTATTGCCGCGTCAGGTCACGCCCCACGATCATGCGCATCACCTGGTTGGTGCCCTCAAGGATCGAATGCACCCGCAGGTCGCGCCAGAAGCGTTCGATCGGATAGTCCTGCAAATAGCCATAGCCGCCGTGCAATTGCAGCGCGTCGTTGACGATCTTCGAGCCGCTGTCGGTCGCCAGCCTTTTGGCCATCGCCGCAAAGCGTGTCTTGTCGGGCGCGTTCGCCGTCACTTTCGCCGCCGCAACATAGAGCAGCGCCCGCGCCGCCTCCAGATCGGTCGCCATGTCGGCCAGCATGAACTGGGTGTTCTGAAAGTCCGCGATCGGCTTCCCGAATTGCTGGCGGTCCTTGGTATAGGCAACCGCTTCGTCCAGACAGCGTTGCGCGCCGCCCAGCGAACAGGCGCCGATATTCAGCCGACCGCCGTCCAGGCCCATCATCGCGATGCGGAACCCTTCGCCTTCGCCGCCGACCAGGTTCTCCGCTGGAACACGGACATCCTCCAGCACCAGCGCTGCAGTCGGTTGCGAATGCCAGCCGAGCTTCTTTTCCTGCGCGCCGAAACTGACGCCGGGCATGTCCTTCTCGATCACCAGGCACGAAATGCCCTTCGGCCCATCCTCTCCGGTGCGGACCATCGTCACATAGACTTCGTTCTCGCCGCCGCCCGAGATGAACTGCTTGGTGCCGTTGACGACATAATGGTCGCCGTCGCGAACCGCGCGGGTCTTGAGCGCGGCGGCGTCGGAGCCCGAGGACGGCTCGGTCAGGCAATAGCTGGCGATGCGGTCCATCGTGACGAGCGACGGAAGGTACTTGTCCTTCACCGCCTGCCCGCCAAAGCGGTCGATCATCCACGACGCCATGTTGTGGATCGAGATGAAGGCGCTGGTCGACGGACAGCCATAGGCCATCGCCTCCATGATCAGCGCCGCCTCCAGCCGCCCGAGATTGATGCCGCCCGATTCTTCCGAGACATAGATCGAGGCGAATCCAAGCTCGGCCGCGGCCTTGATCGTGTCACGCGGGAAGATGTGCTTTTCGTCCCACTCCGCGGCGTGCGGGGTGATGCGGTCAGCGGTGAAGCGGCGCGCAAGTTCGTGGATCTCGCGCTGCTCGTCGGTGAGGTCGAACTGGTTGGTCATAAGGAGCCTTTACAAGATCCTCCCCCATCGGGGGAGGTGGCAGTCGCGTCAGCGGCTGACGGAGGGGGCGACCCAAGCGTGGCGCTTGCGGCAAGCCCCCTCCACCATGCTTCGCATGGTCCCGCTCCCCCGATGGGGGAGGAATTGGTCACCCCATCGTCGGGATGACGAACGCGTTGCTGCCATCGGGCGATCCGTCGGGCCAGCGTTGGGTGATCGTTTTGACCTTGGTCCAGAACTTCACGCCTTCCATGCCGTGCTGGTTGGTGTCGCCAAACGCCGACCGCTTCCACCCGCCGAACGTGTGATAGGCGACCGGCACCGGAATCGGCACGTTGATGCCGACCATGCCGACATTGACGCGCGCGGCAAATTCGCGCGCGGCGTGGCCGTTTCGCGTAAAGATCGCGACGCCGTTGCCATATTGATGCTGGCTGGGCAGGCGGACGGCTTCCTCGAAATCCCTGGCGCGGACGATCTGGAGGACGGGGCCGAAGATTTCCTCCTTGTACGCGCTCATCTCCGGCGTGACGTGATCGAACAGCGACGGCCCGATGAAGAAGCCCTCTTCATGCCCCTGCAATTTGAACCCACGCCCATCGACGACCAGCTCGGCGCCTTCGTCCACCCCAGTCTGGATCCAGTTCTCGACGCGCTGCTTGTGCGCGGCATTTACGACGGGGCCATAATGTGCCTCGTCATCGGTGGAGACACCGACGCGCAGCTTTTCGATCGCCGGGATCAGCTTCTCGCGCAAGCGATTGGCGGTATCCTCGCCCACCGGCACCACAACCGGCAGCGCCATGCAGCGCTCGCCTGCCGATCCGAAGGCCGCGCCCGACAGGTCGTTCACCACCTGGTCGAGGTCGGCGTCAGGCATGACGATGCCGTGGTTCTTTGCGCCACCCATCGCCTGCACCCGCTTTCCGGCAGCGACCCCGCGATTATAGACATAATGCGCGATATCGGACGATCCGACGAAGCTGATCGCACCGATCGCCGGATGGTCGAGGATCGCGTCGACCATTTCCTTGTCGCCGTGGACGACCTGAAGAATGCCTTCGGGCAGACCGGCTTCGCGGAACAGTTCGGCGAGGCGGACAGGAACCGAAGGGTCGCGCTCGCTGGGCTTCAGGATGAACGCGTTGCCGGTGGCGATCGCGACGCCCGACATCCACAACGGGATCATCGCCGGAAAATTGAACGGCGTGATCCCCGCGCCGATGCCGATCGGCTGACGCATCGAATATACGTCGATCCCCGGCCCTGCGCCCTGGGTATATTCGCCCTTCAGCACATGCGGGATGCCGCAGCAGAATTCGATGACTTCCAGCCCGCGCTGGATATCGCCCTTGGCATCGGCGATGACCTTGCCATGTTCCGAGCTGAGCATCCGCGCCAGCTCGTCCATGTTCTTCTCGACCAGCGCCTTGAAATTGAACATCACGCGCGCACGCCGCTGCGGATTGGTCGCGGCCCATGCGGGCTGTGCGGCCTCCGCTGCGGCGACTGCCTTTTCGAGTTCGGCCTGGCCGCCCAACGACACCTTGGCCTGGACGGCACCCGAATTGGGGTCGAACACATCGCTGGTCCGGGCGCTGCCGCCACCGGAATGGCCGACGATCACATGGTCGATCACACGCATCGCATCGCTCTCCTGTAAATTCTTTGGGTCGAGTGTCGGCGCAACCCGACTGCAAATCAACCGCTGGACGTGCAGATGCGCCCTGCAATAATGCAGGTGGATGGACTGGAGTGACCTGCCCTTCTTCCTAGCCGTCGCGCGCACCGGCCAGATCGCGCGCGCCGCCAGCGCCACCGGCAGCGACGCGACCACGGTCGGGCGCCGCATCCGCCGCCTGGAACGCAGCATCGGCGAGCGACTGTTCGAACAGACCGCCGAAGGCCAGCTGCTCACCCCGACCGGCCAGGCCCTGCTCAACAAGGCAGAAGCGATGGCGCGGATCGCGGGCGAAATCGGCGAAGCGACGCGCGGCCGCCAGCCCTTGCGCGGCACGGTGCGGGTCAGCGTGGCGGAGGGCTTCGGCACCTGGTTCATCAGCCGCCATCTGGGCGAGTTCGCCGACGCGCATCCCGGCGTCGAGGTCGATCTGGTCGCCAGTTCGGGCTTCCTCAATCCGGGCAGGCGCGAAACCGATCTGGCGGTGCTGCTGGCGCGACCACGGCGCGGGCCGCTGATCGTGCGCAAGCTCGCCGATTATCGATTGCGGCTATACGGCGCGACCGCGCAGATCGCGGCGCATCCGGTATCTTCATCCCGCGACCTGCACGGGCGACGGATGGTCGGATATATCCCCGATATTCTGTACGCGCCCGAACTGCGTTACGTGGACGAACTGCCCGTCGATCGCGCGCCGCCGCTGCGATCGTCGAGCATCAATGCTCAGGCCAAGATGATTGCGGCCGGGGCGGGGATCGGCATCCTGCCCTGCTTTATCGGCGACGCCGAACCCGGTCTGACGGCGATCCTGCCCGATTTGTCGATTCAGCGGAGCTTCTGGCTGACGACCCACCGCGAGACCCAGGGATTCGCCCAAGTCCGGGCCTTTGCCGACTGGCTGTCGTCCCTTGCGGCGCGCCATCGGGCAATCCTCGATGGTGAAATTTCCCCATCGTCTCAATCAAGCGGCTTTTCGAATGAGTAAGTCAGCGGCCGCAGGACTTGTCTCAACTTTGAGACGCAAGGGCATTTTCGGATCGGGTTCGACCGCATATTCATCGGCTCGACACTTAACCGGGGGGTTGGGAGTTCGAAAAATCGCGATTGGCGTACTCCGCCATCACAATTTTCGGACGGTCGATCGGGTAATAAAGGCTCAGGTGATTCGAATGGCGGATCGTCGCGGCCCCGAAAGCCTCGATAATCGGCAATTCCGCTTACCGTGCTTATCGGCCGTCATGCATCAGCGTGTCGTTCGAATCCGTCCTCCGGTCGCCAACGGGTACGCGACCCAACCCGTTGGCGCCGGGGGACGGATAATCTCTGGTTTCAGGTGTCTTTGTCGGGGGGAAGGCGGTCGCTTGATCGGTCGGATTACGCACGATGCTTGGGGGCAAGCGTGCTGACCGATCGCCCGCTTTCCACCGACCGACCCGCGCCACCCTGCGCCGCTCCCTCCATAAGCGCGGATCGTCCACCGCCCGGCGCGACCTGGCTGCTCGTGATCGGCGTCTATCTCGCCTATTTCGACCGGTTCGTGCCGTCCGCCGGGGCGACCTTCCTGAAGCGCGAACTCGGGCTTTCGGATGCCGGTTTCGGGCTGTTTGCGGGCAGCCTGTTCGCGATCGCCTATGCCGCAGGGGCGGTCCTTTTCGGCCATCTGGCAAGGGGGCGGGCGCTGGCGTCGTTCCTGATCGCTGGTGTCGCGATGTGGACCGGCGGCATCATCGGTATCGGCTATGCCACCCGTGCGGAGCATTTCGCGGCGGCGCAGATCGTCGTCGGATTCGGCCAGGCGGCATTCATCCCCGCAGCGGTTTCGGCAATTTCATCGGCGGGAAATCCCGTCCGCATCGGTCGGCTGACCAGCCGGTTCAGCATGGCGTCATCGATGGGACGCAGCAGCGCGGCGCTGACGGCCGGCGCGATCATCGCCGCGATCGGAGCGTTCGCGATGGCGGCCCCGGTCGGCCTGCCGCAGGCGTGGCGGGCGACGTTCCTGCTGACCGCGCTGCCCAATTCCCTGCTGCTGGTGGCGTTGCTCGTCATGATCGTCCGGCAACAGCGGCGCGCCGTCATCCAACCCATCGCGCGCTTGCACATCATGACCCGTGCCCAGGGATCGCTGGTGGTCGCGGCCTGCGCCGCCATAGTGGTGATCCAGTCGACGGCGATCTGGTTTCCGACACTGCTCGCGCGGCTTCACGGGATCGAACCCGCGCGCGCCGCGATCCTGGTCGGGATTGTCACGCTCGTCAGCGCGCCAGCCGGGCAACTGGTCGGCGGGCGATTGTCGGACAGGCTTGCGCCGCGTGGCCTTGCGCCGACCGCAATCGTGATCCTGGGGATTGCGGCTGCCGGTTTGGCGTTGCTTCTGCTGACGGCGATGCCACGCCCGATGGCGGCGCTGATCTTGCTCGGCAGCGCCAATCTGGCGTTGGGCATCGCGTCGGTATCCGCGCTCGCCGGATTGCAGCGCGAAACGCCGGTCGCCGATCGGCCGCGCATCAACGGTTATTTCTTCGCCACCATCACCCTGGTCGGACTCGGCATCGGCCCGGCGCTGACCGGCGTGCTGAGCGACGCAGGGGCCGATGCGGCAACCGCATTGCCGCGCGCGCTGACGATTGTCGCCGCGGCGATGTTCGTGCTGGCGATCGCCGCGCACTTGTTTGCGCGGGCGGCCACGAATAGGCAGTGACCGTGGATCGGGAATCGCGCGCATTTCTGGGATTCGACAGCGCGGCCTTGCCGGTTGCGGAGCGGTTCGACGCCTATCACGCGCTTTATGCCCGCGGTGCCGATGCGATGGCGACCGGACCCGATTTCACCGTTGCGATGCGCGGCTGGCGGCTCGACCGCGCGCTGCTGTACGACCGACGGCTCACCGATGTCGCGCATGTCCGCGATGGCAGCCGCGCCAATCGCGACGGGTTCGATCATTTCACGCTGACCCTGGTGCTTCGGGGCGAGTTTCACAGCGATGTCGGCGACGGATATCGCCGGGTCGCCCCCGGCGATATCCTGATGATCGACATGCTGCGCCCGATGCGCAACCACGCGCCCGACGCGCATGTGCTGACCCTCAGCCTCGCGCGGACCGGCCTGATCGCGGCGACGGGCAGCGCGCAGGGGTGGCACGGCCACATCGTCCCGAGCATATGCGGATTCCTGCTGGCCGATCATATCGCATCGCTCGCGCGGCATGGCGGATTGCTGTCGCCCGCGTCGCTGATGGCGATCGGTCGGGTTACCGTCGATCTGCTGGGCGTCGCGCTCACCCCGTCGCCGTGGCGTGAAACGCTCGACCATGATCGCCTGCATGCCGAGCGGCGCGACCGGGTGCGGGCCTTCATCGCAGAGCGGCTGTCCGACCCCGCGCTCGGCCCAGACATGCTGGTCGCGCGGTTCGGCCTGTCGCGCGCAACGCTCTATCGCGATTTCGCGTCATGGGGCGGTCTCGCCCGCTACATCCGCGACCAGCGACTGGAACGATTGCGCGAGCGGCTGTCGGCAGGGGACCCGCGCCCGATCGCAGCGGTCGCCGAAGCCGTGGGTCTCGATCACGAAGGCCGCGCCAGCGACGCGTTTCGAAAGCGGTTCGGTCAGCGTCCGGGCGCCTATCGCCGGATGATCGCGCGCGAAACGCAGCTGGACGGCACCACTCGCCAGATGGCCGAATGGCAAAGCGAATTGCGCTGACAACGGGCTTGACAACCGGGCTGTGTTGGCCGCCGAAGGAACTTCGCGCGCGCCTCGTTCATTGGCACCTTCAAACCGATCAACCGCACGGAGAAGAAAAATGCGCGCATTCGCTTCCGCCACTGCCCTCGCCGCCAGCATGGCGCTGCTCGCCGCCTGTTCCTCAGAGCCGGCGAACGACACGATCACCGCCGACAACAGGCTCGACAATATGCTGGCCGAAATGCCCGAAGAGGGCATGGCGACGACGCTGACCGCTCAGATTCTTACCGCCGACGGCACCAATGTCGGCACCGCGACCGCAACGGAAACCGATGGCGCGATTCAGGTGACGGTCAACGGCACCGGCATGCCGCCGGGCGAGCGCGGCTTCCACATCCATCAGGTCGGCGCGTGCGACGGCCCTGATTTCCAGACCGCGGGCGGCCACTGGAATCCGACCAATGCTCAGCACGGCACCGACAATCCGAACGGCCCGCACGCGGGCGACATGCCCAATCTGAACGTCGGCGCGGACGGCACCGCGACCGCGACCTTCACGCTTCCGGCGGGCAGCTTTGCCGGGCTGATGGACGGCGACGGATCGGCGATCGTCGTGCACGAAGGGCCGGACGACATGCGCACCGATCCGTCGGGCGACAGCGGCGGCCGCATCGCCTGCGGCGTGTTCGCCGCCGGATAAGCGTCGGCATCGCCTCCGGTCGGCGCGCGTGGTAAGAGCGTAGCGGTTTCGCGAATGCAAACGCGCGCCGATGGGAGGATGATGGCCGACCGTTCGATCCTGTTCGTCTGCCTTGGCAATATTTGCCGCTCGCCGCTCGCCGAGGCCGCGTTCCGGCGCGAGGCGGAGGCGCTGGGCCTGTCGGTTTCGGTCGCATCCGCCGGGACCGGTGACTGGCATGTCGGATACGGTGCCGATCCGCGCGCAATCGCTTGCGCCGCGCGCAACGCCGTCGATCTGAACGGCCACCGAGCACAGCAGGTAAAGCCCGTTCATTTCACCCAATATGACCATATCGTCGCGCTCGACCGCCACAATCTGCGCGACCTGATGGCGATGGCGCCCGACGACGCGACAGCGCGCGTCTCGCTGTTGCTCGATCATGTGCCAGGCCGTGCGGGCGAAAGCGTCGCCGATCCGTATCAGGGCGACGACCGCGATTTCGACCGGGCTTGGCGCGACGTCCGCGCGGGCGCGGCGGCGCTGGCGCGCAAACTCCGCCCCCAAGCCTCCACGTGATTGACAAGAATAACACACCAACCCACATTTGAGCTTTGAAGGGAGACGGCGCATGGCGAAAAAAGGCGGCAAGTCGAAAGGCAAGGACGAGAAACCGGGCTTCACCTTTGCCGGGATCGACATTCCTGCGGCACTCAAGGGCAGCGGCGTCACCGTCGACAATCTGACCAAGCATCCGCTGGTCGCCGGGCTTGCCGCGATGGCGCTCGAATCGCTTGCCAGCCAGATTCGCGCCAAGACCGCCGCGACAAGTGCCGCCGCCGCGCCCGCCCCGGCGGCTCCCGAACCTGCACCCACGCCTACCCCTGCCCGCAAGCCGGTGGCCCGCAAACCGGCGGCAAAGAAACCCGCTGCGAAAAAGGCCGCAGCCAAACCGGTCGCGAAGAAACCGGCAGCCAAACCCGCCGCGAAGAAGTCCGCGGCAACGGCATCCGCGTCGAAACCCAAACCGGCGTCCTGATCGGGCGAACGCGGTGGGCGCGGTCGAGATCATCGGGCTCGCCGCGAGCGTCAGCCTGCTTGCGGGGTGGCGGCTCTATTTCACCGTCGCCGTCGTCGGGCTGGCGATGCGCACCGATTGGGTCGATCTGCCGAACCATCTCGCCGCGCTCGACGCGCTTGCCAATCCCTGGGTGATCGGAATTGCCGCGCTGGGCGCGCTCGCCGAATTCTTCGCCGACAAGATCGCCTGGCTCGACAGCCTTTGGGACGGGGTTCACACCGTCATCCGCCCGATCGGCGGCGCGCTGCTGGCACTGGCGATCGTCGATCCGGGCGATCCCGCATGGCAGGTAATTGCCTTACTGCTGGGCGGCGGCGCGTCGCTGATGACCCACGGCGCCAAGGCGGGGACGCGCGCGGTGGTCAACACCAGTCCCGAGCCGTTCAGCAATGTCGTTGTCTCGACCGGAGAAGATGTCGCGACCGGCGGGCTGCTGCTGCTGGCGCTCGCCAACCCGATCGCGGCAGTGGTGATCGCGGTGCTGATCCTGGCGGCGACGATATTGTCGCTGGTGCTGATCCGCCGCGCGCTGGGCAGGGTATTCGGGCGAAAGAAGGCATCGCCCTGAGCTGGCGGCGCCTACCCCCAACTCTCTCCCGGAGATCGCTTACCGCTTTCCCGCGAAAAAACCCCGCAACAATTCCCCCGCTTCGCCCTCCAAGATGCCGCCATAGACCTCGGGCCGGTGGTGGCAGGTGGGTTGCCCGAAAAACCGCGGGCCATGCTCCACCGCGCCGCCCTTGGGATCGCTCGCGCCGTAATAAAGCCGCGCGATCCGGGCATGGGCGATCGCGCCCGCGCACATCGCGCACGGCTCCAGCGTGACGAACAGGTCGCATCCCTCCAGCCGGTCGCTGCCGATCGCCGCAGCTGCCGCACGGATCGCGACGATCTCTGCATGCGCGGTCGGATCATACGTCGCGCGCGGCGCATTGGCGCCGCGCCCGATCACCACCCCGTCCTTCACCACGACTGCCCCCACCGGCACCTCGCCTCGCGCCGCCGCCGCGCGTGCATCGTCAAGCGCGATTCGCATCCAGGCGGGCAAGGGTTGTATCGAGGCGGGGGCGTCGTCCACGTCCATGCTGTCGCCCAGCCGATGATTTAGTGCAACATCGACGCGCTTCGTGCATTGACAGCGCCGACGATCCGCTATCGAGACCGCCTTTCCCCCATGACCCTGCTGATTACCTATGTCGCCGTCGCGCTGGCCGTGTCGTTCCTGTGTTCGCTGCTGGAAGCATCGCTGCTGACGATCACCCCGTCGGCGATCCAGACCGCCAAAACACAGGGCAAGGCCTGGGCACCCAAACTCGATCGGCTGAAACAGGATGTCGAGCGCCCGCTGGCGGCGATTCTGACCCTAAATACCGTGGCGCATACGATGGGCGCGGCGGGCGCAGGCGCGCAATATGCTCGCATCTACGGCAACGGAACCGAGGCGATCTTCGCCGCGATCCTGACCGTCGCCGTCCTGATCCTCACCGAAATCATCCCCAAGACGATGGGCGCACGCTATGCGACCGCGCTTGCGCCTTTCACCTCGCGGCTGCTGCCGGTGATGATCGTCGCGCTCAAACCGCTGGTCTGGTTTTCCCAGGCGATCACGCGGATCATCACCCTGGGCAAGCCCGCCGACGCGCCCCAGCATCGCGAGGAATTGCTGGCGGTCGCCCAGATGGGCCGCGATTCGGGGCAGTTGCACGGGCGGGAGACGCAGTTCCTCCACAACATGCTGCAACTCGATCGGGTGACGATCGCCGATGTAATGACGCCGCGCATCGTCATCTTTTCGCAGCCGATGGGACAGAGCCTGTCGCAATTCATCGACGCGATCGACGACACGCCGTTCAGTCGCATTCCGCTCTATCGCGACAATCCCGACGCGATCGAGGGGTTCGTTCTGAAAAGCGAGGTGCTGACGCGCTGCATCCGCGGGCATGACGGCCCGGTGGAGGATCTGCTGCGCCCGATGGGCAGCACGCTGGCGCATGTCGCGCTCGACAAACTATTCCAGCGCATGATCGCCGAACATCACCACATCATGCTGGTGGTCGACGAATATGGCAGCCCCACCGGCATCGTCACGCTTGAGGACGTGCTGGAAACCGTATTCGGGTTCGAGATCATCGACGAGGTCGATCGCATCCCCGACCTGCAAGCCTATGCCCGCGATCTGTGGAAGGAACGCGCGGCACGGCTGGGAACAGCCGTGCCGCCGCGCCTTTGATGATTTCGGTTTACTGGGCCGGCGGTGTCGCCGGTGCGGCCTTTTCGACCTGAAGCGTCGGCACTTCGACGGTCTTGTTGGTGGTGGTCACATCGACCCGGCCGACATCGACGTCGAATTTGGGTGCCTGTCCCCCTTCGATCTTGACCGTCGGCAACTGCGCCGACCGTTCCTGGTCGAAACTGATCATGCCCAGCGACAGCAGGACGATGACGATCAGGGCGACGATGCCCAGCAAGATGAGGATTCCACGCATGGACCAAAACTCCCTTTCTCGATTCGCGCGTTGATCCACTCGAATCGCTGCCGTAATAACGTGGTGCGGCGCGCCGGGTTGCATGGCCGCCATCGCAGAATCGGTTGACGGCACGGCCCCCAGCGGTTATCCGCCCGCACTTTCCAGGGGTCGTTCGCGATCCCGCACACGCGAAAAGCCAGGATAAAACGCATGTCGCGCATTTGCGAGCTGACCGGCAAGGGCCGGCTGGTGGGGAACAATGTTTCCCACGCCAACAACAAGACCAAGCGCACCTTTCTGCCCAATCTGCAGAATGTGACGCTGATGTCGGAATCGCTCGAAAAGAGCGTGCGCCTGCGCGTGTCGACCCACGGCCTGCGTTCGGTCGAACATAATGGCGGCCTTGACAACTGGCTGATCAAGACCAGTGACGACGACCTGTCGCTGCGCGCACGCCGCCTGAAGCGCGACGTCCGCAAGAAGCTCGCCGAACAGGCTGCCTGATTCGGCATAGGGCTGGCGCGCGACGCGACGGCCTTTCCCGAATTTCGGTTCTGACGACCCTGCCATGCCCCGCGCATGGCGGGGTTGTTGCCGTTTGGGGGTAGCTCCCTTCGTTTCGAGCGAAGTCGAGAAACACGGGCTTGGCGAGTGCCCCGAAGCGTCCAGGTCCGTCATTCCCGCGAAGGCGGGAATCCATACGCGCCGACATGGGTTATGGATTCCCGCCTTCGTGGGAATGACGATCAGGGGTTCGAAATCGTCGCCATCACTCTTCCGCCAACCGAAACTTGAGCAGCAAACTCCGCTGCGGCCACTGCATGTTATGGTCGGTCGCGAGCCAGACGATCGTGTCCACGCCCTCGCGCAACACCGATACCGCCTCGAAATTGTCGCGCCCGAAACCCGACCATAGTCCGCCACCCAGCCGTGCGATCTCGCGTCCGGTCACCACGGCACCCGAACGGATGTCGGCGGGATCGACGATCGTCACCGCGGCCTCGAACCCGCTCGGCCAGACGACGCGCCGGTTGACGACGATTACCCGGCCATCGGGCAGTTCATCGGCTGCCGTCGCGTTGAACTCGGCGGGCGGGCGATAATAAAAGCGCGAGGCGACCGCACCCGGCTCGACCGGATCGCGATCGAACATCAGCGCATGATAGCTGCCCTCCGGCGCATCCCGGCGTGCGCTTTCCGACAGGATCAGGAAGCGCCCGTCGCGCAGCCGTGCCATTGCCTCCGGCCCGCCATTGCGCGGCCAGCGGTGCATCGCCGCCGGTCGAACCGCTCCGGTCGCGCGGTGCAGCGTCGCGTCATAGCGCCAGATCGCGTTGGCATTTTCGAACGCCACCCAATGCGTCCCCGTCTCGGGGTCGACCGCCAGCGCCTCGCTGTCGCGGTCGCGCTTTTCCCATCCGGTGCGCGGTCCTTGGGATAATTCGGCGAACGACGCATCGCGGATTCGCCAGTCGTCGTCCATCGCGAAACGAACGACGCCGCCGCCATCGCTCAACAGCAGGAACCGGTCGCCTTGGACATGCAATGCCGAAAACCCGCCGAAGGCCGGGTCGGGGCTCTTCAGTTCCAACCCGCCCAGATATTCGAGCGCACCGATTCGGCTTTGCGCGCGATCGGCGGACAGCTGCGACAGATAGCGCGCGTCGATCCGCGCTTCTTTCCCCAGCAATGGCAGCCGCGCGTCCCCCGACCAGCCGGGAACCAGCGCCAGCACCAGAAAGGGGGAAAGCCATGCACGCCGCATCGCCCCCCCCTTAGCGACCCTGCCCCCGCCCGCCAGCACCCAATGAATGTGAACGGCAAATAACCGACGCATTCAGCATCGGCTCAATGCGAATCACCCATAACCGCTCTTGTCGACACCGGGTGGGCCCGGCGCCGGCACGAAATCGAAACGTGAAAAACGAGGAGATATATAATGTTGAACAAGCTCACGCTCGTTGGTGCCGCGTTCGCGATGGGTGCCACTGCGCTCGCCGTTCCGGCTGCTCCGGCTCAGGCCGCGAGCTTTACCGCAGTTTCCAGCGCGGCAAGCTATTATGGCTATGACCAGCGCTATCGCAGCGATCGTCGTTACAACAACCGCAATTACCGTAACGACCGTCGCTATTACAACAACAACCAGCGCTGCAAGGACGGCGACGGTGGCACCGTGATCGGTGCAGTTGCAGGCGGCCTTCTGGGCAATCAGGTCGCAGGCCGCGGCGACCGCCTGGTCGGCACCGTCCTCGGGGCAGGCGTCGGCGCTCTTGCCGGTCGCGCCATCGACCGCAGCGATCCGCCGCAGGGCTGCCGCCGCAGCCGCTAAGGCGCACACAGCTTCCTTCGTGTAGCGTATCCGAAGGCGGGAAGGCCGGTCTCCGAAAGGAGGCCGGTCTTTTTCGTTGGGGCGAAGGCGCGGCGCAAGACCGCGCCGATGCAAGCAAAGCGAAGCATCGCCCCAACCGGCCAGCGGGTCGGCAAAGCCGGTCCCGTCTGACGTCATGGACGGCGGCTTTGCCGTCGGCCTTGGGGGGCGCTAACCTGCACTTCAAATCCGTTCGTTTCGAGCGAAGTCGAGAAACGCCTGACAACGCAGGCCGATAGCGTTTCTCGACTTCGCTCGAAACGAACGGAGAAATATGTGATACCTACCGCGCTCAGGCTGAGCTTGTCGAAGCCGGGTGAGACACACCACGCTTCGACAGGCTCAGCGTGAGCGCGAATCGGCGGGCCGCAAGCCCATCAAAGGCCGACGGCAAAGCCGCCGTCCATGACGTCAAACGGGATTGGCTTGCGCCAACCCGCTGGCCGTGCCGGGCCGTGCGCTTCGCGCACCGGTTGCATCGTAGCGCGACCTCGGCCCGTCAGTACATATGCTGCCCGCCATTGATGCTCAGCGTCGATCCGGTAACGAACCCGCCCTCGTCCGAGCACAGAAACGCAACCCCGCGCGCGATTTCGTTTGCCTGACCCAGTCGCCCGACCGGAATCTTCGCGACGATCTTTTCCAGAACATCCGCAGGAACCGCCGCGACCATGTCGGTGTCGATATAGCCCGGCGCGATCGCGTTGACCGTCACGCCTGCCCGCGCGCCTTCCTGCGCCAGCGCCTTGGTAAAGCCATGGATGCCACTCTTCGCTGCGGCGTAATTGACCTGGCCATATTGCCCGGCCTGACCGTTGATCGACCCGATATTGACGATGCGGCCCCATTTGCGCTCGCGCATGCCGGGGAACACCGCCTTTGCCATGTTGAAGCAACCGCCCAGATTGGTGTCCATGACCTCTTTCCACATCTGATAGGTCATTTTCAGGATCGTGCCGTCGCGGGTGATGCCGGCATTGTTGACCAGCACATCGACTGGCCCCAGATCCTCCGCGATCTGTCCGACGCCCGCCTGGCAGGCGTCGTAATCGGCGACGTCGAACTTGTAAGCCTTGATCCCCGTGCGATCGGTAAATTCGGCGGCGCGCTGTTCGTTGCCGGCGTAATTGGCAGCGACGGTCATGCCCATGTCGCGGAGCGCCAGGCTGATCGCCTCGCCGATCCCGCGCGTTCCTCCGGTAACGATTGCGACGCGTGCCATATGCCTCTCCCTGTTATTGGTCCGTATTCAGGCTAGGTAACCTACAGCCAGCCCGCAAGCTCCCTGCGCAGCAAAGATTGCAGCATCGCGACACCCGGCGGGTCGGCATTCAGGCAATTGAGATAGGCGAAATGCGTGCCCCCCGCCGCCATGAAGCTCTCGCGCCCGCGGATCGCAATCTCCTCCAGCGTCTCCAGACAATCGGCGGAAAAGCCGGGCGCGACCAATGCGACTTTCTTGACGCCTTCGCCCGGCAAGCCTTCCAGCGTCGTGTCGGTCGCCGGGCCAAGCCATTTGGCAGGGCCGAAGCGCGACTGGAACGCGACCCGCAATGGGCGACCCAATGCCTCGCCCAGCAGCCGCGCGGTTTTCTGGCAATGGCAGTGATAGGGATCGCCCAGATGCAGCGTGCGTTCGGGCATCCCGTGAAAGGTCGCGACCAGCGCATCGGGCTCGAAATCGAGCGCCGCAAGCTGCGTCTCCACCGATGTCTTCAGTGCAGCAATATAGGCCGGGTCGTCATGATAGGGCGGCAGCGTGCGGATCGCCGGTTGCCAACGCATCGTCGCCAGATGTGCGAACGCCTTGTCGTTGGCGGTCGCGGTCGTTGCGGCGCAATATTGCGGGTAAAGCGCTGCGATCAGAATCCGCTCGCACCCGGCATCCTTCATCGCCTGAAGCCGCGACGCGATCGACGGATTGCCATAGCGCATCGCCCAGTCGACCATGACGCCATCGCCGAACGCGCCCTGCAACGCGTCCGATTGCGCGCGTGTGATCGCGGCGAGCGGCGAGCCGTCCTTGGTCCAGACTTGGCTATAGGCATGCGCCGATTTCTTGGGTCGCGTATTCAGGATGATCCCGCGAAGGATCGGCTGCCACGCGATCGGCGGAATCTCCACCACGCGGCGGTCGGACAAAAACTCGGCGAGATAACGCTTCACCGATTTCGCGTCCGGTGCATCGGGCGTGCCCAGATTGACGAGTAGGACACCCACCTTGCGCGGCGGAATGGCTGGATGATCGGCTGGGGTCACAATGTCGGTTCCTGAAGCGGCAAGCGGCGGGATCGGCGTCCGGTGGCGGCGAAAAGTGCGTTGGCGATGGCCGGGCCGACCACGGGCACCGCGACTTCGCTCGCACCGCCGGGGTCGGCATCGCTGCGGATCAGCTCGACGCTGATTTCCGGCATATTTCCCAACCGCGCCAGATTCATGCTGCGAAAATTGCGCACGTCCGCCAGCCCGTCGGTGAACCCGGTCGATGCCCCCAGCGCCGCCGCCATGCCGTACAGCAGGCCTCCCTCGATCTGCTGCTGCACCAGATCGGGGTTGATGAGCCTGCCGCAATCGACCGCCGCCACCAGCCGATCGACGACGACGCGCGCCCCTTCTCTGCGCGCTTCCGCCATCAGCGCGATGTGCGACCCGCGAAAACTGTGCGCGGCAATCCCCTGCGCGGTGCCCGGCAATCCGCCCTGCCAGCCGCCGAGTGACGCCACCGCAGACAGGCAGCGCGCCAGTCGCGGCTGGCCGCCGAGCATGGCGATGCGAAACGACAGCGGCTCGACATTGGCTTCGCGCGCCAGTTCGTCGAGGAAGGATTCGGTGAAGAACACGGTGTAGGCGTGCGCGCCCGATCGCCAGTATCCGGTGGGAACGCCCAGCGCCGCCGGATGGTGATCGACGGCATAATGCGGGATGCCATAGATCGGCTCGGCCCCTGCCACCGCAGTCCGGTCGCCGCCCCCACCCGGCAGCTTCTGGGCAAGCGCCACCGCCGCATCGCCCGACAGCAACCGCCTCGACAATTCGCGGCCCGTTTGCGGCGCCGCGATCCGCGCAAACCAGCCGCTGACCGTGCCGTTCGATGCCAGCCGCGCCGACATGCGTGCCGCCGCCGCCGGGCGATAGCGGTCGTGCAGACAATCTTCGGCGCGCGACCAGGTCAACTGGACCGGGCGCTCGAGCTTCCTTGCGAGCACCGCGACCTGTTCGATAACGCGCGTCTCCAGCCGCGCGCCGAACGACCCGCCGATCTGCATCGGATGAATGACCACCGCCGTCTCGTCGATGCCCAGTGCCCGCGCTGCGGCGCTGCGGGCAAGGCCCGGTGCCTGCGTCGGTGCCCAGATCGACAGCCGCCCGGCACGCCATTCCGCCGTCGCCGTGGTCGGCTCCAGCGGGGCGTGAAGCGCGAGGCCAGAGCGATATTCCGCGGTCACTACTTTCGCGCCAGAGAAATGTTCGGCCAGTTCGCCGGCACTTGCCATCCGGTGACCTTCGCCGTCGAGCGCCGCCGTCAGCGCCGCGTCGATCGTCGCGCTGGTCGGCCCGCCGCGCACTTCAAAGCGAGGGCGCAGCGCATCGAGCGCCTGTTCGGCGGCCCACCAATTGTCGGCGACCGCCGCGACCCAGCGCGGGTTTTCGACGATGTGCATGACGCCGCGCACGCGGTCGGCAGCACCGCGGTCGACGCCGACCAGCCGCGCGTCGCCGGGAGGCGCTTGACGAATTGCGGCGAAGACCATGTTCGGCAGGCGTATGTCGCCCGCGAAATTGGCGCTGCCATCGACCTTGGCCGGTGCGTCGAGCCGGGTAAGCGGCGCGCCTTCGGGTGCGGCGGCCCCGGTATCGCGCAAGGGGAGCAGGTTGGGCAGGCTTTCCTGCGCCGCCTCCGCCGCCAGCTCGGCGAAGCGCAAGCGTTTGTCGTCATGGACGACGAAGCCTTCGGCCGTCGCGCACGCCTGCCAGTCGACGCCCCAGCGCGCCGCCGCCGCCTTGCACAACAGCGTCCTCGCCGCGGCACCGGCTTCGCGCAATTTGGGCTCGAACATGCGGATCGAGGTCGAGCCTGCGGTCAGCATCCACGCGGCGCGTTCGGCATGGCTGCGGCGGATCGTATCGGGAATGCCGCCCAGTGCATCCTCGAACAGTACATCGGCGGCCAGCATATTGGCATAGAGCGGGTTGATCGGCGCGGCTTCCACCGCGACCGTCCGCCAGTCCGCGCCCAGTTCCTCGGCGACGATCTGGGGCAGCGCGGTATAGACCCCCTGCCCGGCCTCCGCCTGGGGCACGGCGATCGTCACCTGACCATTCTCGCCGATCTTCAGCCACGCGCCGAAGATCGTCTCGCCGGGCGCCGCTGTCAGGTTGACGCCGTACGAACGGGGCCACACCGCCCAGGCGACCAGCAGACCCGCCCCCGCCCCGCCCGCAACGAGCAGCGACCGGCGATTGAATCTGATCCCTTTAGTCGCGTCCGTGCCCGCCATTACCGACGCTCTATCGCGCCGCTGCGGCCCATGCCAGCGCTTCCGTCGAACGGGCTTGGGTTTGCGCAGCGCTTTGCCTATTGAAGACGCGACTTTGACGCGGGGGAGCCCCATACCTGTGATCCTGACCACCCTGGCCGCCGCCTCCGGCAGCTATCTGCAGTTCGCCGATCTCGGCCTTGATCCGGTGGCGCTCGACCTCGGCTTCTTTCAGCTCCGCTGGTACAGCCTGGCCTATATCGCGGGCATCTTCGTCGGCTGGTGGTATCTGCTGAAACTGCTGGATCAGCCGGGCGCACCGATGGCACGGCGTCATGCCGACGACCTTGTCTTCTATGCAACGCTCGGCATCATTCTGGGCGGGCGGATCGGGTACATTCTTTTCTACCAGCCGAGCATCCTGCTCGATCCCATCCAGATTTTCCGGCTGTGGGACGGCGGCATGTCGTTCCACGGCGGCGTCATCGGCGTGTCGCTGGGCATCTTGTGGATGGCGAAGAAGAACGGTCTGAAATGGCTGCGCGTCCATGATTATGTCGCTTGCTGCGTGCCGTTCGGCTTGCTGTTCGGACGGCTGGCGAATTTCATCAACGGCGAGCTGTGGGGCAAACCCACCGACGTTCCCTGGGCGATCGTGTTTCCGCGCACGGTGGCAGGCGGACTCGATCCGGCGCGCCACCCCAGCCAGCTATACGAAGCGGCGCTGGAAGGCGTCGTCCTGCTCGCGGTGCTCGCCTATATGTTCTGGCGGACCAAGGCGCGCTACGAGCCGGGCAAGCTCGTCGGTACGTTTCTGCTCGGCTACGGCCTGTCGCGCTTCGTCGTGGAGTTCTTTCGCGAGCCCGATTCGCAGTTCGCGGGCACGTTTTTCGAGAACGTCCTGCACATGGGCCAGGTGCTGACGCTGCCGATGATCTTCGGCGGGCTCTACCTGATCCTGACCGCTAGACGCCGCCGCGAGCGAGTGGAGCCCTTTGCGGGCACCGAAAGTGTCGCCTGACGCAAAGGGGATGGCGCTTACCATCACGCGCTGGGCACTGCGGATCATCGCGGCGGCGCTGCTCGCGGTGACGTTGCTCAGCGTGATCGAGGGGAATGAATGGTGGATCCGCATCTGGGACTTTCCCCGGCTGCAGATCCTGGTCGCGATTCTGCTGGTGATGGTCGCGCTGGCCGTTCTGGAGCGACACGCGCGCATCTGGCTGCTCGTACCGCTGGCCATCGCCGCTGCATGGCAACTCAACCGCATCTATCCCTACACCCCGCTTGCCTCGACCGAGGTCGCGTTCAGCGACGCGGTATCGCTGCCCGAGGATCAGTGTTTCTCAATCGTCTCGTTCAATGTGCTGCAGAGCAACCGGGATTATGACCGCACCCTGGCGATGCTCGGCCGCACCGATCCCGACATCCTGTTGCTGCTGGAGACCGATGCGGGCTGGCAGGCGGCGCTGGAGCCGATGCTGTCGCGATACCCGTCCCGGCTCGATCGTCCGCTCGACAATACCTATGGCCTGATCTTCGCGACGCGGCTGCCGATGACCGACGCGCGGATCGAGGATATTGCCGAGGCTGACACCCCTTCGGTAACCGCACGGCTGACCGCTGGCGCGCCGTTCCGCCTGATCGGCCTGCACCCCCGCCCGCCGCATCCCGGACAGGATACCGAGGAACGCGACGCGGAGATCGCCATCGCCGCCGCCCGCGCCGCGCGCGATGCGCTGCCGGTGCTCGCCATCGGTGATTTCAACGACGTGGCGTGGTCGGACACGTCGCAACTGTTCAAACGGATCGGCGGGTATCTGGACCCGCGAATCGGGCGCGGCACCTTTGCGACTTTCCCGGCAAATCTTCCGTGGCTTGCCTGGCCGCTCGACCATCTGTTCGTTACGCCGCAATTCACCGTGCGGACGATGCGCGTCATGGACGATGTCGGGTCGGACCATCGCGCGATCTATTCGGAGCTGTGCCTGGCGCCGCAGGACGGCGAGGCGCGCAATGCCCGCCCCGATGCCGTGACCGCCGAGGACCGCGAGGATGCGAGCGAAGTCATGAACGAATATCGCGAGGATCAGGCCGAAGAGGCACGCGGCGAGGACTGAGGCTCGACTTGGCCGGGGGGACCGCGTTAGGAGCGCGGGCATGGCCGACGAACCCGAACGCCCCGACCCCACAGAACCCGCGCTGGCCGAACGCATCGCCCGCGCGATCACGCTCGCCGGGCCGATCTCGATCGCGCAGTTCATGGGTGCGGCCAATGCGCATTATTACGCGACCCGCGATCCGCTGGGCGCACGCGGCGATTTCACCACCGCGCCCGAGGTCAGCCAGATGTTCGGCGAGCTGATCGGCCTCGCGCTGGCCGATCAATGGCACCGCGCCGACCAGCCGCCCGCCCGCTATGTCGAACTGGGTCCCGGTCGCGGCACGCTTGCCGCCGATGCGCTCAGGGCGATGCGCGCCGCGGGCCTCACCCCGCCGGTGCATTTCATCGAAACCAGCCCGACGCTGCGCGCCGAACAGGCGAAGCGCGTGGCGGACGCGGAATGGCATGTCGATCTGGTCGGCCTGCCCGAAGACGGTGCGCTGATGGTCGTCGCCAACGAGTTTTTCGACGCGCTCCCCATCCGCCAACTGATCAAGACCGATGAGGGCTGGGTCGAGCGGCTGGTCGGGTGTCAGGACACCCTGTTCCTGCCGATCACGGGGAAGACCGGGTTCGACCCGATCGTCCCGCCTCACCTTCGCGACGCCGCGCCGGGGTCCATCCTGGAGACCGCCCCCGCCGCGGTCGCGACCATGCGCGCGCTCGCCAAGCGGATCGTCGCGCAGGGCGGCTGCGCGCTGGTCATCGATTACGGCTATGAAGGCCCGGCGATCGGCGACACGCTGCAAGCCGTGCGCGGTCACGAATATGCCAATCCGTTCGACGCACCGGGCGAACAGGACCTGACCGCGCATGTCGATTTCGCGACGCTGGCAGAGGCCGCGCGCGCCGAGGATGCGCAGGTGTTCGGCCCCGTCACCCAGCGCGATTTCCTGGGGCAATTGGGCATCGACGCGCGCACCGCTTCGCTTGCCAGGGCCGCGCCGGAGCGCGCCGACGCGATGCTTTCCGACCGCAACCGGCTGGTCAGCGACGAGGCGATGGGGACGCTGTTCAAGGTGATCGCCGTCACCGCCCCCGGCTGGCCCGCGCCCGAGGGGTTTCAATGATCTATCGCGACGCGACCCCGTCCGATGCGGCGGCGATCGCCAAGCTGGCGCGCGCCTCGTTCACCGAGACGTTCGGGCATCTCTACACCCCCCACAATCTCGCGGCGTTCCTGACCAGCCATACGGCCGAGGATTGGGCGCGCGTGCTCGTCGATCCGGACGTATCGGTGCGGGTGGCAGAGGCGGACCGCGCGCTGGTCGGTTATGCCCGGATCGGCCCGCCGACGTTGCCGATTACGCCGGTCGGACCTGCGCTCGAGCTCCGCCAATTCTATCTGCTCAAACCCTGGCACGGCGGCGGCCATGCCCAGGCGATGATGGATTGGGTGATCGCGACGGCACGCGCCCGCGGGGCTGCGGAGCTGTTTCTGTCGGTGTTCGTCGACAATGTCCGCGCCCAGCGATTCTATACGCGCTATGGCTTCGAGGATGTGGGCCGCTATGCGTTCATGGTCGGCAGCCATGAGGATGAGGACCGGCTGATGCGGTTGGCGCTGTGAGCGGGGTTGAGGTCGTTCGCGCGGGCGTGCTGGCGGACATCCCTCACGGGTTTCTCGGTCGGCGCGGCGGCGTGTCCGATGGCATATGCTGGGGCCTTAATGCCGGGCTCGGATCGCACGACGATGCGGCGGCGGTCGCGGAGAACCGGCGTCGCGCGGGTCAGGCAGTCGCGCCCGACGCGACGCTGGTCGGGCTTTACCAGATCCACTCCGCCGACGTGGTGACCGTCACGGCGCCTTATCCCGACGCCGAGCGCCCGCGCGCCGATGCGCTGGTCACCGATCGCCCCGGCATCGCGCTCGGCATCGTCACCGCCGATTGTGCGCCGGTGCTGCTTGCCGACCTCCAAGCGGGCGTGATCGGCGCGACCCATGCGGGCTGGAAAGGCGCACTGAGCGGCGTCACCGACAACAGCATCGCCGCGATGGAGGCGCTGGGCGCAGACCGTGCGCGTATCGTCGCCGCGGTCGGCCCCTGCATCGCGCGCGCCAGCTATGAGGTGGACGAGGCGTTCCGCGCGCGCTTCGCCGCCGAGGACCGCGAAACCGATCGCTTCTTCGCCGACGGCAAGGCGGGGCATGCATGGTTCGACGTCGAAGCCTATGTCGCACACCGGCTGGCCACCGCCGGGATCGGTCGCGTCGAAACATTGGGCGAGGACAGCTACAGCCAGCCCGACCGCTTCTACAGCTATCGCCGGGCCACCCATCGCGGCGAGCCGGATTACGGCCGCCAGATCAGCCTGATTGCGCTTTGACGCCTGATCGGCGTGACCCTGCATATGTCGTCATTGCGAGCGAAGCGAAGCAATCCAGCGATCGTGTTCACGGCCAACTGGATTGCTTCGCTTCGCTCGCAATGACGGGATCGGGAATTTCCCGCGCACCCTCCCCTTTCCCCCCGCCATCCGCTAGGCTCGCGCGCATCCGCCCGCGCCTTCACGACGGGCACCAAACTATCCTCAGGAGCCTTGCTTGACCGATCAGACCGAAGCCGACCTCACCGGCACCACCCCGCGCCGCAATCCCAAACCGCCGATCGAGGAAATCGGCGGGCGCAAGCTGAAGCCGTCGACGCTGATGATGGGCCACGGCTTCGACCCCGTCCTTTCGGAAGGCGCGCTGAAACCGCCGATCTTCCTCACCTCGACCTTCGTGTTTCCGAACGCGGCGGCGGGCAAGCGCCATTTCGAAGGCGTCACCGGCAAGCGTCCGGGCGGCGCCGACGGCCTGGTCTATTCACGGTTCAACGGCCCCAATCAGGAAATCCTGGAAGATCGCCTCGGCGTCTGGGAAGAGGCCGAGGACGCGCTCAGCTTTTCGTCCGGGATGTCGGCGATCGGCACGTTGTTCCTGACCTTCGTCCAGCCCGGCGACACCATCGTCCATTCGGGGCCGCTTTATGCCGCGACCGAGACGATGATCGCCAAATTGCTCGGCAAGTTCGGCGTCAAGTGGCTCGATTTCCCGGCAGGCGCGACGCAGGATGAAATCGAAAAAGTGCTGGAAGAGGCCAAATCGACCGGCCGCGTCCCGCTCATCTACCTCGAAAGCCCGGCCAACCCGACCAACGCGCTGGTCGATGTCGAGGCCGTCGCCGCCGCGCGCGACGCGGTGTTCGCCGATCTGGAGGAAAAACCGCCGATCGCGATCGACAACACCTTTCTCGGCCCGCTGTGGCAGCAACCGCTGAAGCACGGCGCCGACATGGTGGTCTACAGCCTGACCAAATATGCGGGCGGCCATTCCGATCTGGTCGCGGGCGGCGTCGTCGGCACCAAGAAGCATATGGACATGGTGCGCTCGATCCGGAACACGCTGGGCACGATCTGCGATCCGAACACCGCGTGGATGCTGCTGCGCAGTCTCGAAACGCTCGAACTCCGCATGACCCGCGCGGGCGAAAACGCGGTCAAGGTCTGCGAATTTCTGAAGGATCACGCCAAGGTCGAGAAGGTCGGCTATCTCGGCTTCCTGCGCGACGATCGCCAGGCCGATATCTACCGCCGCCATTGTTCGGGCGCGGGCTCGACTTTCTCGCTCTACCTCAAGGGCGGCGAGCGAGAGGCATTCGCCTTTCTCGATTCATTGAAGATCGCCAAGCTTGCGGTCAGCCTGGGCGGGACCGAGACGCTGGCCTCGGCGCCCGCGGCGATGACGCACCTGTCGGTGCCCGACGACCGCAAGAAGGCACTGGGCATCACCGACAATCTCGTCCGCATCTCGATCGGGGTCGAGGATGCCGACGATCTGATCGCCGATTTCGACGCGGCGCTCGCCGCCATCTGACGTGACAATCGGAAGGAAATCCATGTTTCTGAACAAATGGGCTTTGGGCGCGGTCGGTGCCGTGTCGCTGGGGCTGGCGGGATTGCTGGGCGTGCAGGTCGCGCAGCAGCCGCCCGCCCCCGCGCCCGCCCCGGCAACCACCGAAGCCAGCCCGGCTTTGTGGGTGGTGAAGGACGACGACACCACCATCTATCTGTTCGGCACGGTTCATGTGCTTCGCCCCGGCCTGTCGTGGTTCGACGATGCGGTGCGCAAGGCGTTCGACGACAGCGACGAAGTCGTGCTCGAACTGGTGATGCCCGAAGCATCGGCGATGCAGGCGGCGGTGATGAAGCACGCCGTCAATGCCAGCGGCACGCCGCTGTCGCAGCTTGTCCCCGCCGACAAGCGCGAAGCCTATACCCAGGCGCTCGCCAAATTCGGCATGCCCGCGACCGCGCTCGACACCTATCAGCCGTGGTTTGCGGCGACCCAGATGTCGGTGTTGACGCTCACCACCTCTGGCTATGACGCCAACAGCGGCGCGGAAAAGGTCATCACCCAGGCCGCGACCGAAGCGGGCAAGCCGGTTTCCGGGCTGGAGACGGTCGACGAACAGCTCGGCTTCTTCTCCGGCCTGTCGAGCGAATCGCAGATCGCGCTGCTGGCCAGCACCATCGACGAATTGCCCAACGCCACCAAATTGACCGACGACATGGTCGCCAAATGGGCGGCAGGCGATCCGCAGGGGCTGGGCGAGTTGATGAACGAAAGCCTGCGCGAAACGCCCGAATTGTCGAAGGTTCTGCTCGCCGATCGCAACGCCCGCTGGGCCGAATGGATTGAGGCGCGGATGGCCAAACCCGGCACGGTATTCATCGCCGTCGGCGCCGGGCATCTGGCGGGCAACGACAGCGTCCAGGCGATGCTTGCCCAGCGCAAGCTGACCGCAACACGCGTCGATTATTGATGCGCCGGGTTGCCGGGGTCGAACTGGGCGGCACCAAATGCGTCGCCCTGCTCGGCTCCGGCCCCGCCGATGTGGTCGACATGCTGCGCGTGCCGACCACCACGCCCGACGAAACGCTCTGCGCGTTGCGCGCGAAGCTCGACGCATGGGCGGCAGGACCGGGATTCGACGCCATCGGCATCGCCTCGTTCGGGCCGGTCGATCTCGATCCCGCGAGCGCGCATCATGGCTGCATCGTCGGCACGACCAAGCCCGGCTGGGATTTCGCGCCGGTGCTTGCCGCCCTGTCCGAAGGGTTTATGCGCCCCGCCGGAATTGAAACCGATGTGAACGGCGCGGCGCTGGCCGAGGCACGCTGGGGAGGCGCGGGCGACGGACTTTCCGTCTATGTCACCATCGGCACTGGCGTCGGCGTGGGGATCGTCGCGGACGGGCGACCGATTCACGGGCGGCTGCACGGCGAGGCGGGGCATCTCAAAATCCCCCGCGCGGCAGGCGACGATTTTCCTGGTGGATGCACCTATCACGGCGATTGCGTCGAGGGGCTGATTTCCGGGCCTGCCCTCTGGAAGCGATTCGGTTGCGATCCGGCGACGGTCGCGCACGACCACCCGATATGGGATCATGTCGCGCACGATCTGTCGCTGCTGCTCCACAATTTGGTCATCGCGCTAGGCCCCGAACGGATCGCGATCGGCGGCGGCGTGATGGACGGCAAGGACCGGCTCTTCGACCGGGTGCGGATGCGGTTGGCCGCGGGTCTGAACGGTTATGGCGCTTTCGGCGGTTGGGCGGAGGCGATCGAGCGACGCGTCGGGCCGCCGGGGCTGGGCGACATGGCCGGGCCGCTGGGGGCGATTGCGGTGGGGCTTCCAACAGCGAATTAAAGTAGCTGTTCTATCCTACTGTGCGGGTTCAGAGCAGCAACCGCTCCCGCGGCTCGCGCGGTGGCGGCATATTGCCTCGCCTGCGCGCCAGTTCCTGTTCGGCGGTGTAACGCACATCGGCATCGCGATCGCCGAGAAAGCCGTTCAGCGAATCCTCGCCGATCTCGTGCCATTCCTTGCCGCGATCGGGACCGTAACGCACACGCGGCAACAGGCCGGGGAGCCGCGACCATTCGATCAGTTGCGTCACGCCGAACTCGTTGAGCAGGTCGCGCAGCAGGAACGCCGTCACATAGGCGTCGGGAAAGGCGCGGTGCACCGGCAGGCCGCGTTCGTGGACCATCCCCTCGGGCTTGCGCCAGTAACGGAGCATCTGGTTGGAAAATCCCGGAATTTCGGGCCACGCGCGCATCGCGCATTTCCAGGTGCAAATCCATTCCGCGCCCTTGGTGAGCGACGCGGTGCAATATTGCTGCTCGAAATCGGCGCGATGCGCCGCCAGTGCAACCCGGCGCGGCCAGGGATCAAGCACCGGGCGAGCGACATCGATGAACCACGGCGCGTCGGCGACATCCTCGTCGCGGATATGGTGCACCGCCATCGTCAGCGGCGGAATGCTGCGCCCCGGATTGACGAGCGTCGCGCCGCCCTCGCCGTCGATTTCCCACCGCCCGTCCGCGCCCAGCGCCACGTCCTGCCAGCCGATCTCGCACACCGCATGGGTGGGCGGCGCCTGGCCGGTGGTCTCGAGGTCGATGACACGGATGATCTGGCGTTGCTGGGGAGGACGCATCAACCCCATGTGGGGCAAAGAGCCGCGCGATGCCAGTGTTTGTGGTTTCTTGAGGCGTCCCCTCAACCAATCCGTCACCCCGGAACAAGTCCGGGCTGACGGATTGGCGGCGTCAGCGCGCGGCGATCAATGCCCCGCTTGCGGCCCGCGCTCCACACCGCTCGCCGCCAGTTGCGCGTCGATCTGCGCAACCAGTCGATCTAGCCCCGCCTGATCGTTCGACTCCGCGCGCGCGACCAGCACGTCCTGGGTGTTCGACGCGCGCAACAGCCACCAGCCGTCATCGGTATTCACCCGCGCGCCATCGGTGCGATCGACGTTCGCGCCCTCTTTTTCCAACCGGTCGAGCACCTCGGTCACGATATCGAACTTCCGGCTTTCATCGACCGTGAAGCGCATTTCCGGCGTATTGACCAGCGCAGGCATTTCGCTGCGCAACTGAGTCATCGATTTGCCGATCACATGCAGCGCGCGGATCAACTGGACCGCGGCATATTGCGCGTCGTCGAACCCGTAATAGTCCTGCGCGAAGAAAATGTGGCCGGACATCTCGCCCGCGAGCGGCGCGCCGGTTTCCTTCATCTTGGTCTTTACCAAACTATGCCCGGTCTTCCACATCACCGGCTTGCCGCCCAATTCGGCGATGCGGTCGTACAGCATCTGCGACGCCTTCACGTCGGCGATGATCGTCGCGCCCGGTTCCTGCCGCAGCACAGGTTCGGCCAGAATGGACAGAAGCTGATCGCCCCAGATCACGCGGCCTTCGCCGTCGATCGCGCCGATCCGGTCGCCATCGCCATCGAACGCCAGTCCGAAATCGAGCTGCTTTTCGGCGACCAGCCGCTTCAGATCGGCCAGATTCTTCTCTTCGGTGGGATCGGGATGATGGTTGGGAAAATCGCTGTCGACATCGGTGAACAGCAGATGATGCTCACCCGGCAACAGCTTGGTCAGCTTTTCGATGACCGGACCCGACGCGCCGTTCCCGGCGTCCCAGCCGATGCGATAGGTGCCGCCGGCATAGCCCGCCATCAGCCGCCCGACATAATCGTCGACGATATCGACGTCGCTGACCGACCCGCGCGTCTCCGCATCTTCCCAGTCACCATTTTCCGCCAGGCGGCCGATTTCCTGAATGTCGGCGCCGAAAAACGGACGGTGCTGAAACACCATCTTGAAGCCGTTGTAATCGCTGGGATTATGACTGCCGGTTATCTGGATGCCGCCGTCCACCTCTAGGGTCGCTTCGGCGTAATAGAGCATCGGCGTGGGGCCGAGCCCGACCCGGACGACATCGACGCCGCTCGCGGTCAAGCCGTCGACCAGCGCCATTTCCAGTTCGGGCGAGGATTTGCGCCCGTCGCGGCCGACTGCGACCCGTGTGCCGCCCGCGCGGCGCAGCAATGTCGCGAAACCGCGCCCGATCGCGCGCGCATCCTCCGCGCCCAGCGTGCGGCCGACGATGCCGCGAATGTCGTATTCGCGAAGCGATGTTGGATCGAAACGGTGCGTCAATGGAAACCTCCCTGAAGGCCGGACGGCCAGTCGCAGGTTCAATTCGTGACGGCCACGAAAAGTTCAACCGGATTCGTAGCGGTTTCGGCCCAACCTATCCCGTTCGTGTCGAGCGGATTGGATGGCGTTACCCCAACCGCTTCAACAGCACATCGCGCGCCGCATTCAACCGCTGGGTCAGATCCGCCGAGCCACCCCGGTCGGGATGCACCGCCGTCACCAGCCGCCGGTGCGCGGCACGGATCGCGTCGGCATCCGCGTCCGCCGACACCCCCAGCACTGCGCGCGCCTCGCCTTCGCTCATGCCTGGCCGCTGCCCGCGCTTCAGCCACCAGATCACCGCCGCCGCCAGCACGACGATCAGAAGTATCTTGCCCATCAGGCGACCAGTTGGGGCTGGAGCGGCGCCGATTCGGGCAACGCCATCCCCGACATCATTTCGCGCAGTTCCTGTCGCGCGGCGACATGGCTCAGCCCCATCTGGCCGAATTCCTTCGAATCGAGCATCGTCAGCCCCTGCGGGAACAGTTCGCGATAGATGACGCGTTCGGACAGGCCCGGGATCACGCGGAAACCGACGCGCTTGGACAGCGATTCGATCGCTTCCTGCACGCGGCGCATGTTGCGCGCCTCAATATGCTGGAGCCGGTTGCGCAGCACGATCCAGTCGATCGTTGCCCCGTCCGCTTTGGCCCGCCGCTTGCGCGATTCCCAGATCAGTTCGGAATAGAAGCTGGGGCGCGTCACCTTGAACGTATCCGGGTCGACCTGGCCGATCAGGTCGAAATCGACGAAACTGTCGTTCATCGGCGTAATCAGCGTGTCGGCATTGGTGACGGCGATCCGCGCGAATTGGTCGTCGCGCCCCGGCGTATCGATCACCAGATAATCCGCGCCCTTCGCCAGTTCCTCGAGATGGCCGTTGAACACGTCCATATTCTCGCCGTCATGCGTCGCATAGCGCGGCATCGGCAGATCGCGGCCGGTGCGCTTGATCGTCGCCAGCCGATTGTCGAGATAACGCCCCAGCGTCCGCTGGCGATGGTCGAGATCGAGCGCTGAGACACGCGCGCCCTTCGCCGCCAGCGCGATCGCGGTGTGGACCGCGGTGGTCGATTTGCCGGTCCCGCCCTTTTCGTTCGCGAATACGATGACGTGCAGCCGCCCCGAACCACCACTTGTCACGAGAAGACTTCCTTTGTTGATCGCCGCGGCCCCCACTCATAGTAAGCGCGGCTCCACCTCTCCTACTCGAAGGGCGCGAGCCTGTGCAAACCATCCGTGACCTTGAAGCCCTGCGAACCACGACCGCCGCGTTCCGCGAGGCGGGCGAGGCGATCGCGCTGGTCCCGACGATGGGCGCACTCCATGCCGGGCACATGGCGCTGGTCGAGGAAGCGAAGCGGGCCGCGCCGAGGGTGATTGCGTCGATCTTCGTCAACCCGCTGCAATTTGCACCGAACGAGGATCTCGCCCGCTACCCCCGCCGCGAACAGACCGACGCGCGCATGCTGGCCGAGGCGGGCGTCGATGTGCTGTGGGCGCCCCCGGTCGAGGTGATGTACCCCAACGGGTTCGCGACCAGCATCAGCGTGTCGGGCATCAGCGAAGTGCTCGACGGCGCGCACCGCCCCGGCCATTTCGACGGGGTGGCAACCGTGGTCGCCAAGCTGTTCGCGCAAACGCAGGCCGATATCGCGCTGTTCGGCGAAAAGGATTTCCAGCAGCTCGCGGTCATCCGCCGGATGGTCGCCGATCTCAATTGGCCCATCGACATTCGCGGCGTGCCGACCCAGCGCGAGGATGACGGATTGGCGCTGTCGTCGCGCAACATCTATCTTTCGGACAAGGACCGTGCTGCCGCAGTCGCGCTGCCGCGCGCGCTGGGCGTCGCCGCGCGGCGGATCGAACAGGGCGACGATGCCGCGTCCGCGCTCGATCAGGCTCGCGCTACACTGAAAGCCGCAGGCTTTGCGATCGATTATGTCGAGCTGGTCGATGCAGAGACGCTCGGCGCGCCCGATCCGGCGCGCGCGATGCGGTTGCTGGCGGCAGCCAAACTGGGGGGGACGCGGCTGATCGATAACGTGCCCGTCATGCTTTCCGAACAGGGTTAACGCCGTTAACCATTTGTAGAGATTGCCCCGCCATTTTGCTCGATGGGTCAAATTGGGGGACGTGAGATGGGCAACAGCCTCAAAAGCGCACAATATCTGATCGACAGCCGGATGATGGAGGCTGCGAACGGTTGTTCCGAAGCCTGCCACGATCTGGGCATCTTCTATTCGAGCGGGGCCGAGGGCACCGACATCGACCTGATCGAAGCGCATAAATGGTTCAACATCGCGGCGATGCGCGGCAACGAACGCGCGCAGGAATGCCGCGCCGAGATTTCCGAAGACATGACCGCGCGTGAGATTGCCGAGGCGCAGAAGAAAGCTCGGGCGTGGTTGCAGATGACGACGGCGCGGGCGGCGTAACCCAATTCCTCCCCTTGCAAGGGGAGGGGGACCAGCGAAGCTGGTGGAGGGTTAGCCCCCCTCTCGATCGCGCAATACCCCTCCGTCAGTCGCTACGCGACTGCCACCTCCCCTCCGAGGGGAGGATCTAAGTGTCCTTCTTCGCGGGCGCTTTCTTCTTCGCCGCTGGCTTCTTCGCCGCCGCTTTCTTCGGCGCCGCTTTCTTCTTCGCGCCCTTCTTCGCCGGAGCCGCCGCGGCTCGCGCGTCGATCAGTTGCGCAGCTTCCTCCAGCGTCAGCGCGTCCTTTTCGACCGATTTGGGGATCGTCGCATTGGTCTCGCCATCGGTGACGTAGGGGCCGTAACGCCCCTCCATCAACTTGATCTCAAGCTCGGTCCTCGGATGCTTGCCCAGCACCTTCAACGGCTCGCGCGCGGCGCCCCGCGCCGGGCGGCCACCGTTTGCGGCGGCCTCCGCCAGCTTGACGACGGCGGCATTCATGCCCGTCTCGAACACCTCAGCGGTGGAGGTCAGCCGCGCATATTTGCCCGCGTGCTTCAGATACGGCCCATAACGCCCGATCGCCGCCTCGATCGGCTCGCCGCTCTCCGGGTGCGTGCCGATGGTGCGCGGGAGCGACAGCAGTTTGAGCGCCCATTCGAGATCGAGTTCGCCCGGCAGATCCTTCGGGATCGAAGCGCGCTTCGCGTCCTTGCCTTCGCCCAGCTGGATATAGGGGCCGAACCGCCCCGACTTGCGCTCCACCGGCAGCCCGGTTTCGGGATCATTGCCCAGCGTCTCGGGCGTCGCATCGCCATTGTCGCCCTCGCCGCCCGGCTGCGCGAAGCGCCGGGTGAACTTGCAATCGGGATAGTTGGAGCAGGCGACGAACGCCCCGAACCGCCCACCGCGCAGCGCCAGCCGACCCTCGCCGCAATTGGGACATAGCCGCGGATCGCTGCCATCGGCCTTTGCGGGAAACAGATAGGGTTCGAGGAAGGTGTCGAGTTCCGCCGTTACTTCCGACGGCTTGAACTCCATCACCTCAGTCGTGCGCGGTTTGAAATCCGCCCAGAACGCATCGAGCACCTCCTGCCATTCGGCGCGCCCGCCCGATACGTCGTCCAGCTCGTCCTCGAGTCCCGCGGTGAAGTCGTAGGACACGTATTTCTCGAAGAAGCGTTCGAGAAAGGCGGTCAGCAGCCGCCCCGATTCTTCGGCGAAGAAACGGTTCTTCTCGACGCGGGTATAGCCGCGGTCCTTGAGCACCTGAATGATCGACGCATAGGTCGACGGGCGCCCGATGCCGAGTTCTTCCAGACGCTTGACCAGCGACGCTTCGGAAAAGCGCGGCGGCGGTTGTGTGAAATGCTGTTCGGCATCGACGCCCTGCTTCGCAGGCGAATCGCCCGAACGCAGCAACGGCAAGCGCTTTGAATCCTCGTCCGCGCTGTCGTCCTGACCCTCTTCGTAGAGCGCAAGATAGCCGGGAAAGAGCACGACCTGACCCGTCGCGCGCAGGGCGTGCCGCCCGGTGCCGTCCTCCAGCTCGATCGAGGTGCGCTCCATCCGCGCCGATGCCATCTGGCTGGCCATCGCGCGCTTCCAGATCAGGTCGTACAGCCGCGCATGATCGCCCGACCCCAGCCGGTCCTTGCCGAAATCGGTGGGACGGATGGCTTCGTGCGCTTCCTGCGCGTTCTTCGCCTTGGTCTGATACGCCCTCGGCTTGTCGGGGACGTAGCCGCCGTCATAGCGATTGGTGATCGCGCGCCTGGCATCGTCGATCGCCGACCCGTCCATCTGGACGCCATCGGTTCGCATGTACGTGATCGCGCCGTCCTCGTAGAGGCCCTGCGCGATCCGCATCGTATGGCTGGCGGAAAAGCCCAGCTTGCGCGCGGCTTCCTGTTGCAGCGTCGAGGTGGTGAACGGCGGCGGCGGGTTGCGCGTCGCAGGCTTGGTTTCGACACTGGCGACCGAGAAATTACCCGCCTCGACCGCGGCCTTGGCGCGCATCGCGGTGCCTTCCTCGCCGATTGTCAGCCGCTCGATCTTCTCGCCGTCGAACCGCACCAGCCGCGCGTCGAACGCGGTGCCGTCGGCCTCCAGATGCGCGGTGACCGACCAATATTCCTGAGGGGTGAACCCCTCAATCTCGCGTTCGCGCTCGACGATCAGGCGCAGCGCGACCGACTGGACGCGGCCTGCCGACTTGGCCCCCGGCAGCTTGCGCCACAACACCGGCGACAGGGTGAAGCCCACAAGATAATCGAGTGCGCGGCGCGCGCGGTATGCATCGATCAGATCGGTATCGAGCGCGCGGGGTTTCTGCATCGCCTCGGTCACCGCTGCCTTGGTGATCGCGTTGAACGTCACCCGGTCGACCTTGGCTGGCAGCGCCTTCTTCTTCGCCAGCACTTCCTGAACGTGCCACGAAATCGCCTCGCCCTCGCGATCCGGATCGGTCGCGAGGATCAGTCGGTCGGCACCCTTGGCGGCGTCGGTGATCGCCTTCAGCTGCTTGGCCTTGTCGCCATAGGTTTCCCATTCCATCGCGAACCCGTCGTCGGGCTGCACCGACCCGTCCTTGGCGGGCAGGTCGCGGACATGGCCGTAGGAGGCGAGTACCTTGAAGTCGCCACCCAGATATTTCTCGATGGTTTTGGCCTTGGCCGGCGATTCGACGATGACGAGCTGCATGAGCGAAAATGGTCCCTTACGTGTACGCGCGAGCGTGGCGGGGAGGTAGGCGCACCGTCAAGCATCCGCCAGTCGCTTTTCCTTAACCCCTGATCCGGCATGAAGGCGCACGGGGAGCCAATCGATGTATTCGTTCGAACGCCTGATCGGCGAACATGCCGAAATCACCGCCCTTGCCCACACGCTGACTCGCGCGATCGAAGCGGGCGAGGATGCCGATACGAAGCATGCCGCGCTGATCGCCTTGTCGAACGACCTGACCGATCACCTGGCGCGCGAGGATGCCGACATCTATCCCCGGCTGATGATGAGCGCCGACGAAGGCGCCGCCAGCGCCGCGCGCGACGCAGTCGCGAAATTCGAAACCCTTGCCGCCGACTGGACAACCTATGTCGCCCGCTGGTCGCGTGACGCGATCGACGCCGACGCCCGGGGCTTTGCCGAGGACAGCGTCGAAATCCTCGTGCGGCTGGCGGCACGGGTGAAGGTCGAGAACGACCTGCTCTATCCGATGGCGCTGCGCGCGGCGCAGATCACGCTGCGCGAGAACGCGGTCGCGGCCTGAACCATACGCCTTCGCGGGAATGACGAAATTCCGAACTCAAACCAAACTCACGCGCCCGCCTGCGTGGCGTTCCAGTCGCCCTGCCAGTTCTAGTTCGAGCAGCACCGTCTGGACGATGGCAGGCGGCAGGGCCGACTGGCGGATGAGTTCGTCGACCGCGACCGCAACCGGTGACAACAGGTCGAGCACCGCATTCCGCTCCCGATCGCTCGCATCGGTAACCGGCGGAGGCGGGGTGTAGTCGTTCCCCGGCGAACGAAGCGCGCGATCGTCGATGGGGCGCACCGCTTCCAATATGTCGGCGGCGCTCTGAACCAGCGTTGCGCCTTCGCGGATCAGCAGATTGCATCCCTGCGCTCGTGGGTCGAGCGGGCTGCCGGGCACGGCCAGCACGTCTCGCCCCATCTCTCCCGCCAGCCGCGCGGTGATGAGCGAACCCGATTTCGGCGCGGCCTCGACCACCACGGTCGCCAGCGACGCGCCTGCGATGATCCGGTTGCGCCACGGGAAATGACGGGCACGCGGTTCCGCGCCCGGCGGCTGTTCGGCAATCAGCAGGCCGCGCGTCGCCACCGCTTCCTGCAATTCGGCATTCTCGGGTGGAAAGGCGATGTCGATCCCGCTCGCAATCACCCCGACCGTGCCGCCGTCGATCGACCCGACATGCGCCGCCGTATCGATCCCGCGCGCCAGCCCGGAGACGATCGTAACCCCCTCGCTCGACAAGGCATGAGCCAGGTCGCGCGCGAAGCGCCGCGCCGCTGCCGACGCATTGCGCGCGCCGACCATCGCGACGCAGGGCCGGGCGAGCAGCGCCGTATTGCCGCGCACGATCAGCGCTGGGGGCGCCGAGTCGGTCTCGGCCAACAGCCGTGGATAATCGGCATCGTCGATGAACAGGTAGCGCGCACCCAGCCGCTCGACCGACGCGATTTCGCGTTCGACCAGCGCCAGCGCGGCGATTTCGGGCGGCTTGCCCCCGCCGCGCGCGGCCAGCATCGGCAGGGCTTCGAGCGCCGCTGGGGCGTTGCCGAACCGGGCAACAAGCTGGGCATAGGTGACCGGGCCGATCCGGGGCGAACGCAACAGGCGGAGCCTGGCAATCCGCCCGTCCGGCCGCCGATCCGCATCAGCCACGCGCGCGACCGATCCTCGGTTCGTTTCCAGCAAACAGGCGGTCGATATTCTCGCGGTGCTTCCACAGGCAGATGAGCGCGAGGCCGATCAGCAGGATGACGATGTCGAACCGCCCGAAAAAGGCCGCCGCGACCGGCGCGCTGACGGCGGCGAGCATCCCCGCGACCGACGAAATCCGCAAGGTCGCGAGCAGACCCAGCCAGACCAGCGCATAGACCAGCCCGACCGGCCAGTGCAGCGCCAGCACGATGCCCATCAGCGTCGCGACGCCCTTGCCGCCCCTGAATTTCAGCCAGACCGGATAGCAATGGCCGATGAACGCGCCGGCGGCGGCAACCGCTTCGTTACCCGGCCATAGCGCGGCGGTGATCCAGACCGCGATCGCGCCCTTCAACAGATCGAGCAGCAACGTCGCCGCCGCCAGCCCCTTGCGCCCGGTGCGCAGCACGTTGGTCGCGCCGATATTGCCTGAACCGATCGTACGCAGATCGCCCGCGCCCCCGATCCGCGTCAGCAGCACGCCGAATGGAATCGACCCGAGCAGATAGCCGATCACCAGCGCCATCGCTGGCGCGAACCAGAGGATTTCAGTCGGCAATCGAGGCTCCCCGCATGTCGGGGCCGATATTATTGATTTGATTGCCGAAGCGCAACAATTGCGATCCGCGGATCAACCGGCCTTGCGTGCTTCGTCACGGTGAGTGATGGCCGAATAACGGGCGGCCAGGTCAAGATGCGCGCGACGCGCGCATTCGTCGGTTGCCGCTGCCGCCTGGGCGCGCGCCTGTGCTTCCCGCCTACGGTAATAATCGAGCTGTGTGGTTTCCATTTTCGCCCTCCCGAGGGCTCGCCCGACGCGCTTGAACGGAAGGTCCACGAGTCGCGTCCGGCGATGTCGCCTTTATACCACAGCCCGACGGACGATCGCTTGATCGAGGGCAAGGACACCCCACGGTTCATCGGATTTGTTGCACAAGGCGATCGGGGCTTTGATCTGGAAATGCTGCGAAACTCCCGCTAAGGCCTCCATCGTCATGACCAGCGAAGCGACCCCCGCGCCCGTGCTCGACTATGGGCGCGTCTTTTCACAGGCGATCGACCGCCTGCATGCCGAGGGGCGCTACCGCGTCTTCATCGATATCCTGCGCAACAAGGGCGCGTTCCCCAACGCGCGCTGCTTTGCCGGACATAACGGGCCAAAGCCGATCACCGTCTGGTGTTCCAACGACTATCTGGCGATGGGCCAGCACGCCGCCGTTATCGGCGCGATGGAAGAGGCGCTGCACAATGTCGGCGCCGGGTCGGGCGGCACCCGCAACATCGGCGGCAACACGCATTATCACATCGACCTCGAAAGCGAACTCGCCGATTTGCACGGCAAGGAAGCGGCGTTGCTGTTCACCTCGGGCTATGTCTCGAACGAAGCGACGCTGTCGACGCTCGCCAAGCTGCTGCCGGGCTGCATCGTCTTTTCGGACGAGCTGAACCACGCATCGATGATCGCTGGGATCCGCCATTCGGGCTGCGAAAAGCGGGTGTTCCGCCACAACGACCTGGCGCATCTCGAAGAATTGCTTGCCGCCGAAGACCCGTCCGCGCCCAAGCTGATCGCGTTCGAAAGCGTCTATTCGATGGACGGCGACGTCGCGCCCATTCACGCGATCTGCGACCTGGCGGACAAGTATAACGCGCTCACCTATCTCGACGAGGTCCATGCCGTCGGTATGTATGGCGCGCGCGGAGGCGGGATTTCGGAGCGCGACGACGCGGCCAAGCGCCTGACGATCATCGAGGGCACGCTGGGCAAGGCGTTCGGCGTGATGGGCGGTTACATCGCCGCCGATCGCACGATCATCGACGTGATCCGCTCTTACGCGCCGGGCTTCATCTTCACCACCTCGCTGTCGCCGGTGCTGGTCGCAGGCGCATTGGCGAGCGTCCGCCATCTGAAAGCGTCGAGCGTCGAGCGCGACGGCCAGCAGGCAGCGTCCGCTCGGCTGAAGACGATGTTCGCCGATGCGGGACTGCCGGTCATGGCATCGACCACGCACATCGTGCCCCTGATGGTCGGCGACCCGGTAAAGGCCAAGAAGATCAGCGACATCCTGCTCGCCGAATATGGCGTGTACGTCCAGCCGATCAATTATCCGACGGTCCCGCGCGGCACCGAGCGGCTGCGCTTCACCCCCGGCCCCGCGCATGACGCGGTGATGATGGCGGAGCTGACGCGCGCGCTGGTCGAAATCTGGGACCGGCTGGAACTGCGCGCCGCCGCTTGAACCCGGCAGTCGGCCTCGTCCTGCTCGGTGCGGCGCTGCTCGTCGGCGGCGTCCTGTGGACGATCCAGCGCAAGGCGATCGATCCCTTCGACCGATTCCGCCAGCGCCTGTCGCATCAGGTGCTGACCGCGAGCCCTGCCGCGATCCTCACCGAAACGCTCGACGCGGTGACCGAGGCGCTCGGCAATCCGCCCACCGACGCCTGGCTGTGGGAAACCGGCGGCATGGTCAAAATGACCGCGCGCGGGGTCGGCCAGGATTTCCCGATGCCGGAGGTCAATCCCTGGGCAGGCGTCGGCGACCCGTCATCGCCGATCGCGTTCCTTTTGACCTTCGGCCCGGCGGGCATGATCCGCGTCGGGCGCGGCTCTTATTCCGCCCGCTCCCGGGACGCCGCCAAGGCCTTGGTCCCCGCCATCACCGCCGCGCTGGAAGCCGCATTCCTCCGCCAGAAACAGGGCGAGGAGATCGAGGCGCTAAAGGCCCGGCTGGACGCGCTGGAAGGGCGATAGCCACCCATCTCCGTTCGTTTCGAGCGAAGTCGAGAAACATGGGCGTGGCGCGTGGATCACGTTTCTCGACTTCGCTCGAAACGAACGGAAGTCGGCCGCCAGCCGCTTCCTGTGACGCCAAGGGTGGTCGAGATTCGGTTCGGGCTGAGTCGAAAAACAGGCTTGCCGAGAACCGGCGCGCAACGTGCTTCCGGCACGTGAGCACCGGAAGCGCAAGCAAGCGTGTTTTGCAGGCCAGCCCGGACCGAAGATCGATCGCCCTTAATCCCGGCAATAACCCTCGCCGGTGGTCACCGTCAGACAATCCTGCTTGTCCAGCAGGTAGCGCAGACCCGTCGCCTCGCCGTCAGTGGCGGTCAGCAGGAACGTGCCATCGGGGCGGGTGAAGCGAATGCCACTCCCCACCGCGTCACCGGGGAAAGTGCCCATATCATCGAGCGAATACTGCATTTCCAACGTGAAGGCGCCATTGCCGCGTGCGGGGTCGGGCTGGATGTCCAGATACATGCCCTCGACACCCGTCCAGCGTCCGACCCACTGCGCCGGATCGACCGGGGTGACCGGCGTGATCATCGCATCGCTCGCATTGGCGGGCGCGGGCGTATCGTTCGCCATCGCGTCGATAGCGCTGGTATCGACCGTGGCATCGGGGATCGATTCGGTCGGCTCGACCTTGCCGCAGGCCCCGAGCGCCGCGATCAGCGCCACTGCCGTCATCACTCTTGCCATCATCGCGTTTCGCCCTCTCTCAACTCGCTGGCGTCCAATCTGCCCTTGGCCTAAAGACTTGGCGCTATGGATACCACCCCCCAACACCGCATCGCTATCGCGTCCGACCATGCCGCCATCGACATGAAAGCGCAGCTTGTCGCTTGGTTGCAGGGCGCCGGGCACGAAGTGATCGATCTGGGACCGAACAGCGACGCGCGGGTCGATTATCCCGATTTCGGCTACAAGCTCGCGCAGAGCATCGTGAGCGGGGACGCGACGCGCGGCATCGCGCTGTGCGGATCGGGCATCGGCATTTCGATCGCGGTCAACCGCAACCCGGCCTGTCGCTGCGCGCTGGTATCAGAACCGCTGTCGGCGAAGCTGGCACGCGAGCACAATGACGCGAATGTGCTGGCACTTGGTGCGCGGCTGACCGGGCTCGATATGGCGAAGGCGTGCGTCGAGGCATTTCTGGCGACCGGCTTCGGCGGCGACCGGCATCAGCGCCGGGTCGACAAATTATCGACTCCGCCCGCCTGAAAAGCCGGGTGGCGTTCCGCCGCGACCGAGCCTAGAGAAGCCGCGAACCGTGGGCGGATGCGCCCCCAGCGACTCTCAGGCCAAAGAGGTTCCCTTCGCGATGAGCACCAATCCGCAGACCCTGTCCTCCGTCCAGCCGGATGGCTTTTTCACGCGCACGCTTGCCGATGCCGACCCGGCGGTGTTCGCGGGCGTCGCCCACGAGCTGGAGCGCGAGCAGACCCAGATCGAACTGATCGCGTCCGAAAACATCGTGTCGAAAGCCGTGCTCGAAGCGCAGGGGTCGGTTTTCACGAACAAATATGCCGAAGGCTATCCCGGCAAGCGTTACTATCAGGGCTGCCACCCGTCGGACGAGGTGGAGACGCTGGCGATCGACCGCGCCAAGCAATTGTTCGGCTGCGGCTTCGTCAACGTCCAGCCGCACTCGGGCGCGCAGGCCAACGGCGCGGTCATGCTCGCGCTGACCAAGCCCGGCGACACGATCATGGGGTTGAGCCTGGATGCGGGCGGTCACCTCACCCACGGCGCAAAGGCGGCGCAGTCGGGCAAATGGTTCAATGCGATCCAGTATGGCGTGGACGCTGAGACGCACCTGATCGATTTCGACGAGGTAGCGGCCAAGGCGCGCGAGCATCAGCCCAAACTCATCATTGCGGGCGGCTCCGCCTATCCGCGCATCATCGACTTCGCGAAGTTCCGCGCGATCGCGGACGAGGTCGGCGCGCTGTTCATGGTCGATATGGCGCATTTCGCCGGCATCGTCGCAGGGGGCTTGCACCCCTCGCCGTTCGAGCACGCGCATGTCGTCACCACCACCACGCACAAGACTTTGCGCGGTCCGCGCGGCGGCATGGTCATGACCAATGACGAGGCCATCGCCAAGAAGATCAACTCGGCGGTGTTTCCCGGCTTGCAGGGCGGCCCGCTGATGCACGTCATCGCCGCCAAGGCAGTAGCGTTCGGCGAGGCGCTCCAGCCGGAATACAAGACCTACATCGCCGCCGTGGTCGAGAACGCCAAGGTTCTGGCGACCACGCTGAAGGAGCGCGGCGCGAACCTGGTTTCGGGCGGGACCGACACGCATCTCGCGCTGGTCGACCTCACCCCGCTCGGCGTCACCGGCAAGGATGCGGACGAGGCGCTGGAGCGCGCGGGCATCACCTGCAACAAGAACGGCATCCCCAACGATCCGCTGCCGCCGATGAAGACCAGCGGCATCCGCGTCGGCTCGCCTGCTGGCACCACGCGCGGTTTCGGGACGGCGGAATTCCGCGAGATCGGCAACATGGTCGCCGATGTCCTCGACGGTTTGCGCGAAAAAGGCGAAGCGGGGGATCAAGCGGTCGAGGCGAGCGTTCGTCAGCGCGTGCGCGCCCTGTGCGCGCGTTTCCCCATCTATCAAGGATGAAGCGATGAGCCTCGAAGACAAGATCAACGAAGTCCCCGGTACGATCAAGAACACCCCCGGCCTGGGCAAATCGATGGCGAAATGGGCGGCACTTGGTGCCGTGGTCGCCGTTCCCCTGCCCTTCACCATCCCATTGGGGGCGATTGCGGGCGCTACCTATGCCTATTGGAAGGGCAAGAAGAACAAGCCGATCGTCTGAATGCGCTGTCCGTTCTGCACCCATGAAGACAGCCAGGTAAAGGACAGCCGCCCCGCCGAAGACGGGGCGGCCATCCGCCGCCGCCGCCAGTGCGAGGCGTGCGGCGCGCGCTTCACTACGTTCGAACGCATCCAACTGCGCGAACTGACCGTCCTGAAATCCGAAGACCGCCGCGAACCGTTCGAACGCGACAAACTGCTCCGCTCGGTCTCCATTGCGTGCCGCAAACGACCGATCGATCAAGCGCGCATCGACAAGCTCGTCTCCGGCATCCAGCGCCAGCTGGAAACGCAGGGCGACGGCGAAGTCACCACCAACCGCATCGGCGAAATGGTTATGGAAGCGCTGAAGGGATTGGACTCGGTCGCCTATATCCGCTTCGCCAGCGTGTATAAGGACTTCACCGAAGCCCGCGATTTTGAAGAGTTTGCAGGGACGGTGACCGAGGTCGGGCGGGGATAGTCCTGTACCCTCCGGATTAGCGCACGTCCCATTCGTCCCGAGCGCCCTTTCTCCCCCCAACCCGTTCGTCCCGAGTAGCCTTCGAGCTTGTCGAGAAGGCGTATCGAGGGAGCACCCCGCCACGAAACGCCAACGTAGCTTGTCGAAAACCGACATCGCAGGATATGGCACCACGATGACATTCTGGGCCTATATTATCCGCTGCTCGGACAGCCTTTACTACACGGGACACACCGACGACCTCGAACGCCGGATCGCCCAGCACCAATCTGGCGAAGTGCCCGGCTTCACCAGCATCCGTCGTCCCATCGAACTGATGTGGTCGGAGTCCTTCACCTCGCGTGACGAGGCGTTGAGCGCCGAACGCAAGGTCAAGAACTGGTCGCGCTCGAAAAAAGAGGCGCTGTTTCGCAACGATTGCGATGGAATATCCAAGGCGGCGCGAAAGCCGGTTCGGATTACGGTGAACGGTGACAGCGCTCCCTCGATACGCCTTCTCGACAAGCTCGAAGGCCACTCGGGACCAACGGGATTGGACGAAGTGGAGATGGATATTGGCCGAAATTCCGCCTCCGCTCCTCCGCCCGTCATCATCCTCGTCCGCCCGCAACTCGGCGAAAACATCGGCAAGGCCGCGCGCGCGATGCTCAATTTCGGGCTGACCGAAATGCGGCTCGTCGCGCCGCGCGACGGCTGGCCCAATCCGTCCGCCGGTCCCGCCGCATCTGGCGCGGACCTCGTGCTCGAACGCGCGCAGGTCTTCGACACGCTTGCCGAGGCCGTCGCCGATTGCGGGCACGTCTATGCGACCACCGTTCGCAAGCGCGGCGTCACCAAGCCAGTCGTCACGCCGGAGGAAGCCGCGTCGGAAATCCACGGCGCGCCCACCCGCTCGGCGATCCTGTTCGGCCCCGAACGCTCGGGGCTGGAAACCGACGACGTCGCGGTCGCACGCACGATCGTGACCGTGCCGATCAATCCCGAATTCGGCAGCCTCAATCTGGCGCAGGCGGTGATCCTGGTCGCCTATGAATGGTCCAAAGGCCAGGCGCTGGCACAGCCGCCCGCGACCGACCTGCTCCCGCCCGCGTCGCAGGACGAACTGGACGGGCTGATCGGCCATCTGGAGGGGATGCTCGACAAGGCGGGCTATTTCTTTCCGCCCGACCGCATCCCGGCGACCCGGCGGACGCTGCGCGGGGTGCTGACCAAACCGGCCTGGAACGCGCAGGAAGTCCGCACGATGCGCGGCGTACTGTCGGCGCTGGAGCGCCCGCGCAACCGCTGAGCGTTATTCGGCGGCCACCCGCGCGTCATAGGCGTCGAACTCATAGGCGATCGACGCCTCGACCAGCCGGTCCCAGATCGCCGCGATCTCGTCCGCCGGAATACCGCCCGCCACCGCCGCCGCACGCGCATTGGCGATCACCTGAGCCTTGCGCGCCTCGTCGCGCACCGCGCCGCGGTCCGGCTTGATGCGCGCGGCGGCATCCATATAGCCGAAGCGCGTCACCAGCAGCGCCACCAGCGCACGGTCCACGGCATCCACGCCTGCGCGAACCTCGGTCATGGTGGTGCAGTCGGCGGGTGCTACGCGGTCACGGGTCATGCCCGCTTCTTTAGCGGCTGGCCTGCCGATGCAAAGGGAAGATTGCTCCGTCGGTAAGCGATTTCCCACCCCATCCAGGCGGTCGCCATGCCGCAATCCCTGGCCACCCATCCCTTCAAGAGCCCCCCGAGTCGCGGCATGGGCCGCCGTCGGCCTGCCGCAGGATGCGCTCGAATTGGCCGCAGATCGGCCACGTCTCCGCTCTCGTTCATCTGCGTGAAAGGTGGGTCCGAACACCGGGAAATCCCACGGCGTCGAATTCTGCTCCAAAGGTGCAGCCATCGATCCGTAAGGAGGGTTTCGACCGCCGGATAGGCCCCCTTGGGCGACTGTCGAACAACACGCCGCGACCGCGCGGGCCCGACGATCGAATTTGGAGGAGTATGCTATGACCGCCATTATCCGAAGTCCCAAACTGCTTCTGGCGCTCGCGATGATCGCAGTGCCCGCATCGGGCAGCCTTGCCCAGCAATCGCAGGAGCCGCCCGCCGCCGACCTGTCGGTCAGCGTGGATAGCCCCCCCGCCCCCGACGCCGCGCAGATGACCGAAGGACCGGAGATCGAAGGCATCATTTCCGCGCGCAGCGGCGACCGGATGAAGGTGACGTCGGCCGACGGCACCGATTCGATCATCACCATCACCGACGCGACCGAAATCCGCGCGAGCGGCGGCTTTCTGGGCCTGAACCGCAACAGCCTTGCCGCGACGTCGCTGCTCAACGGAGTCCCCGTCAACGTCAGGACGCTGCAAGCGGGCGAAGGACTGGTCGCGAGCCGCATCAATCTCAAAAGCCGCGATCTGAAAACCGCGTCGATGATCCAGAACGGCACCGCGCAGGGCTTTGCCGAACAGACCGCGGCCACCGAAGCGCTGCGCGGTCGCATGGCCGACATCGATCAGTATAACGTCAAAAGCACGACCAACGTGAATTTCGACACCGGCAAGGCCGTGTTGTCCGAACAGGCCAAGGCAGAGCTGTGCGCCGCCACCTCGCAGGCAGAGGGGATGGACAATGCCCTGCTCCTGGTCGTCGGTCACACCGATTCCACCGGCAGCGACGAGATCAATCAGGAACTGAGCGAAAAGCGCGCGGGCCGGGTCGTCAATTACCTGCAACAGAGCTGCGGCTGGAAACCCTATCGCATGCTGACCCCGACCGGCATGTCGATGGCCGATCCGATCGCCAGCAACGACACCGACGAAGGCAAGTCGCAGAATCGCCGCGTTGCGGTAAACGTGCTGGTCAGCAAGGGCCTCGACGGCCTCTGACGTAACGGCAACGGGGGTGGGTCTTGCCCGCCCCCGCTTCTACCGGATTAGCTTCGCACCCACTGCAGCGCTTTAAGAAAACGACACATTCTGGACGATCAGCATTGCCGCCCCAACGACGAATCCGACCAGTCCGAGTAAAAGTGGATGTGCGAACAGGGTCTTTAAAGTGCTCATTTGTAAGTCCTGATCGAAATCGCTTTTTGCTCCGCAATGACTTCCGGCAAAAAGCGTGCTGCGCGACTCGTCGTCAACAGCCGTTGACTTAGCGTCGTTTTGGCGCATGTCAACACGCGTTGACCTGCCAGCAGTCAGGCCGACGTAAAAAACGGAACGCGCGCGACGTTCGCCACTGCAACGGCATCTTCAAATGTTCCAGCACGGTGATTGCAACCATCGCGGCTGGCTGTCCAAACCTCTGCGCTGGTTGAGGTTCTGCATATCGCAGATGGAGAATTTAGGGTGGTTCCAGCCAGGGGCAGACTATGACGCGGCTGGTAGCAGCAATCCGCAGTGGTGGGCTCGTCGGGGCTCGAACCCGAGACCTACAGATTAAAAGTCCGTTGCTCTACCAACTGAGCTACGAGCCCACACCGAGCGGTCACCTAGGCGTGGGGACCCGTCGGGTCAACCGGTTGCGAAGCTGGCGCAGCGTCAAATTCGTGATGGGGTCGCGCCAGTCGGGGACGATCGACGCGGCGGGGCCGAGAACGAAATCGCGGGTTCGGAACGCGGTGTGCGGCACGATCAGCCCCGGCGACGCCCAGCACCCGTCCGACCACAGGATGATGTCGAGATCGACGACGCGCACACCCCAGCGCCGGCCGCGCCGCCTGCCGAAATCGCGCTCGATCCGCTTCAGGCGCGCGAGCAGTTCGGGGGGCGTCTCGTCGGTTTCGATCACGCACGCGGCATTGACGAAGCGGCGGATCGACGGGCCGACCGGCGGCGTCTCGACGATCGGTGACGCCGCCTGCACCTTCCCCAGCGCGGCGATCGCGGCCTGAACCTCGTCGCGCGGGTCGCCATGCCGCCCGCTGCGGTTCGATCCCAGCGCGATCAGATAGGTTGAGCTTTCCACCCAAAGCCGCCTATCGCCGAACCATGTTCGTGCCCAGCCCCCTGCCCGCCACCGAGCCCCCGCGCGATTGCCCGCGCTGCCCGCGCCTGGTCGCGTTCCGCGAGGAACTGCGCGCCGAGCATCCCGACTGGTGGAACGCGCCGGTCAACGCGTTCGGCGATCCGCACGCCTGGCTGGCGATCGTCGGCCTGGCGCCCGGCAAGCACGGCGCCAACCGTACCGGACGCCCCTTTACCGGCGACTATGCCGGCGACCTGCTGTTCGCGACTCTGGGGAAATATGGCTTTACCGAAGGGACTTACGACGCGCGGCCCGACGACGGATTGCAGTTGAAGGGCGCGATCATCATCAACGCCGTCAAATGCCTGCCCCCGCAGAACAAGCCGACGCCCGAGGAAATCCGCACCTGTCGCCCGTTCCTCGACGCACAGGCAAACGACCTGCTCAACGCGCGCGTGTTCGTGGCCCTTGGCCAGATCGCGCATCAGTCGGCGGTAAAGATTCTGGGCGGACGGCTGCCCAGGGCCAAGTTCGGGCACCTCGCCGAACACCGGATGCCGGGTGGTCAGGCGCTGATCGATAGCTATCACTGCTCGCGCTACAACACCAACACCGGGCGACTGACCGCGGCGATGTTCGAGGCGGTGTTCGAACGCGCGCTGGAAGTGCGGCGCGAATTGATCGCCTGACATCCCCCGGCGTGAGGGGTGGCAATCGGGCGCGTTGCTGTTAGCCTGTCCGCCCATCCGATCGGAACAGGAGAATATCCGATGTCGATACTGATGACGGTACTCATGCTGCCGATGCTGGCTGCCATCGGCCAGTCCGCCCCAAATGTCGGAGCCATGCCGCTCGCTGGAGGTGCGCGGTGCGGAGAACCCCAGACCCGCGCGGCCCGTCGAACCGCTCGGTCGCCAGCCGCTCGGCAATCAGGAAAAGACGGTGATGTATCGCGAAGGCGATTGCCTGAAACCGATCATCGTCCGCGAGGATGTCGGCACTCGGCAGCGCTGACGGCATCGGCATGACGCACGATTGGCGCGCGATGACCGAACACGACCTCGACCGCGTCGTCGCGGTCGCGCGGATCGCCTTTCCCGACCATTACGAGGATCGCGCCTGCTTTGCCGAACGGCTGGCGCTCTATCCCGCCGGATGCCGGGTGCTGGCGGACGATCGGGATCGCGCGGTCGGCTATGGCATCGCCTATCCCTGGGTAGCGGGGTCGATGCCGCCGCTCAATGCGCGGATCGGGACGCTGCCGGATGCGCCGGCGTTGATCTATCTCCACGATCTCGCTCTGTCGCCGGACGCCCGGGGATCGGGTGCGGCAGGCGGCTTCGTCGCATGGCTGGTCGATCATGCGCGGGATGCGGGCTGGCCGCGCATCGCGCTGGTCGCGGTCAACGACGCGGCGCCGTTCTGGGCGCGGCAGGGGTTCGCGGCGGTCGACAGCCCTGATCTGCGCGCGAAACTCGCCACCTATGGCGACGATGCGCGCTACATGGTGCGCGACCTCTGAACGGATCGCGAAGCGGCGCTCATATCTCGGCATTCTCATCGTGACGTCCGGGCCGCTTGACCGGACGACCCAACACATGGCCAATGTAAAGATGCTGAACCAGAACATAAATCACAACGGTCAGTGGCGCGGCAAGGATGACCCCGGGCGCGCCAAAGATGACCCCGGCGGCGAAGATCGCGAACAGCAGGACCAGCGGCGGCAGTTCAACCGCACGTTTCTGGATAATCGGGCTCAGCACATTGCCTTCGATCTGTTGGAGCACGATGTAGAGAAGCAGCGTCCACAGCCCCATGGTCGGGCTGACCGACAGGCCAAGCACGATCGCCGGGATCGCCGCGAGGATCGGCCCGACGAACGGGATCAGTTCGAAGATCGCCGCGATCAGCGCAAGCGCGAATGCCGACGGCACCCCGATGATGGTCAGGCCAATGAACGCGATGACGCCGACGAACAGGCTGGCGACCAGCTGCCCGCCCAGCCATAGTTTCAGTCCTCGTCCGCAATCGTCGATCGTCGTATCGGCCAGCTTTTCCGACGTCTTGGGCAGCAGGCGGATCAGCCCGCGGCGATAGAAGCCGGGCTGCGCCGCCAGGAACACCGCGCCCGCCAGCACCAGCACCGTATCGGCGATTATACTGCCTGCTGAGATCATGAAGCCCGCGCCGCGCTGGAAGATCGTCTCCGCCTGGTCAGAGATCGAACTCGCCGCCGACTGCAGATTGTAATCGATCCCCCATCCGTCGAGTTGGTCCTGAACGCGGGCGACGGCGTCTGGGAATTGTTCGGCCAGTGTCGTAAACTGGCTGGATATCAAACCGCCAAAGACCCAGCCGAAACCGACCATCGACAACAGCATGACCAGCACTGCGAAGGTCGTCGACAACCCGTCGCTAAGCCCTGTCCGCTTGAACTGACGCGCAATCAGCCGGATGACCACCGCCACCACGGCGGATGCGAACAGCAGCAGCAACAGATAACCGAGCTTCAGCACCAGCGCCGCCAGCGCGACCACCGCGAGCAGCACCAGCACGCGGCGCGTGAAATCGGCGATGTTTCCCTGACCCATCGGCTAACCCCCTAGTTTCGTGGGTGTAACGGGGCGCGCGGCGGTTGGTTGCGTGTCGCGCCTCACCGACCGTTCGTTTCGAGCGAAGTCGAGAAACCCAGACCAAGCGCCAAGTTCACGTTTCTCGACTTCGCTCGAAACGAACGGAGAGGGATGACTTGGTCAGATGTCCTGCACCAGCCGCCCGTAGAGTTCGGGCCGCCGGTCGCGGAAGAAGCCGAAGGCCGCGCGGTGGCGCTTTACCCGGTCGAGGTCGAGCGTCGCGGTGATGACGCCTTCTTCCTCGCGGTCGAGTTCGGCGAGAATGTCGCCGCGCTCGTCAGTGATGAACGACGTGCCGTAAAAGGTCTGGCCATGCTCCACGCCCACCCGATTGGCGGCGATCACCGGCACCACGTTCGACACCGCATGCCCGACCATCGCGCGGCGCCACAGCCGCGCGGTATCCAGGCTGTCGTCATGGGGCTCGCTGCCGATCGCCGTTGGATAGAAGAGCAACTCTGCGCCCATCAGCATCATCGCGCGCGCGGTTTCGGGATACCATTGGTCCCAGCAGATGCCGACCCCCAGCGTCGCCCGGTCGGGCCCATCCCACACCTTGAACCCGGTATTGCCGGGGCGGAAATAGAATTTCTCCTCATAACCCGGCCCGTCGGGGATATGGCTCTTGCGATACACGCCCGCGACGCGCCCGTCGGGGCCGATCATCGCCAGGCTGTTGTAGTGATGCGGCCCGTCGGCTTCGAAAAAGCTGGTCGGGATGTGAACGCGCAGTTCGGCGGCGAGCGACTGCATCGCCAGCACCGCCTTATGCTCGGCCGTCGGCATGGCGTTGGCGAACAGTCCTTCGTCCTCGACCCGGCAGAAATATTCGCCCTCGAACAGTTCGGGCGGCAGGATCACCTGCGCGCCGCGCGCGGCGGCTTCACGCACCAGCCGCGAGACATGCGCGATGTTCGCATCGATGTCGTTCGAGAAGCCGAGTTGAAGCGCGGCGACGGTAATTTGGGTCATGTCATCCTTCTTCTCCCCTCCCGCTTGCGGGAAGGCAATTAGAGGCTTGGAATCTGCTGGCTGATGCAGTGGAAGCTGCCGCCTCCGGTCAGGATATGGTCGGCGCGCTGGCCCACCACCTGGCGGTCGGGAAAGATCGCCTGGATCGCCGCGACCGCCGCATCGTCATTCTCCGCACCATAGAGCGGCACGACGACGGCGGCATTGCCGATGTAGAAATTCATGTAGCTCGCCGGGATCACCTCTTCCTCGTCGTTGAGGATACGGCCCGGCGAGGGCACGCGGACGACCTCCACCCCGAATGCCTCGGCGCGCAGCGCGGCGTCCTGATAGACGCGCCAATTGGGGTCGTTTTCCGCCGCCTCTGGCATCGCCAGCCGGTTCGGCCCGACGAACCGCGCGAGGTTATCGACATGGCCGTCGGTGTGGTCGTTGTAGAGCCCGTCGCCCAGCCACAGCACGCGGGTATAGCCCAGATCGCTCGCCAGCCGCGCCTCGACCTGATCCTGTGTCAGGTCGGGATTGCGATTGCGGTTGAGCAGGCATTGCTCGGTCGTCACGACCAGCCCGGTGCCGTCGCCATCGATCGCGCCGCCCTCCAGCACCCAGTCGTGCGACGCGAGCGTCATCCGCCGCGACGCCGCCAGCCGCGCGCCGATGCTGTCGTCGCCGGGCAGGTCGTATTTCCCGCCCCAGCCGTTGAAGGCGAAATCATGCGCGCGCCCGTCGCCGCCGACGATCGGCGCGGTATCGCGCAGCCAGATGTCGCCGAACGGTTCGGTCACAATGTCGGCGAAATCGCCCGCCATGTCGCGCGCCGCGTCCGCAGCCTCGTCATCGGCGGCGACCAGGATCACCCGCTCGCCGCGCCCCGCGGCATGGACCGCGCGCGCGAATGCCACCACTTCGGCGCGCGCGGGGTCGAGATCGTCGAGCCACAATTCGCCGTGGCTGGGAAAGCCGATCCAGACGGCATCGTGCGGCGCCCATTCAGGCGGAGGCGGTGGGGTATTCATGGCGGCAGGATTTAGGGGGTCGGTGGGATTTGGGAAAGGGGTGACGCGCGCTCCCCCAATCCGTCATCGCGATCGCCAGCGAAGCAATCCAGCGCTGCGACCTAGCGAAAGGCTGGATTGCCTCGCTTCGCTCGCAATGACGATACGGGGGATATGTACGCAAAGCATCGCGCGTTGAAGTCCGCGTCAGCCATCCGAAGGGCGCTCAGGGCACGCCGATCCGATCGCCCAAACACTCCCCCCGCGCCACCCACGAAAAAAGGGCGGCTTCCTTTCGGAAACCGCCCTTTTTCTGTCTCGGGGCGCTGCGGGCGAAGCCCGCGTCGTCGGTCGGCGCTACGGCGCCGCCGCCTGAGCCGCTGAGGAGTGCTGCGATTGACTTCGCTAGACCCGGCGCATCAGCGCGAGTAGAATTCGACCACCAGATTCGGTTCCATCTTCACCGGATAGGGGATTTCATCCAGCGTGGGGACGCGGTTGAAGGTCACCTTTGATGCGCCGTCGGTGACGACATATTCGGGGATGTCGCGCTCGGCCAGGCTCTGCGCCTCGATCACCAGCACCATTTCCTGTGCCTTCGAACCCAGCGAGATTTCGTCGCCGACATAGCAGCGGCGCGACGCGATGTTGCACTTCACGCCGTTGACGCGGACATGGCCGTGCGACACGAGCTGGCGGGCGGCGAAGATCGTCGGTGCGAACTTCGCGCGGTACACGATCATGTCGAGGCGCTGTTCGAGCAGGCCGACCAGGTTCATGCCGGTGTCGCCCTTCATGCGCGACGCTTCTTCATAGGTGCGCTTGAACTGCTTTTCGGTAATGTCGCCGTAATAGCCCTTCAGCTTCTGCTTCGCGCGCAGCTGAATGCCGAAATCCGACATCTTGCCCTTGCGGCGCTGCCCGTGCTGGCCGGGACCATATTCGCGCTTGTTGACGGGCGATTTGGGGCGACCCCAGATGTTTTCGCCCATGCGGCGGTCGAGCTTGTACTTGGCGCTGGAACGCTTCGACATGTGATATTCCTTGGCAATAGCGTGTGACGTTGACCCGGCCTGCCGAAGCGGACCTGATCGCATGTCCCGGTCATCGCCCGGCCCGATTGGGACCGTGGCTGCCGCTTCACCGGGAGTGCGGAGCCTGATTGCGAAGGGCGCGCGTTAGGCGGGGCCGTGCGCGGAGTCAAGGCAGCGCCTTCAATAGGGCGGATCGCGCTGTGCGCGCTGTGCCTTTGCCGCATCGGCCCACCAGGCCAGATCGTCGGCGAAACGGCCAAAGGCCCTGTCGAGCGACTTGCCCGCATCGCCGGTCGGATGCGCCTCCGCATCCAGCGTCTGGGCGATCGGGCCCACCGTCAACGTGCTCGATATGACGATCATCCCCATTTCGCTCAGCGTCGGATGCCACATCGAATTGGATCGCGCGCCCGACAATCGCCCTGCCGAATAACTGGCGATCGCCGCGGGGCGCCAGAACCATTCCTCCAAGAAATGGTCCGTCAGGTTCTTCAGGCCCGGCTGCATCCCCCAATTATACTCGCCGGTCACGAACACGAAGCCGTCAGCCGCGCGAAGCGTCCCCGCCAGCGTTTCCATCGCGTCCGGCGCGGTGCCGGCGGGATATTCCTTGTACATCCGGTCGAGCATCGGCAGCCCGACCGCTTTGGCGTCGATCAGTTCGGCATCGTCGCCGCGCGCCTTCAGCCCCGCGACAATATACTCGGCCAGGCGAATGCCCATCCGGTCCGACCGGTAGCTGCCGTAGAGGACGAGAATGCGGTTCGACATGCCTATCCTACCCGATCCAGCGCCACACGCCCGCATCCCATCCGGCCAGCGGCAGATGCGCCCAGCTCGCGATCAACCACAACGCCGTGCCGCCGACCAGCGCAACCGTGCCGGGATTGGCGAACCCGCGCGCGAGCGGCAGATAGCTGGTCCGCGCTTCCCATTCGGGCCAGAAATCGGGCTGGAGCGTTGCCTTTTTGCGGTCCTGCAATGCCGCGCCGACCAGCGCAAGGAAGCCGATCGCAGTGGCGAGCACGATCTGGGCTGGCTCGGGATAGACCAGGATATGGGTCAGCGCCCACAGTGCGAACCCCCACATCATCGGGTGCCGGGTGATCGCGAACACCCCGCCTGGGCTGGGCACAGCGGTAGGAGTTGCCGCTGGCGTCGCGGGATTTGGCATCGCCGGATTGCCGAACAGCGATCCGACGAACAGCACCGACCCCGCCCACATGATGACGGTGCCGACCGCCCATAGCGTGTCGCCGACCGGCCATAGCGGCGGCTGTTCGGGCAGCCCCAGATAGGCCGCGATCACCCATCCCAGGGTGGCAAAGGCGACGAGCGAATAGACCCCCAGAAAACCACGCTCGCCCAGTCGGGACACGACCGGCGAGCGCAAGGGGTGGGAAAGGAGAAAATGGCTTCCGACGAACGCAGCACAGGCGACGATCAACTCGGTCATTTCCCCCTCTCCTTTATCGGGTGGCTACGAACCTCAGCGAGTCTCCCCGCTGGTGTTCACGCCCGCGGCCTGCGGCTCGCCGATCGACTCCTGACCGGCCATCGCATGATCGACATCGTCCTTCAGCGTATCGAGGTGCATCATCCGCTTGATGAGTGGCGAGATGACCAGCACGCCGATCCCGACCGCTACCGCGACCCAGCCGACCGTCGAATAGACGCCCAGCACCACTTCCTTGCCCGCTTCCTCGCCGACGCCTTCGGCACCCGTCGCCGACGCGATCAGGCCCGCCGCGAAATTGCCGGTGGCAGAGGCGAAGAACCACATCCCCATGATCAGGCTGGCCATGTGCGACGGAGCGAGCCGGTTCATGGCGGAGAGGCCTACGGGCGACAGGCACAGCTCACCGGTGGTGTGGAGCAGATAGATCAGGAAGATGAACAGCACCGGCGTCGCAACATTCACGCCGACCGACTGCGCACCCCAGACGAGCACCAGGAAGCCCAAACCGACCTGAACGATGCCCAGACCGAATTTGAACGGTGCCGATGGCTCCGCCCCGCGCCGACCGAGCCCGGTCCAGATGCTGGCGAACAGCGGCGCGAGCAGGATGATGTAGATCGCGTTGACCGACTGGAACATCGATGCCGGCACGCCCGCGCGATCGACATGGCGATCGGTAAACAGGTTGAGCGACGAGCCCGCCTGTTCGAACAATGCCCAGAAGATGATCGACGTCAGGATCAGGAACATCGCCGCAAAGATGCGGTCACGCTCCTCGCGATCCAGCTTCACCACGGCGGTGAAGATGACATAGGTCAGCAGCACCGCACCGAACGCGCCAAGCAGAATGCCAACCAGCGCCTGGTTCTGAACCATGAACCAGCACAAGGCGACCATCGCGAGACCGATACCGTAGAACAGCCATTCGCGTTTGATCCCGCCCATGCGCTGGCGAAGATATTCGGGATTTTTCGGCTCGCCCTTGCCCATCAGCAATGGCTTGCCGAGGACGAAGAATATCAGGCCGATGAGCATGCCGAGGCCCGCCAGGCCGAAGCCGTAGGCCCAGCCATAGGTCTGGCCGAGATAGCCGCAGATCAGCGACGCGGTCGCCGCGCCCACGTTGATGCCCATGTAGAAGATCGTATAGGCGCCGTCGCGACGCACGTCGGTCCGCGCATAAAGCTGGCCGACGATGACCGAGATGTTCGCCTTCAGAAAGCCCGATCCGACGATGATGAGCGCCAGCGCCAGCCAGAAGACGTTGATCATCGGATTGGCCTGGCCCGCCGCGCCGTCGCCTTCGAACGCCATGAAGAAATGGCCGAAGGTCAGCAGCACGGCGCCGAACAGCACCGCCTTGCGCTGGCCCAGATAGCGGTCGGCCAGATAGCCGCCGACGACCGGCGTGATATAGACGAGCGCGGTATAGGCGCCGTAGATCACCGATGCCTCGCTGTCGGAGAACATCCAGTGCTGGACGAGGTAGAAGATCAGCAGCGCCCGCATGCCGTAATAGGAGAATCGCTCCCACATTTCGGCCAGGAACAGCAGGAACAGCCCCTTGGGATGGCCCGCAAACTCCGGCTGCGGACGCGTGACGACATAGCTGCCGCCCAGCAGGAAGCCGGCGAGCACGACCACCGCTCCCCAGAAAATGATCAACTCGAATGACATATGGACCCCGCCCATGCTCGTTTATTGCGCGGCACCCTAGCGGCGAATCGCGCGCTGTGAAGCGGATTGTTTCAAGCGCGTTGCAGGGTTAGTCGCGGAGCCATGTCCTTCAACGACCGCTCTACCCCGCTCGCCTATCTCCAGACCCGCCGTTCGGGCCGACCGCGCGACATGGCCGCACCCGGACCGGATGCCGCCGCCCTGCGCGACATCGTCGCGATCGCTGCGCGCACGCCGGATCATGGCAAGCTGGCGCCGTGGCGCTTCGTGTCGATCCCCCTCGACGCGCGCGACGCGTTCGCCGCGTTGCTGGTCGATGCCTATCGCGCCGAAAAGCCCGCCGCCGGACGGCTGGAGATCGAGGCGATGGAACAGTTCGCGCGCCAGGCGCCGACGCTGGTCGCGGTGCTCTCGACGCCCAAGCGCGACAGCCACATTCCGCTGTGGGAACAGGAATTGTCAGCAGGGGCGGCCTGCATGAATCTCGAACATGCGGCGCACGCTTGCGGGTTCGTCGCCGGATGGCTGACCGGGTGGGCGGCCTATAACGATCAAATCCGCGCTGCTCTGGGCGGTCGCGAGGGCGACCGGATCGCAGGCTTCGTATTCATCGGCACGCCATCGCGCGACCTGGAAGAACGTCCGCGCCCCGATCTGGACGCGATCTTCAGCGAATGGAACGGCTAGCGTCAGGACGCTGGACGCGCGCCCGTTTCGAATCCGCTATGGACCCGAACGCCCGTTGGTGTATTAAAGCAGCATGACAGGTCTGGATCACGGCGATAGCCCCGTCTATCTCAAGCTGCGCGGCACGATCGCCGCCGCGATCCTGCGCGGCGAATTTCGCGCGGGCGACCAGTTGCCGTCGGTCCGCGCGCTTGCCGCCGAACATGGCGCCAACCCGCTGACGGTGGCCAAGGCCTATCAGAGTTTCCAGGACGACGGCTATGTCGAGGTGCGCCGCGGCGTCGGCATGTTCGTGCTGGAAGGCGCCGTTGAACGGCTGCGCGTTGCCGAGCGCGACCGCTTTCTGAGCCAGCAATGGCCGCGCATCCGTGCGCAGATCGACCTGCTCGACCTCGATGCGCAATCGCTGCTCGACCGCGAAACCGCCTGAGCAGTAGGAGCTTCGTTCGGGCAGCCTGCAACGCGCGCGAAGCGATGCTTTGCGTTTCAGCAATGCCGGGCGCCCGCAGTCCCGGCAGCATTCCCGATCCGCGATATTAACTTCGTTTCCGATTCGTTTCGTCGCATTTTTCGCTTCGTCGATGGAACCGAACGACTCGTCGTGGTATTGAAGGTGCGTCGAAAGGGAGAAACGAGATGGCGTCGATCAGACCACCATTTGCAATCGGGCGATCGGGATATCGGATCGCCTATCACGCGCATGAAGTGAATCACTGCCCCGGTTGCGGGAAATCGCACTGGCTGCTGGGCCGCATGACCGCCGAATGCGCCTATTGCGCGACGGCATTGCCGCTGAACGAAGGCGGGATGTTTGGGGGCGGCCTGTTTCGCGGCAAGACGGGCAAACAGCCCGCACCGCTCGCCGCCTGACGCGCATTCCGGTGGGTCGCATGCGCTTTCCGACGACGGTGATGCTCGTGCTTGGCGGGGCGGCGGCGCTTGCCGCCTGCGGACCCAGCGCGCCCGAAGACAATGCCGGGACGGTCGGCAACGATGCCGTCGTCCAGAACGACCTGATGACCAATGACAGCGTGGCGGGCGACCTCTCCGCCTATGTCGGCCAATATCCTTTCGACGCGGTGGCCGGCGTGGCGTTCCGGGATCATCCGCTGGTGCGTGCCGCTTTGGTCCAGGCCGGCGGCGACAATGCGCCGGTGGATCAAATCCTGACCGGCCCCGGCCCTTCGACCCCGATCGCCACCGCCGACGACGGGCGCGTCCTGTCCTGGGGATGCGAGCAGCATAATTGCGGCCCGCATAACTGGACGCTGCTGGTCGCCGCCGACGGATCGAACCCCGAACTCTGCTACCACGACGAGGATGCGACGCCCGCGACCGTATGGCTGGTCGACGGACGCGTGACCGACCGCAGCGGGGATTGCCCCTCGGAGGGGTGACACCACACCACCAACCACCATTTCAAGCAAGTTTCCTCAACCCCGTGGCGTGCCTTAAGCCGCGAACGCCTCCGCCGGAATGTCGTAAAGTACTGCCGCCGACGCCGTCGCCGCGGCCTCCAGCCCCAGCGCTTCGGGCACGATCTGGTCGAGATAGAAGCGCGCCGTCGCCCGCTTCGCCGCGGCGAATTGCGGATCGCCCTCGAACCCGTCGAGTGCCGCCAGCTCCTTCTCCATCAGCCAGCCACAGGTCGAGATCGCCGCCATCGTCAGAAACGGATAGCTCGCCGCCAGCCGGTCGTCGGCGTCCTTGCCCATCATCTCGCGCCCGATCCGCAACACGCGGCCAACGACATCGGCCAACGCCGGATGCCGCGCCTCCGCCGCGACCTGCGCAAAGAAGCGTTCGAACACCCCGCCATTGTCCAGCCCAAGCTTGCGCCCGACCAGATCGGCGGCCTGGATGCCGTTGGTGCCTTCATAGATCGGCGTGATCCGCGCATCGCGGAAATGCTGAGCCGCGCCCGTCTCCTCGATATAGCCCATCCCGCCATGCACCTGGATGCCCAGCGACGACACTTCGCAGCCGATGTCGGTGCCGTGCGCCTTGGCGAGCGGCGTCACCAGATCGACCCGCCAGCGCGCCTCCTGATCGCCCAGCGTCGCGCGATCGACCTGCCCCGCGGCATAATAGACCAGCGCGCGGGCCGCCTGCGTCTGCGCCTTCATCCGCAACAGCATCCGGCGCACATCGGGATGCTCGATGATCGCGACGGACTCGCGGTTCGACGAACCTGCACGCGCCGACTGCACGCGTTCGCGGGCGTAGGCGACCGCGCGCTGGGTCGCGGCCTCGGCCACCTGCACGCCCTGTAGGCCCACGTTCAGCCGCGCATTGTTCATCATCGTGAACATCGCCGCGATCCCGCCGCCTTCCGCGCCGATCAACTCGCCGATGCAGTCGTCATGATCGCCGAACGACAGCACGCAGGTGGGCGAGGCGTGCAGCCCCATCTTGTGTTCGATCGACACGACGCGAACATCGTTGAACGCGCCGGGATTGCCTTCCGCATCCAGCCGGTATTTGGGGACGAGAAACAGGCTCAACCCTTTGGTGCCCGCAGGCGCGCCCGGCGTGCGCGCCAGCACCAGATGGACGATGTTGTCGGCCATGTCGTGATCGCCGAACGAGATGAAGATCTTGGTGCCTTTGATCGACCAGTTGCCCTCCCCCACCGGCTCCGCTCTGGTCTTGAGCGCGCCGACATCGCTGCCCGCCTGGGGTTCGGTCAGGTTCATCGTCCCCGTCCATTCGCCGGTCGCGAGTTTGGGCAGGTACAGCCGCTGTTGTTCCTCGCTGCCGTGATGGACCAGCGACTCGATCGCGCCGACGGTCAGCGTCGGCGCGAGCGCAAAGCCCAGATTGGCGGTCCCCAGCGTATCGAGCACGGCGGTCGACAGCGCGAACGGCATCCCTTGGCCGCCGAACGCTTCGGGCGAACCGATCGTGCCCCATCCGCCCTCGACATAGGCCTTGTACGCCGCGACGTAACCGTCGGGCATCACCACCCCGTCTTCGGTCCAGCGCGCACCCACCGTGTCGCCCGCGCGGTCGAGCGGCGCCCATTCGCCGCCTGCGAATTGCCCGACACCCTCAAGCACGGCATCGACCACATCGTCGCTCGCCATCGCGAAGCGGTCGGTCGCCGCCAGTTCGGGCAGCCCAACGATGCTGTCCAGCACGAAACGCTGCTCGGCGGTGACGGGAGTGAAGGGCATCGCTCGGTCCTCTCTTGTCGTTCGGTTCGCTGCGCTCTAGCGCCATTTCCGTGGCCGTTTCAAACCCCGCACGCCCCACGCGCACCTTACCCTACGGCGAGGCCGGGGTGGCGGACGCCGCGCGCGTCATCGCCCACGGGGGCTGCGTCGCGGTCCCGACCGAAACGGTGTACGGACTCGCCGCCGACGCGCGCAATCCCCAGGCGGTCGCGGGCATCTATGCCGCCAAGGGCCGCCCCAGCTTCAACCCGCTCATCGTCCACGTTGCCGACCTTGCCGCCGCCGAGGCATTGGCGGTGTTCGACGACCGCGCCCGTGCGCTGGCCGGGCGCTACTGGCCGGGACCGCTGACGCTGGTGCTGCCGCATCGCAGCGACTCGGGTATCGCCAGCCTGGTCAGCGCCGGGCTCGACACAATCGCCATCAGGGTGCCCACCCACCGAGCGATGCAGGCAATGCTGTCAGCGACGGGCAAGCCACTTGCTGCGCCCTCCGCCAATGCGAGCGGCGCGATCAGCCCGACCTGTGCCGCGCATGTCCTGTCTACCCTCAATGGCCGGATCGCTGCGATTCTCGATGACGGTCCCAGCACGGCGGGGATCGAGTCGACGATCATCGGCTTGGTCGGCCCTGCTCGGCTGCTGCGGCCCGGGCCGATACCGAGCCGGGCGATCGAAGCCGTCCTGGGGTCGGCGCTGGAGGATGCGGGCGACGGCATCACCGCACCGGGCCAACTGGCCAGTCACTACGCGCCGAAAAAACCGCTGCGGCTGAATGCCACGCACAGCGAACCGGGCGAATGGATGATCGGATTTGGAACGATCGTCGGCAACGACAGCTTGTCCGAGGCGGGCGATTTGATCGAAGCGGCGGCGCGGCTGTTCGATGCGCTCCACCGTGCCGACGCGAGCGAATTCGGCTCAATCGCGATCGCGCCCATCCCGGGTGACGATATCGGGGCCGCCATCAACGATCGGTTGGCACGCGCCGCGTTGCGATAACGGGCTGTTGAAATTGTCAGCAAAACCGGGGGCGTGGCGGTCCACGTCACGCCCCCGGGTGTTACGGATTATTGAACCGGCGTTGCCGTTCCGTTGACCAGCGCATCGCGCTGACCCTGGGTCAGTTCGTCGGCATCGACGTCCGCGTCGTCGATGGCGTCGGCACGATCCTCACCGGCTTCCTCGACCGCATCGGCCGCGGCTTCGCTCATGCCGTTTGCCCGCATCGCGTCGGCCTGATCCTCGGCCTGTTCTTCGGCGCGTTCGGCGAGCGCGTCGTCGCCATCGCCGCCACAGGCGGCCAGCGGTGCCGCGGCCAGGATCAACAAAGCGGGTGCGATGAATTTGCGCATTGGGAACTCCCTGTTCGTGACGCCCCGCACACGATCGGCGGGTCGGTCGCGTCTCAACCGGCACCGACCCGATGGGTTCCGTTCCGTTCAGGCGGTTCCCCCCGCGCTCTTCGCCCGCGCGGCGAAACTCTTGCGCAGTTTCTGGAGCTTGGGCGGGATCACCGACAGGCAATAGGGATTGCGCTGGCCTTCACCGTCCCAATAATCCTGGTGATAGTCCTCGGCCGGATACCAGGTGTCGGCATGTTCGATGGTGGTGACGATCGGATCCGGCCACGCGCCTGCATTGCGCTCGATCGCAGCGCGCGCTTCGGCTTCCTGTTCGCTCGACGCCGGGAAGATCGCCGAACGATATTGCGTTCCGACATCGCCGCCCTGGCGGTTGAGCGTCGTCGGATCGTGGGTTGCGAAGAAGATGTCGAACAGGTCGGCGAGCGCGATTTGTTCGGGATCGAACGTCACCCGGATCGCCTCGGCATGGCCGGTGTCGCCGCCGCACACCGCCTTGTAGGTCGGATTTTCGACATGGCCGCCGATATAGACGCTCTCCACCTCGGTCACGCCGATCACGTCCTTGAACACTGCTTCCGTGCACCAGAAACAGCCCCCCGCCAGCGTCACGACATCGCTTGCCATCGGTCATTCTCCTCAAATCGGTTGACGCCCTAAATAGGATCGGCATGGCCAAGAGCAATCGGATGGTAGGAGTGCGACATGGACGGCAGCGTGATGGTCACGGGCGGCGCGGGCTATATCGGCAGCCATGCGGTACTGGCGCTGCTCGACGCAGGATACCGGGTGGTGGTGATCGACAATCTGGTCACCGGGTTCGACTGGGCCGTGGACGAACGCGCCACGCTGGTGGTCGCGAATATCGAGGATGACGCCGCCGTGCGCGCGGCGATGCGCGATTACGCGGTGTTCGCTGTGATGCACTTCGCCGGATCGGTGGTGGTGCCCGAATCGGTCGAGAACCCGCTCAAATACTACCGCAACAACACCGCAGCCTCGCGCAGCCTGATCGAAAGCGCGGTCGCCCAAGGCGTGAAGCATTTCATCTTCTCGTCGACCGCAGCCACTTACGGCATACCCGAGGCGGTTCCGGTGCGCGAGGACTCGCCCAAGCACCCGATCAATCCCTATGGCATGTCGAAGCTGATGACCGAGGCGATGCTGGCCGACGTCGCCGCCGCGCATCCGATCAATTACTGCGCGCTGCGCTATTTCAACGTCGCGGGTGCGGACCCGCAGGGCCGGTCGGGCCAATCGACGGCGGGTGCCACCCACCTCATCAAGGTTGCGGTGGAGGCCGCAACCGGCAAACGCGCCAGCGTGTCGGTGTTCGGCACCGATTTCGCGACCGCCGACGGGACGGGCGTGCGCGACTATATCCACGTTACCGACCTGGCGGCGGCGCATGTCGATGCGCTGACGCTGCTGGTCGAGCGCCCGGCGGACAGCCACACGCTCAACTGCGGCTATGGCAAGGGTTTTTCGGTGCTCGAAGTGCTCGACGCGGTCGATCGCGTCACCAACATGACCATCGACCGCCGGATGGAGGGCCGCCGCGCGGGCGATCCCGACGCGCTGGTCGCCGATAACGCCGCGATCCTCAGTAGCCTGCCGTGGCGTCCGAAGCATGACGACCTCGACGGTATCGTCCGCGATGCGCTTGCCTGGGAACGCAAACTGGCCGAGCGGGGATAGATCCTCGTTACCGGCCGTTGGCCGGTGCGCGCGAGACCCGATCAGTAATCGTCGTCGCGTTCGGCGTCGCGCGCGGCGCGCTTGGCTTCGTCGCGTGCCGCCTTGTCGCGGCGGCGCATTTCGCGACCTTCGGCGGCTTCCTGCTTGCGCATCTTGCGGCCGTAATTGCGGTCGGCTTCTTCCTGGCTGGTCGTGGTCCAGTCGATCACCTGGCCGGTCGCCTTGACCGGCAAGGTGACCACGTCGAACGCGGTCCTGGCGATGCATCCGCCGGCCAGCAGCGGCAGGCACAGCGCGAAGGTCATAGCGGCTTTACGCATGGCACCAGGCCCCTACTCGGCGGTTAATCGACGCGTCATCGCATCCCGAGCCTGAACCCCGGCATAAGGGAAATCGGTGAAGAATCCATCCACCCCTGCGGCGATCTGTTCGGCGATCTCGTCGGACAGACGCCCGTGCGCACGGGGATCGATGCCCGATTTGTGACGCAGCGGCAGGAAATAATTCTCGGCGCGCAGCGTCCAGGGGTGGACCTTCAGCCCCACGGCGTGCGCATCCGCGACCAGGGACGTGGGCTTGCCGCTACCCTCGGTCACCATCGCCTTGTTCGGGCCGATGCCGAACGCATAGGTGGCGATCGCGCGCAGGCCCTCGGGCGTCGCCATTGCCGCATAGCTCGGCGCCGCACCATCGGCAGGTGTGCCTTCCTCTGCCATCAGCTGGATCAGGCGCACGCGGGTCTGTTTGGCAAGCGCTTTCAAATTTGCGACCTCGAAAGACTGGATGAACACCGGCGCCTCGGCGCTGTCCCACCCCGCCTTGCGCAGGTCGCTCAGCAACGCGGGCTCCAGCGGCAAGTCGATCGACGCGAAATAGGTCGGATGCTTGGTTTCCGGGTAGATGCCGATCGTTCGGCCCGTTTCGGCCGATCGCTTTTTGGCGAGCGCGATGACCTCAGCCAGTGTCGGCACCTCGAACTGGCCGTCATAGGCTCGGTTGTCGCCGCGCAGCATCGGCAGCCGTTCCCTGGCGCGGAGCGTCTTCAGCTCGGCCAGCGTGAAATCCTCGGTAAACCAACCGGTCTGCTTCGATCCGTCGATGACCTTCGTCGTCTTGCGATCCGCAAATTCGCGGCGATCGGCGACGTCGGTGGTATCGGTGATGTTGTTTTCGTGCCGCGCGACCAGCACGCCGTCACGGGTCGGCACCAGATCGGGCTCGATGAAATCGGCGCCCTGCTCGATCGCCAGATCATAGGCGGCGATCGTATGTTCGGGCCGCTCCCCGCTTGCCCCGCGATGGGCGATGACAATCACGTCGCGGGCGGATGGCTCCATCGTCGTCCCCTCTGGCGCCGAAGCCGCGCAGGATGCGACGGCCAGCACGATCAGCCCGCCGATCGCGGCGCGAGTCAGCGATATGGCCAAAATCCATCCTCCCGTCCAATGTCAGCCTGTGCCGCCCGCCTTAGGTTGCGAAAATGACTTCTCGGGGACAACGGAAACTTGCCGAAGCAGGTTGCTCCTTGCGCGTCGGCGGGGCACAGCACTGTCCATGACGCTTGCCATTGCGCTGGGCCTGTTTTCGGCAGTGACGCTGGCGTTCGCCAATCTGGCGGTGAAGATGGGGTCCGACATTCTGGTCGGGCGCGTCATTCTGTCGGGTAGCGCGGCGGTGATGATCCTGCCCGCGGCGTTCGTCGTGGCACCGCCCGATGCCGCGACCTGGGCGGCGCTCGTCATCGCGGTTCCGGCACATTTCTTTTACCAATTCTGTTTGATCCGGGCGATGCAGGCGGGCGATCTGTCGCTGGTGTTTCCGGTGATGCGCGGGCTCGCCCCGCTGCTGACGGCGATCGGCGCACTCATGTTGTTGAGTGAGGGGCTGAGCCCGTGGGGCTGGCTGGGGCTGTTGATCGCGACCGCGTCGGTGATCGTCTTCACCCTACCGCCCGATGGTGCGCGCTATGCAGCGCATCCGAGCGGACGGGCGTTGTTCTGGGCAGGCGGCACAGCAGTCGGCGTCGCGCTCTACAATGTCGCGGATGCACGCGGGGTGCGGATCGCGCCCGATCCGTTCACCTTCATCGTGTGGCTGTTTCTGGTCGACTGGATCTGCGTGACGATGCTCGCGGTCGCAACGCGGCGTCGCGCATTGGCGGCGGCGGTGCGGGACAAATGGCGTTACGGGGTCGCGGCGGGGGCGCTGTCGATCCTGTCGTTCGGATCGGCCCTCTATGCGATGAGCTTCGTCGAGGCGGCGAAGGTGTCGGCGCTGCGCGAGACGGCCGTGCTGTGGGCGGCGCTGATGGGCGCGCATGTGCTGAAGGAAGGACTGGGCGCGCGGCGGATCGCAGCGGCGGCGACGCTGGTGGCGGGGTTGGGGTTGCTTCAGTTCGCGGGGTGAGGCCAGCCCTTCCCGCAAACCGGAAGCTTATTCGTGCCGCAGCGCGTCGATGGGATTCAATGACGCCGCCCGTCGTGCCGGGAAGAATCCGAACACCACCCCGATCACTGCCGAGATCAGGAACGCGATGATGTTGATCTGAAGGTCGAAAATAAACGGCACCTGCATCAGCGGCGTCAGTACCGCGATGACGATCTGTGCCAGCAGCAGCCCGACCAGCCCGCCGAGCATCGACAGTACGATCGCCTCGACCAGGAACTGCATCAGCACTTCGCGCGCGACCGCGCCGATCGCCAGGCGGATACCGATTTCGCGCGTTCGCTCGGTCACCGACACCAGCATGATGTTCATGATGCCGATCCCGCCGACGACCAGACTGATCCCCGCGACGGCGGTGACGATGCTGGTGAGCAGAGTCGTGACCCCGGTCAGCGTCTGGGTGATCTGAGCGGTGTCGAAGATGTTGAAATTATCCTCTGCCCCCGCCTGGATGCGGCGGCGTTCGCGCAGCAGATCGGTCAGCGAGGACTGGACGACCGCCGGGTCATAAGCCGAATCGAACCCGACCAGCATCAGGCGAATGTCGCGATTGCCCGTCAGGCGGCGCTGGACGGTGTTGATCGGCATGATGACGGTATCGTCCTGATCGCCGCCGAACCCCGCCTGTCCGCGCGTCGCCAGCGTGCCGATCACGTCGCACGATATGTCGTTCAGCCGGATGCGTTGCCCCACCGCGTCGCCGCCTCGAAACAGGTTCTGCTGGACGGTATTGCCGATGATGCACACGGCGCGCCCGGCCGCTTCCTCGGCGGGCGTGAAAGTGCGGCCCGAGGTCAGCTCCCAGGGCTGAACCTCGAAAAAGGCGTTGGTGGTGCCGTTGATCGTGGTCGACCAGTTCGCGCCGTTATAGATGGCTGTGGCGGTCGATTGTGCCTGAGGGGCCACGGCGGTCACGCCCGCGACTTGATCGCGGATCGCCTGTACGTCGTTCACGTCGAAATCGGGCGGACGTGGCCCGCCACCGCCACGCCCGAAGCCCTGGCCGGGGCGGACTTGCAGGATGTTGGTGCCGAGCGACGCGACCTGATCGGTGGCGGCCTGCGTCGTCGCCTTGCCGAGCGTCACCATCGAGACGACCGCGGCAACGCCGATGACGATCCCCAGGATCGTCAGGAACGACCGCAGCATGTGCCTCCGGATCGACCGGATGGCGAGAAGAAAGGTGGTGCCGAGCATCAGGCGGGTTCCGGCACGTTCTGTTTGGTCTCGATCCGCTCGACCAGCCCGTCCTTGAAATGGACGAGCGTGTGAGCGAAGGCGGCCATGTCGGGTTCGTGGGTGACCATCAGCACGGTGATGTTGCTGTCGCGGTTGAGGCCCGACAACAGCTCCATGATCTCGACCGATCGTTCGCTGTCGAGATTGCCCGTGGGTTCGTCGGCGAGCAGGACGGCGGGGCTGGTGACGATCGCGCGGGCGATGGCGACGCGCTGTTGCTGGCCGCCCGACAATTCGGCCGGCGTATGATCCCACCAGTCGGCCAGCCCGACCTTGTCGAGCGCGGCCATGCCGAGTTCGTGGCGCGTTTTCTTGTCCTCGCCACGGTACACCAGCGGCAGTTCGACATTTTCTAGCGCGGTGGTGCGGCTGAGCAGGTTGAACCCCTGAAACACGAAGCCGAGATATTTGCGGCGGAGCAAGGCCCGCTGATCGCGGTCGAGATGCCCGACCTCGACGCCTTTGAACAGGAAGCTGCCGTTCGTCGGCACGTCGAGGCAACCGAGCATGTTCATCGTCGTCGACTTGCCCGACCCCGACGGACCCATCACCGCGACGAAATCGCCCTCGGCAATGTCGAGATCGACGCCTTTCAGCGCCTGAAACGCGGTCGCGCCTTCGCCGTACGTCTTGGTGACGCCGCGCAGACGGATGATCGGGTCAGCCGCCACGCTTGCCGCCCCCGCCACCCTGACGGCCGCCGCTGCCCGCCTTGGTGTTGCCGCCGTCGCCGGTGAATTGACCGGTAATGATCTTGGCACCGGGGCGCAGGTTTCCGCCGGTCACCTCGGTGACAAGGCCGTTGGTCTCTCCGGTCGTGATCTGCACCGGCTCGGGCTGACCCTCGGCGCCGAGGATGTAGACGGTCTGCTGCGCGCCGCGACCGACCGTAGCGGTGCGTTCGGGGCGGTTGCGACCGCCACGCTTTCCGCGCGGAATCAGCGCTCCTGCCATGCCACCGCCGCCCGTTGCAGCCTGTTCGCTCGCCGATTGAGGCGTGAAACGCAGCGCGGCATTGGGAATGAGCAGCACGCCGCGCTTTTCGATCGTCACGATTTCCGCCGTCGCGGTCATGCCAGGGCGCAATTGCTGGTCGGCATTGGCGACCGACAATTGCGCGGCATAAGAGACGACCTGCCCGGCGGTGCCGGTCGTGGCAGTGCCGGTGGACGACGAACTCGCCGCCTGTGCCGACAGGTTCGACCCCACATCGACGCGGGTGATCTGCGCCGGGAAGGTCTGGCCCGGAAACGCGTCGACGGTAAAGGTCGCGCGCTGGCCATCGGCGACCTGGCCGACATCGGCCTCGTCGATCGCGACCTCCAGCTGCATCTGTGACAGGTCCTGCGCGATCACGAACAGGGTCGGCGTGTTGAACGACGCGGCGACCGTCTGGCCGGCGTCGATCTGACGCGCCAGCACCACGCCGTTGACCGGCGAGCGGATCACGGCGCGCGACCGCTGGGTCTGGTTCGAATTGAGCGACGCCTGTGCGGCGACGACATTGGCTTGCGATACGCGCAGCGCGGCCTGCGCGCGGGCGACGGCGGCGCGGGCGGCCTCCAGCTCGGTTTCGGCGGGAACGCGACCGCCCGAAAGGCGGCTGACTTCCTCGAACCGGGCAAGCTGCGCGCGCGCTTCGCCGAGCGTCGCCTGGGCCTGGGCGACCTGTGCCTGATTGGCGTTGACCTGCGCCTGTCCCTGGCGAATCTGGTCGTCGAGCTGCGACGGGTCGATCAGCGCCAGCGCCTGCCCCGCCGTCACCCGGTCGTTTACATCGACCAGCACCTGCGTGACGAGGCCCGACAGTTCGGAGCCGACCTGCACCTGTTCGGTGGGGGCGAGCTTGCCCGTCGCCGACACGGTCACGGTCAGATTGCCGTTGGTCACATCCTCGGTCGCGTAACCGGTCTGCGGCTCCGCGCCGAACAGCCGCATCGCCAGCAGGATGAGCAGCACCACGCCCACCGCGATCAGCGGCCATTTGACCCAGGGTTTCCGGATCGTCCGCTGCCAGCGCGGGCGTTCGTTCGCGCCCAGAAATTCGTCGATATTGGGCTGGGTTGCGTCGGCCATTAGTTCGAACCTTCTGCGAGCACGGCGACGGGCGCCGGATCGGTGATCTGTGTTTCGTCCCAGCCGCCGCCCAGGGCGGTGTAGAGCTGGATCAGCGCGGTCGCCTGATCGGCGCGCGCCTGGGTCACGCCGTTGCGCGCGGACAAGAGCGACGATTCGACCTGCAACAACGTGGTGAAATCGGTCAGCCCCGACTGATATTGCAGGCGGGAGAGGAGCGCCGAATTGGTTGCCGCATCAAGCGCGATGGCGAACTCTCGCTCGCGGCGCTGGGCGGCATCGAGCGCAACGACGGCATTCTCGACATCCTCGAGTGCGGTTAGCGCGGTCTGGCGGTAATTGGCGAGCGATGCATCGGCGGCGGCCTGTTGCGATCGCACCTGGCTGCGCGTGCGTCCGGCGTCGAAGATCAACTGGCCAATATTCGAAAAGATCCGTCCCGTAATGATGTCGCCGATCGCGGACAGGGCGTTGGCGCTGGTATCGATCGATCCGCCGAGCGACAGTTGCGGATAGAGTTGCGCCTCCGCCACGCCGATCTGCGCCACCGATGCCGCCAGATTGCGTTCGGCGGACCGCACGTCGGGACGCTGACGAAGCGTGTCGGCGGGGATGCCGACGCCGACATTCGCCGGGCCGGTCGGGATCGGACGGACCGTCGCAAGCTGAGTGCGCAGCGCACCGGGCGCGCGACCGGTCAGCACGCCAAGCCGCGCGACCGCGCTGGCATAGGCCGATTCGATACTGGGGATGGAAGCCGCGGTCTGCGCGCGCTGGACGCGCGCCTGTTCGACATCGATCGACGAGACGAGGCCCGCCTGAACGCGGAAACCCGCGATTTCCAGATTGTCGTCCTGAATGGCGAGCGTCGCGCGGGCATTGTCGAGCTGCGCCTGGTTGGCGCGCGCCAAGATGTAGTTGCGCGCAATTTCGCCCTGGATCGCGACCAGGATCGCGGCATAGTCGTAGCCTGCGGCCTCGAGCGCGGCACGCGACGCCTCCACCCCGCGACGGTTGCCGCCAAACAGATCGGCTTGCCAGCTGGCATCGGCGCCCAGCGAGAAGCTGTCGCTCGATCCGGCGCCGGTCGAAATGATCGTCCCGTCGGGCAGGGTCGTGGTGCTGGTGCCGCCGGCGATCGGTTCGCGCCGCGAATAGCCGCCCGATCCCGATACGCTGGGGAGCAGGTTGGCGCGGCTCTGGACCAGCCCCTCGCGCGCCTGGCGCAGCCGGGCGATTGCCTGTGCGACGTCGAGATTGGTGGTGCGCGCCTCGCCCACCAGTTGCTGGAGCAGCGGGTCGTCGAACCGCGTCCACCACTGGGTCAGGTCCTCTCGCGCCGCCACGTCGCCGACCGACCAAGCGGCGGGCACGCCCAGCGCCTCGCTGGTCGCGGGCCGGTAATCGGGACCGACGGTGCACGCCGACAGCGCAGTCGCGGCGCCAAGCAGCGCAAAGGAGAGGACGCGATTCATAGCGCTTTGGATGGCGGGTCGTTCGTTACGCGTCCACGTTTTTCTTGTCGCAATTTGTAACCCTGTTATTTGAAACGGCCTGATTTCGCGGCTTCGAAGGTTGCGCGGCGTAGATTCGACCGCCATCACGGGCGCGGAAATCAGGAGTGACCCGGTATGAGCGATCCCGCAACCTACCCCGTGCCCGAAGAATGGCAGTCAAAGGCGCGGATTGATGCGGGGAAATACGAACAACTCTATGGCCGCAGTCTCGCCGATCCGGGCAGCTTCTGGCTCGAACAGGCCAGGCGGCTCGACTGGATCAAGCGGCCGGAAATCGCGGGCGACTGGTCGTTCGACGAGGATGATTTCCACATTTCGTGGTTCGCCGACGGCAAGCTCAATGTCGCGGCGAACTGCATCGACCGGCATCTGAAGACGCGCGGCGACCAGATCGCGATCATCTGGGAACCCGACGAGCCATCGGAAGAACCGCGCCGCTTCACCTATCGCGAATTGCACGCAGAGGTCTGCCGCTTCGCCAATGTGCTCAAGAGCCAGGGCGTCGATAAGGGCGACCGCGTGACGATCTACATGCCGATGATCCCGGAGGCGGCATTCGCGGTGCTCGCCTGTGCGCGGATCGGCGCGATCCATTCGGTGGTGTTCGGCGGATTCTCGCCCGAAGCATTGGCGGGAAGGATCACCGATTGCGACAGCCAGTTGCTGGTCACCGCCGACGAAGGACGACGCGGCGGCAAGCGCATCGCACTCAAAGCCAATGTCGATGAAGCCGCGAAGCGCGCGCCCGCGCTCGAAAAAGTCATCGTCGTGCGCGCGACCGGCGGTGCGGTCGATATGACCGAAGGCCGCGACCTATGGTATCACGAGGCCGCCGCCGATGCGCCCGCCGATTGCCCGGCAGAAGCGATGGGCGCGGAAGACCCGCTGTTCATCCTCTATACCTCGGGGTCGACCGGCAAGCCCAAAGGCGTGTTGCACACATCGGGTGGATACCTGCTCTGGGCGGCCTGCACGCACGAATGGTGCTTCGACTATCGGCCCGGTCCAAGTTCCGCCGACGTGTGGTGGTGCGCAGCGGACATCGGCTGGGTGACCGGCCACACCTACATTCTCTACGGCCCGCTGGCGAATGGCGGCACGACGTTGATGTACGAAGGGCTGCCCAACTGGCCCGACGCCAGCCGCATCTGGCAAGTGGTGGACCGGCACCGGATCCACACGGTCTTCACCGCGCCCACGGCGCTCCGCGCGCTGATGAAGGACGGCGATGCGCCGGTTCAGGCGACCAATCGCGCCTCGCTCAAACTGCTGGGCACGGTCGGCGAACCGATCAACCCGGAGGCGTGGCGCTGGTATCACGAGGTCGTCGGCGAGGGGCGCTGCCCGATCATCGACACCTGGTGGCAGACCGAAACCGGCGGCGCGATGATCGCGCCGATGCCGGGCGCGACCCCGCTTAAGCCCGGCAGCGCGACGCTGCCGATGCCCGGCGTCGATCCGCAACTGGTCGATGCCGACGGACAGGTGCTGCATGGTGCCACCGACGGCAATCTGGTGATCGCGCGCAGCTGGCCGGGGCAGATGCGAACCGTGTGGGCCGACCATGACCGGTTCTTCCAGACCTATTTCACCACCTATAAGGGCAAATATTTCACCGGTGACGGATGCCGCCGCGACGAGGACGGCTATTACTGGATCACCGGGCGGGTGGACGATGTCATCAACGTGTCGGGGCATCGAATGGGCACGGCGGAGGTCGAATCGGCCTTGGTTTCGCATCCCAAGGTGGCCGAGGCCGCGGTCGTCGGCATGCCCCACGATGTAAAGGGGCAGGGCATTTATGCCTATGTCACGCTCAACGCGCGGGTCGAGCCGAGCGAGGCGCTGCGGGATGAATTGCGGCAATGGGTCCGGAAGGACATCGGCCCGATCGCAACACCCGACGCGCTGCAATTCGCCCCCGGCCTGCCCAAGACGCGCAGCGGCAAGATCATGCGGCGAATCCTGCGCAAGATCGCCGAAGGCGATGTGTCGTCGCTGGGCGACACCTCGACGCTGGCCGATCCGGCGGTGGTGGACGATCTGGTCGCGAACCGGGTCGAGGACTAAAGCCTACCGAGAGGTTGCCAAAATCCGACACCCCCACCCTTGCATATCCGGCGTGTAACTATATAACGTCCCGTGAACGGCTCAGGCCGACATTTTCCAGGGATTGGTTCATGCGTTTTACGTCTTCGTCACGTTTTGTTGCCCGCCGCGCGCTTCTCTTGTCCGGTGCCGTCACCATTGCAGCCGCGCAGCCTGCGCTAGCCCAGACGGCGACACCGACCCCCGCACCCGCGCCGACCCATCAGGCGGATCATTATCACGACCTGCCTGAAGACATCATCGTCACCGCGGCGCCATTCCAGCGCAACGAACTCGACGTGCTGGGCGGGACGTCGGTGGTGCAGGGCATCGAACTCGACCGCCAGATGCGCCCCTCCATCGGCGATACGCTCGCCTCGCAGCCCGGCGTTTCGGCGACCAGCTTCGGCCCCGGCGCATCGCGCCCGGTGCTGCGCGGGTTTCAGGGCGACCGGATCCGCGTCCTGAGCGACGGGATCGGTTCGATCGACGCCTCGTCCAGCTCGGTCGATCACGCGGTCGTCATCAATCCGCTGACGGCCAACCGCATCGAGGTGCTGCGCGGCCCCTCGGCGCTTCTCTATGGTTCGTCGGCGATCGGCGGCGTCGTCAACGTGCTCGACGATCGTATCCCGCGCACCATTCCCGACGAGCCGATCCATCTCGACGTGATGGGCACTTACGGCACGGCGGCGAAGGAGCGGTCGTTCGCAGGCGTGCTCGATGTGCCGCTCGGCAGCATGTTCGTCGCGCATGTCGATGGCAGCTATACGCGCGCCGACGATCTGCGCACCGGCGGCTTCATCAATTCCCGCTCGATCCGCGAACACGCGCTGCACCACGCCGAAGAGGATGGCGACCTGGAATTGGCCGAGGAAGCCAATGCGCGCGGTCGCATCGACAACACGTCGCTGGAAACCTGGGAAGTCGCGGGCGGCCTGTCGCTGGTCACCGATCGCGGGCATCTGGGCTTCTCGGTGAGCCGCTATGAGAGCAATTACGGCGTCCCCAACCGGTTCGACCCGCACGGCCACGGGCATGGCCACGGCGATCATGACGATCACGACGACCACGATCATGACCATGACGACGATCATGGCCACGAGGGGCACAGCCACGAGGACGTCCGCCTGGCGGTGAAGCAGACGCGCTTCGATATCCGCGGCGAGGTGGAAACCAATGGCGGCTTCCTCGACCGCATCCGCTTGCGGCTGGGCGCGGCGGATTACCGCCACGACGAACTCGAGGATGATGGCGAGGTCGGCACCAGCTTCTTCAACCAGGGCTATGAAGGTCGCCTGGAACTGGTTCAGGCCGACCGCGACGGCTGGCGCGGCGCGATCGGCGGCCAGTTCATGATCCGCGATTTCGAGATCATCGGCGAAGAAAAATACATGCCGAAATCGACCACTGAACAGATGGGGCTGTTTACGCTCCAGTCGGTCGATCTGGGCGCGTTCCGCGCCGAAGCGGGCGCGCGCTACGAACATAGCCGCCTTTCGGCCAATGCAGACGACGATATCGGCAATCCGGCGTTCGACCGCACCTTCAATGCCTTTTCCGGCTCGGTCGGCGGCAGCATCGGGCTGGGCGACGGCGCGCGCGCGGGCCTGAACCTGTCGCGCACCGAGCGGGCGCCGTCGGCGGAGGAACTCTTCTCGGGCGGGCCGCATGCCGCGACCCAGGCGTTCGAAATCGGCGATCCGACGCTGTCCAAGGAGGCCAGCTGGGGCATCGAGGGCACGTTCCGCGTCGTGCGCCCCGGCTTTCGCATCGCCGCATCGGCCTATTACAACTGGTTCGACAATTACATCTATCAGTTCCAGACCGGCGAAGAGGAAGACGAATTGCCGATCTTCCAATATGCGCAGTCGGACGCGCGCGTTCGCGGGTTCGAGGTCGAGGCGTCGGCGACGCTCGCGCGGCTGGGCAATACCGCGATCAACATCGATGGACTGGTCGATTATGTCCGCGTCGATGTCGACGATTTTGGCCCCGCACCGCGCATCCCGCCGCTGCGCCTGCTGGGCGGGATTGAGGCGCAGGCCGACAGGTTCAACGCGCGGGTCGAGGCCGAGCATGTGTTCGAACAGAACCGCGTGACCGGCGTCGAACTGCCGACCGACAGCTATACGATGGTCAACGCATCGGTGGCGTTCAGCCCGTTCGGCCGCGACAATGCGACGCGACTGATCGTCAGCGCCAACAACATCTTCGATGTCGAGGCGCGCCGCCACGCCAGCCAGATCAAGGACTTCGCGCCGCTCGCCGGTCGCGACATCCGCGCGACGCTGCGCTTACAGCTGTAAGGCAATCTGTGCTCAGCCTGTCGAAGCGCTGTCCCCTCGAAGATACGGACAGCGCCTCGACAGGCTCCGCGCGAAGAGTAACCCTAAAGCTCAGTCCTGCCCCTCGGTCGCGAGTGCTTCCGCCACGATGCGCAGCACGTCGGGGTTGAGTTGCGCGCCGACATGGCTGGTGTCGATCGGGATCGCGCGGCAGCCAGCCTCGCCTTCGCAATGGCAATTCCAGCCATTGACCAAGCCGTCGGTGGGCGACCAGATTGCGGTCGCGGGGCAAGGCAGCGGACGCGCGACCTCTTCCGCCATCGCGATGACTGCGGGGTCGCTGATCTTTTGCCCGGTATACCATTCGAAGCTGCGCCAGACATTGGTCGCGGTGGCTGGCCCGGCATAGGGTGACACGATCGTCACCACCGAGCGCACCAGATCGGGGCGACGATGCGCCATCAACCGCGCCATGATGCCGCCCAGGCTGATGCCGATCAGGGTGATCGGTCCGCCGGTTTCCGCCGCGACCTGTTCGATCCGCTCGACCAGCCGCTCGCCCTCCATACCGATCGCGCGGGTGCCGCAATTGCGGCCCAACTCCCAGCGATAGGAGCGATAGCCCAGCGTATCGAGATAGCGTCTGAGCGCGACGTTCGACAGGTCACCGTTGAACATGCCCGGAAGCACCAGCACCCCACGCCCGTCGCCCTTGGGCGCATCGGCCAGCTTCCGGCCCGACAGCGCCAGCCGTCCCACACCCCAGGCGGCACGCGGCCACTCGCCCCACATGCGGGCGCGCGGCGGCGCGGTATCGCGCGGAATGGGAACAAACGCTGTCATAGCCATGTCATCACCGTAACCGAAAAGGGTGTCCAAACTCCCAACCGGACCCCGGCTGTGCGTAACGCGCGACCGGTCCATGTGTTGCAGGTGTTGAACGCGGTGTAGCGGCCCTTGGCTGTATAGAAGCTGTCATGGCTGGCGTATCCTGGTTGCGCGTTCGCGACGCCCGATGAACCGACATCGAAACTTGCCCGGATGAAAGTGACGAGCCGGGCATATTCCTGGGGCCGTAAAAGCACGCGGCGGACGTGATGTGCCGGGCGCGGCTCGGCTATGCGTTCGACATACATCACCGTATCGTCGCTGCCGATCGCGGCGTTCACCACCGTCATCGGCCGCAAATCGCGCCAACGCGGCGTATTCACATAGAAATCGCGGTCGCCCCAGCCGAACGCTACATGGCTGTGGCGACCATAAGCCGGATCGCGCGCGTCATAGGGGGAGATCAGGTCGCGCCAGTCCGCACCCGCCACATCGCTCGGTCCGACCAGTGGCAGGACGATACCGGTGTGGATGCCGTTATCCTCGACCCAGACCGGAATGCCGCTTTCCGCCTCAACCCAGTCGCGATTGGCGGGAATGGCGCCGCCGATCAGGCCCGCGACCATATAGGCGACCCAGACCGCACCGACGATGCCGACCGCACGCGCCAACGCCGTGCGCCATTTCGGGGCAATCGATCTCTGCAATCGGGCGCGCTCATTTCTCGTCATGCGAAGTTCATGCTAGGTCAATCGCATGGCAAGTGAAACGCACGTATTGGACCGCCCGCCGGAGGGCGCGAACGCCGACTGGACGATCCCGCAAGGCTGGGAACATTATACGCAAGACGAACATGCGGTGTGGGATCTGCTGTTCGAACGTCAGGCAAAGCTGCTGCCCGGCCGCGCGTCGGAGGCGTTTCTGCGCGGGTTGGACGTGCTCAAACTCTCCAAACCCGGCATTCCCGATTTCGAGGAATTGTCCGAGCGGCTGATGAAGCTGACCGGGTGGCAGGTCGTGGCGGTGCCGGGCCTGGTCCCCGACGACGTGTTCTTCGACCATATGGCCAATCGCCGCTTCGTCGCGGGCAATTTCATCCGCCGCCGCGACCAGCTCGATTATTTGCAGGAACCAGACGTGTTCCACGATGTGTTCGGCCATGTGCCGATGCTCGCCGACCCGCGCTTCGCCGATTATCTCGAGGCTTATGGGCGCGGCGGGTTGCGCGCGATGGAATTCGGCGCGCTCAAACAACTCGCACGGCTGTATTGGTACACGGTCGAATTCGGGCTGATTGCGGAGCCGGAGGGGCTGCGCATCTATGGCTCGGGGATCGTGTCGAGTTCGGCGGAAAGCGTATTCTCGCTCGAAGACCCGAGCCCCAATCGCATTGCCTTCGACCTGAAGCGGGTGATGCGCACCGATTACCGGATCGACGATTTCCAGCAGAATTATTTCGTCATCCCCAGCTTCGACGAATTGCTGCGCGTGACGGTGGAGACGGATTTCGCGCCGCTTTACGGGGAGATACTGGGGCAGCCGGACATTCTGGTGGCGGAAATCGTCGAGGGGGATGTGCTCATCACCCGCGGCACCCAGGATTATGCGCGGGCCAAGGGGTGGCGGCCCGCCTAGTGCCGTCATTCCCGCGAAGGTGGGAATCCATAGACGCTAACAGCGCGCTTCTTTCCCAGCCATCCGACATATGGATTCCCGCCTTCGCGGGAATGACGATGAGGGGTGCGTCTTACCAGCTTCCGAAGCCCGGCGCCTCGCCCTTGCCACCGCGCCGCCGCACTCGATCGGGCGCGTAACGCGAGCGCTTGATGAAGCGTAAGGACGGCCAGTGGCCGTTGTCCACGCGCCCCGCCAGCCGGAACCCGTGTGCGCGATAGGCTCGCGCCACATCGCCCGCCTGGCTGTCGAGCAACCCTGCGGCCACCAGCGACCCGCCCTCGACCACTGCCGCGCCGATACCGGGCGCCAGTTCGATCAACGGCCCGGCCAGGATATTCGCGATCACCAGATCATAGGGCGCACCCGACGCGATCGCCGGATGGTCGACCCCCGACGCCGCCACCAGCGTCAGCCGTCCGGGGCCGCGCCCCAGCTTCACGCCATTGATCGCGGCATTTTCGCGCGACACATCGACCGCGACGGGGTCGATATCGCTCGCCACGGCGCGCGCCTGCGGCCACAGATGAAGCGCGGCGAAGGCAAGCAGCCCGGTGCCGGTCCCGACATCCAGCACATCGCCGAACCGTTCTCCCCGCCGACGCATGGCGTCGAGCGTCTGGAGACACCCCGCCGTCGTCTCGTGCGTGCCGGTGCCGAAGGCGCGACCCGCATCAATGCGAAACGATTTCGCGCCTGCGGGAACATCGCCGCGATTGGTGTCGGTATGGACATAGAAACGCCCGGCATGGACCGGCTCGATCCCCGCCTGGCTCAGCGTCACCCAGTCCTGCTCGGCGATCCGCTCGACCATGGGCTTCGCGTCGCGCGCGGAGGGGACCAGCGCGCGCACCGCCTCGATTGTCCCCTTGCCCGGCTTCGTCTCGAAATAGGCGTCGAGCCGCCAGTCGTCAGGATCGTCCTCGGTTTCCTCGCGCGTCATCAGCACCGGTGTCGGCTCGATCGCCGCCAGCCGAACGTCATCGAAATCAAGCGCCTCGGCCTCCGCGCGCGTGCACGGCAAGGTCAGTTTCCAGCTGTCGCTCACCGGACATAGCTCGCGCCGTTGGCGTCGAGCACGGCTCCCGTCATCGACGCGGGCGCCTCCAGCGCGCAGAATTTCGACATCGTCGCGATTTCCTCAGGCATCGCGACGCGGCCCAGGGGAATATCGGCGAGCAATTTGTCGCCGCCGCGGCTCTCCAGATAATCCTCGGCCATGCCGGTCATCGTAAAGCCTGGGCAGATGGCAAAGGCCAATATGCCATCCTTGGCATAAGCCCGCGCGATCGTCTTGGTCATAGCGACCATGCCCGCCTTCGACGCGGCATAATGCCAATGCGCAGGGCTGTCGCCGCGATAGGCGGCGCGGCTGGCGATGTTGACGATCCGGCCGCCGACCGCGCGATCCTGCCAGTGCTTCACTGCGAGCCGACAGAGTTCGGCACTGGCGGTCAGGTTGATCCGCATCGTCCGCTCCCATGCGGCGAGCCACGCGTCGTCGTCGAGGTCGATCGGCGCGGCGTCGAACACGCCGGCATTGTTGACCAGCACGTCGATCTTGCCACCAAGCGCATCGAGCGCCTGCGCCCACAAATCACGCGCGCTGCCGGGTTTGGAAAAATCGCAGGCAATGCCGCTGGCAGTGCCGTGTCCGACGATGCGATTGTCGGGCGTATCGAGCGCGGTGGCGATGGCGGCACCGATCCCGCGCGACGATCCAGTGATGAGGATATTGGTCATGCGCCCGCCTTTAGCGCGGGGTGGTGGGTGTGGTCGAGGATGGTTTACGGCCTAACCCCACCGCTCGTTTCGAGCGAAGTCGAGAAACGCTTGACCGGCACTTGATCCACGTTTCTCGACTTCGCTCGAAACGAACGGGTGGTGGGCGTGGTACCCTAAGCCGCCACGCTGTCCGAAAACCCGTCCGCCGCGCTTTTCAACCGCGCAAGCTGCTCGTCGATCTCGGTCGATCCGTGCTCGAGCAGGTCGAGCTGCCCGACCATCCCTTGCGTATCCTCGCAGATCGACGCGACCGTCGCCGCCGACGAATCGGCCGCGAGTGCGGTTTCGTCGACGCTGGCGGTAATCGCGGTCACGGTCTGCGCCTGGATTTCCATCGTCCGGCGAATGCGTTCGGCAGAGGTCTGGACGTCGCCCACCGTGTCGCGGATCGATGCGTTGGTGGCGACGGTCGCGCGAGTCGCCGCCTGTATCGACGCGATCTGCGCGGCGATGTCGTCGGTGGCGCGGGCAGTCTGGTTGGCGAGGCTCTTTACCTCCTGCGCGACCACCGCGAACCCGCGTCCGGCATCGCCCGCGCGCGCCGCCTCGATCGTCGCGTTCAAGGCGAGCAAGTTGGTCTGGCCCGCAATGTCGCGGATCAGCCCCAGGATCGATTCGATCGATTTCGCGTGATCGGAAAGCGTCTCCGACATGCCGACCGCCTCGCCCGCCTGCCCCGATGCGCGGGTCGCGATTTCGGCGGCGACCTCGACTTCCTCGCGGGCATCCTCGATCGCGCGGATCAGCCCGGCGGCGGTCTGCGCGGCTTCGCGCATCGCGACCGCCGACTGTTCGGCGGCAGCGGCGACTTCGCTCGCCTTGCCCAGCATCCCGCGTGCGGCGTGCGAGGTGCGCCCGGCTTGAGCCCGGATCGAATTGCCCAGTTGCGACGTGCCGTCGATGGTTGCAGCAATTTCTTCGCGGAACCGTGCGGCATTGTCCTGCCGCGAGGCGACAGCCTTTGCCGCATCGCGCGCGCCCATCGCCGCCGCCATGACGTCCGCCTCGATCAATGCCAGTCGCTGGACGGTATCGCCCAGCCGCCGGGTTCGAAGGCAATCGTCGCCAAGCCGCTCTCCGATCATCTTGAGCGTTTCGCTATGGGCATAGGCCAGCGACGACAGCAGCACGCGCAACGGCACCGATGCGCGATAGCTGTCGTGCGCATGCTGCACGGCCATGTCCATCCAGCCATCGCCGCCCGGATCGCGGTATTTGGTGCGGATATAGTCGGTGCTTTTCGCGATCTGCGCTTCCAGCCGCTCGCCGGTGAACCATTCGCGCTGTTTCGCGACGGCAGGCAGCGCCAGATAATGATCCCAGAACCGCCGGGCGATGATTTCGCATCGCCCGTCGATCAGTTCGACGATTTCGACGCAATTCGCCGCGATCGTGCCGTCCCAGTCATAGTCGCGAAGCCGTTCGGCCATCGAACGGTCGTCGCTGCCCCACTGGCCGAGCGCTGCGTTGCGCTTCTGTGCCATGTGCCCCTCCTCCAGAATGTCGTTCAGGCGGCAACCTTGGCCGCAAAATCCCCTGCACTCGCCTTCAGCGCCACCAGTTCGCCGTCGAGCGCGGCAAAGCCCGATCCGACCCGGTCCATTTCCGCCGCGACGCTTTCAGTGTCCTCGCGGATCGCCGCGATCGTCGCCGACATCGAATCGGCGGCGAGTGCGGTTTCATCGACGCTGGCGGTGATCGCGGTCACCGTCTGTGCCTGAACCTCCATCGCGTGGCGGATGCGGTTGGCCGATTCCTGGACCTCGGCGACGGTATCGCGGATCGACGCATTGGTCTCTACCGTCGCGCGCGTGGCCGACTGGATCGCGGCGATCTTGGCAGCAATGTCGTCGGTGGCGCGCGCGGTCTGGTTGGCGAGGCTCTTTACCTCCTGCGCCACGACGGCAAATCCGCGTCCGGCATCGCCCGCGCTTGCCGCTTCGATCGTGGCGTTGAGCGCGAGCAGGTTGGTCTGGCCCGCAATGTCGCGGATCAGCCCCAGGATCGATTCGATCGACTTGGCATGGTCGCTCAGCATTTCGGACATGCCGACCGCATCGCCCGCCTGCCCCGATGCACGGGTGGCGATTTCGGCGGCGGCTTCGACTTCGCTGCGCGCATCCTCGATCGCGCGAATCAGACCGGCGGCGGTCTGTGCGGCTTCGCGCATCGCGACTGCCGACTGTTCGGCGGCGGCGGCGACTTCGCTCGCCTTGCCGAGCATGCCGCGGGCGGAATGCGAGGTCTGGCTGGCATGAACGCGCAGTGTCTCGCCTTCCTGCGAGGCATGTTCGACGCTGGCGCCGATATTCTCGCGGAAATCGCCCGCCAGCCGGTCGCGTTCGACCCGCGCGCTATGCTCGCGATAGCTGTTGTAGATCGCGACCGTGATGTCGCTTTCGAGCGCCGACAGTCGCATCAACGTGTCGATTTTTGCCGCCAGCGTCGGATCGTCGCGGTCCACCGCGCGCATCAGCACGTCGAGCGCGGCGCGATCGGATGCGTTGATCATCGACAGAAGCGCCATCGGCGGCACGTCATCGGCATAGGCGGCGGCGACCGAGCGCTCGATCGATTCGACCCAGCCGCGCCCCGACGTGTCGGTGAAGCGCAACCGCAGGAAATCGATGCCCAGATCGATCATCTTTTCGGTTTCGTGCGGGGCCCAGTCCTTGGCGTCGCTCCGATCACTGGCGAAACAGCGCAGCCATTGCTGCCAATAGGCAGCGGAAATCGCCCGCGCCTCTGGTTCGAGCAGCGTCCAGACCGCCCGCGAATCCGCGATCAGCCGCCCGTCGAAATCGAAAATCTTCAACCGGTTGGACAGATCGACATCGCGCGCGATCCGGCCGATTTCGGGAAGATCCTTTGCAGCCTTGTTGTTGTTCACGCTGGTTGCGCCCCCAAAATATCCTCTGCGCGCAACGCTGCACGCCGACCTGTGAACCGGTCTATCGCGACATGGGTTAAGGGGTCGTTAGCCAAGGACGGTGTTCCACCCGGTCCGCCATGCCCGCGAAGGCGGGAATGAGTTCATGGTCTTGCATCGGGCGCCCGCGCGTTCCATTAGCGCGAGCGGAAGGAACCCGCCTTGGCATCGACCGCACCCAAACACGCACGCCCGCTTTCGCCGCATCTCGGCATCTACAAATGGGGACCGGCCATGACGGTCTCGATCCTGCACCGGATCACCGGCAGCGGTATGGCGACGGTCGGCACCGTGCTGATGATCTGGTGGCTGGCGGCACTCGCAAGCGGGCCGGCCGCCTATGCGTCGTTTGTCGGATGCTTCACGGTCGAGGGCGGCGGGCTCAACATCCCCGGTTACGTGCTGCTGATCGGCCTGACATTGTCCTTCTTCCAGCATCTGGCGTCGGGCGTGCGCCATTTCGTGCTCGACGCGGGCGCGGGGTATGAACTGAAGGCCAATCGCACCGGTGCGGTGCTGACGATGGTCTTCTCGATCGCTGCAACCGTCGCGCTGTGGGCCTATCTTTTGGTCGGGAAGAACTGACATGGCATCGACAGAACTCGGCCGCGTCCGCGGGCTCGGCTCGGCAAAGCATGGCGCGCATCACTGGTGGACCCAGCGGCTGACCGCCGCCGCCAACCTGATCCTGCTGCCCTGGTTCATCGCCTCGCTGGTGATGCTGCCCGCCTATGATCACGCGACGATGGCGGCATGGATGGGTTCGGCCTGGGTCGCCATTCCGCTCGCCCTGCTGATCGCCAATCTCTTCTATCACATCCGCCTGGGGCTTCAGGTGGTGATCGAGGATTACCAGCATGGCGAGACGCGCATCGTGCTGATGCTGCTCCTCAACGCCTTCGTCTTCATCGCCGCTGCGACCGGTATCTTCTCGGTCCTGCGCATCGCCTTTACCGGAGCCGCCGCATGAGCGACGCCTACAAGATCATCGACCATACGTATGACGCCGTCGTCGTCGGCGCGGGCGGATCGGGCCTGCGCGCCACGATGGGCATCGCCGAGGCGGGCCTGAAGACCGCCTGCATCACCAAGGTATTTCCGACGCGCAGCCACACCGTCGCGGCACAGGGCGGCATCGCCGCGTCGCTCGGCAATATGGGGCCGGACCACTGGACCTGGCACATGTACGATACCGTCAAGGGTTCGGACTGGCTGGGCGATCAGGACGCGATCGAGTATCTGTGCCGCGAAGCGCCGCAGGCGGTGTACGAGCTGGAACATGCCGGCGTGCCGTTCAGCCGCACCGCCGAAGGCAAGATCTACCAGCGCCCGTTCGGCGGCATGATGCAGAATATGGGCGAAGGTCCGCCCGCGCAGCGCACCTGCGCCGCTGCTGACCGCACCGGCCATGCGATGCTCCACGCGCTCTATCAACAGAGCCTGAAATACGACGCCGATTTCTTCATCGAATATTTCGCGCTCGACCTGATCATGGAAAATGGTCAGTGCCGCGGCGTCATCGCGCTCTGCATGGAAGACGGTTCGATCCACCGCTTCCGTTCGCATAGCGTGGTGCTGGCGACGGGCGGCTATGGCCGCGTCTATCAATCGGCGACGTCGGCGCACACTTGCACCGGTGACGGCAATGCGATGGTGCTGCGCGCAGGCCTGCCGCTGCAGGATATGGAATTCGTTCAGTTTCACCCGACCGGCATCTACGGTGCCGGCGTGCTGATCACCGAAGGTGCGCGCGGCGAAGGCGGCTACCTGACCAATTCCGAAGGCGAGCGGTTCATGGAACGCTATGCTCCCTCGGCCAAGGATCTCGCCAGCCGCGACGTCGTGTCACGGTCGATGGCGATGGAAATCCGCGAAGGCCGCGGCGTCGGCAAGGAGAAGGATCATATCTACCTTCACCTCGACCATATCGACCCAGCCGTGCTGCACGAACGGCTGCCGGGCATCACCGAGACCGGCAAGGTGTTTGCGGGCGTCGACCTGACGCGCCAGCCGCTCCCCGTCGTCCCCACCGTCCATTACAATATGGGCGGCATCCCGACCAATTATCACGGCGAGGTCGTCCATCTGAAGGATGGCAACCCCGACACCGTCGTCCCCGGCCTCTACGCTGTCGGCGAAGCGGCCTGCGTGTCGGTGCACGGCGCCAACCGCCTGGGTTCGAACAGCCTGATCGATCTCGTCGTGTTCGGCCGTGCGACGGGCCTTCGGATCAAGGAGACGCTGAAACCCGGCACCAGCCACAACCCGCTGCCCAAGGGCTCGGAAGAACTGGCGATCGGTCGCCTCGACCATTTCCGCAACGCGAGCGGCGGCACGCCCACCGCGCAGCTTCGCGACCGGATGCAGAAGACGATGCAGAAGCACGCCGCCGTGTTCCGCACCGACGAGCTGATGCAGGAAGGCATCAAGCAGATGGACGCGACCTATGCGGGGCTTCAGGACGTTCACGTCACCGACAAATCGCTGATCTGGAACACCGATCTGGTCGAGACGCTGGAGCTCGACAATCTGATGGGCCAGGCGCTGGTGACCATCCGCTCGGCCGCCAACCGCAAGGAATCCCGCGGCGCACATATGCACGAGGACTTCCCCGATCGTCACGACGACGAATGGATGAAGCACACCATTTCGACCTTCGACGGCTGGGGCGGCAAGGGTGGCGAAACCAAGATCGAATACCGCCCGGTCCACGAATATACGCTCACCGACGACGTGGATTACATCAAGCCGAAGAAGCGGGTGTACTAACCGCGACTCTTTACCCAGTGATTGAAACGGCGCGAGTAGCTCAGGCTGCTTGCGCCGTTTCATTTAGAACCTGTGCCGCGATCGCCAGGCTGCGCTTGCGCGCTTCGTGGTCGTAGATTGAGCTGACCAAGATCAGTTCGTCCGCTTGGGTTCGATCGATGAAGCGCGAAAGGCGTTCCCTCACCTTGGCAGGGCCACCGATCGCGGAACAGGACAGCACACCGTCGAGCATCATCCGCGCCTGTGGAGGTAGCGTATCGAGATAACCGCGGATGGGTGGCTTCATCTTGCCGGGCTGGCCGGTGCGCAGCGCGACGAAACTTTGCTGCATCGAAGTGGCGAGCAACTCGCCCTCCTCGTCGGTGTCGGCGGCGAAGACGTTGAACCCGGCCATCGCATAGGGCTTGTCGAGCGCCGCGCTGGGACGGAAATCGCGACGGTAAATGGCCAGCGCATCGTCAAGCATCTGCGGCGCAAAATGTGACGCGAACGCATAAGGCAGGCCGAGCGCCGCCGCCAGTTGCGCGCCGAACGTGCTGGAACCCAGAATGTAGAGCGGCACATTGGCCCCTGCCCCCGGTGTGGCGCGAATTCCGGTCTGGCCGTCATCCGCGAAATAGCTCTGCAACTCCATCACGTCGCGCGGGAAGGCGTTGGGATCGGTGTCGAGATTACGGCGCATCGCCTGCGCCACGCGTTGATCCGATCCGGGGGCGCGACCCAGCCCCAAATCGATCCGTCCCGGATAAAGCGCATCCAGGGTCCCGAACTGTTCGGCGATCGTCAGCGGTGCATGATTGGGCAGCATGATCCCGCCAGCCCCGACGCGAATGGTCGAAGTCTTGCCCGCGACATGACCGATCACGACCGCGGTCGCGGCGCTGGCGATCCCCTCCATCCCGTGATGCTCGGCCATCCAGTAGCGGGTGTAGCCCAGTGTCTCGGCGTGAGCCGCCAGATCGGCGGCACGCGCCATCGCGTCGGGGACGTCAGATCCTTCGAGGACGGGGACTAGGTCGAGCAGGGAATAGGCTGTCATGATCTAAAGATAGGAAGTCGGTTGCGGATCGAAACCCTGTTGATCCGCACTCTCTCTCCGTTCGTTCGAGCGAAGTCGAGAAACCTCCGCGAACGCTTGGGTAACGTTTCTCGACTTCGCTCGAAACGAACGGGAATGGGCGCGGAATTTTAGACCCGCTCAACCCATACCTGCTGGTTGACGAATTCGGACGTCCCGTATGCGGTCATGAACGCGACATCCGCCGCGTCGCGCCCGACCCCGATCTTGGCGATCGTATCGGGGCTGGCCATGCCGGTTGCATCGACGAGGTTCCACTGTCCGCCCAGGAACACTTCCGCGACCGCATGGAAATCCTGCGGCGTGACGTCGGGCGCATAGACGCTGGCGATGCGCGCGGGGATGCCGCACGCGCGGGTCAGCGTCACCACGACATGCGCGAAATCGCGGCACACGCCCTTGCGCTGGACAAAGGTCTCAAGCGCTGTGGTGGAACCCGTGCTCGAGCCCGAGACATAGGCGATATTGTCCGCGACGAATTGCCGGATCGCCTCCACCCGGTGTCCGCCTTCAAGCCCCGCAAACTCGGTTTCGACGAAGCTTTCGAAAAAGTCGCTGGGGCAATAGCGTGACGGCATCAGATATTCGATCGTCTCGCCGGGCAGCAGATGCGGCTCGACCCGCGCCAGATCGGTCAGGTCGGCCAGCACGCGGCATACCTCGACCGTTGCCTGGTAATCCACCGTCAGACGGTCTTCCACGCGCAACCAGATCCGGTCACCGATCTGGTCATGGCCCGCGACCCGCGCGAACGACTGGTTGAGGGACAAGTTGATATGCGCCGATTCGACCCGCTGTTCGGGGATCATCGCGGCTTCGACCTGAAGCAGGACGTCGGTCGGCTGCTCGAACTTGTAATCGAGCCGGGTATGGATGCTGAGTTTCATCGCCCCCGAACGAAGCCGGATGCCGCCGGGTCCATGCCCGAAAAAAGAAAGATCGGGCCTGTTCGCAGCGCGGCAAAATCGCCAGTCTGGACCGGAACCCCGCGCGCTTAACAAGGGTTAGCCATTCATGACCGACAGCCTGCCGATCGCCCCGCCGAACCGCCCCATCCCAGACCCCACCCGTGGCTCGTCCCGGGAAGGTCCGGCCAAACCGATGCGCCGCGATGACGGGCCGAACGGCAGCGACAGCACCGACCCGCGTGCCTATCCGCTGCTCGCCAATCCGCATGTCGTCCTGTCCGGCACGGTGGATTACGCGATGTATAAAAGCTTCCGCGATCAAATCTGCAGCGTGCCACCAGAGGGTACGTTGGTGCTCACCCTCTCCTCGCTGGGCGGCGACCCGGAAGTTGCGCGGCTGATGGGCGACGAAGTGCGGCTGCTGACCGAATATGACGGTCGCGAAATCCTGTTCCTGGGAAAAGCCGTCGTCTATTCGGCGGCGGCGACCTTCATGGCCAATTTCCCCGCCGACAAACGTTTCCTGACCCGTGGCACGCGGCTGATGATCCACGAACGCCAGATGACCAAGACGATCAATCTTTCCGGGCCGCTCAAAACGTTGACGGCCACGCTCAAAGCGACGCTCCACGAAATCGAGCATTCGATCAAAATCGAGGAAGAGGGTTTTGCAAAGCTCGTCGAAGGCACCCGCATGGATTTGGACGAAGTGCGGCGCCGCGCTCCCGAAAACTGGTACATCGATGCAGAGGAAGCGCGTGACCTTGGGCTGGTGCTCGACGTGATCTGACCATCAGCCGAGCCTTGCGACACTCGCCCAACCATGCGACTGGCCTCTGCAAGGCTTGACTGGCGCCGGAATCGCGCCAAATCGGCTTTGCGACGAAGGACGGAACCCAAGAAATGGCCGAATTCACCCTGCCGAAGAACAGCGTCATCAAAAAGGGCAAGGCGCATGCCGCCCCCGCCGACGCCAAACGGGTGAAGAAGTTCAAGATTTATCGCTACGATCCCGACACGGGTGAAAACCCGCGCTACGATAATTTCGAGGTCGATCTCGACGATTGCGGACCGATGGTGCTCGACGCGCTCATCAAGATCAAATCCGACGTCGATCCCTCGCTCACCTTCCGCCGCTCATGCCGCGAAGGCATTTGCGGATCATGCTCGATGAACATGGGCGGCAAGAACGGCCTGGCCTGCACCACCGCGATCGAGGACATCAAGGGCGAGGTTCAGGTCACGCCGCTGCCGCACATGGCGGTGGTCAAGGATCTGGTCCCCGACTTCACCCATTTCTACGCGCAATATTCCTCGATCCAGCCCTGGCTGAAGACCGAGACGCCGACGCCCTCGGGCAAGGAACGGCTGCAATCGCCCGAGGATCGTGCCAAGCTCGACGGGCTTTACGAATGCATCCTGTGCGCCTGCTGCTCGACCTCGTGCCCCAGCTATTGGTGGAACAGCGACAAGTTCCTGGGGCCGGCGATCCTGCTTCAGGCGTATCGCTGGTTGGCCGACAGCCGCGACGAACATACCGGCGAGCGGCTTGACGAACTGGAGGATCCGTTCCGCCTGTATCGCTGCCACACCATCATGAACTGTGCGAACGCATGCCCCAAGGGCCTGAACCCGGCCAAGGCGATCGCCGAGACCAAGAAGATGATGGTCGAGCGCCAGGGTTGAGCGATCTGTCGTTGAATGATCATGCTTTGAGCGACGACAGCACCACCAAGCGGTTCCGCTTCGCCGAGGATCCCGACCTCCCCGGCTGGAACCGCTGGCAATTGGCGGACGAGACGCGGTTCAACGAGTTTCTGGGGCCGCTGCACGTCCGGGTCGAAGGCGGCATCGCGCGCGTGCGGATGGTCCCGCAACGCATCCATTCGAATCTGGCCGATAACATCCATGGCGGCGCGATTTTGGGGTTCATCGACGTCGCGCTGTTCGGTGCCGCGCGGGGGCTGGGCGTGCTGGTCGCAGGCGGTGCGCAGACGCTGGATCTGTCGACGCAGTTCATCGCCGGTGCGCGGTATGACCAGCCGATCGAGGCGCATGTCGAGTTGCTTCGCGAGACCGGCCGGTTCCTCTTCATGCGCGGACTGGTGAAGCAGGACGAGACGGCGATCGCGAGCTTCACCGCGACCGTGCGGAAACCTTCGAGACCATGATTTCGATACCGCTCGCGCGGATACGATGAGCCGTATCGCCACCACCTACGCCGCGCTGGTCGCTGCGGGCGAACTGCGTCCCGACCCCGAGCAACAGGCCGCCGCCGCCCGCCTCGACCAGCTCGCCGCTGAACTGGAAGCCACGCCCAAACGCGGCTCCGTCCTGTGGCGCATGCTCGGCAAGGCACCCGAACCGCCGCGCGGCATCTATCTGTGGGGCGATGTCGGGCGCGGCAAATCGATGCTGATGGACCTGTTCTACGACCAGCTTCAGGTCCGCCGAAAGCGCCGCGTCCATTTCCACGCCTTCATGCTCGAAGTGCACAGTCGCATCGCCGCCGAGCGCGAAACGCAGACCGGCAACCCCATCCCGCCGGTCGCCGAGGCGATGGTCGCGGATGCGCGACTGCTCGCCTTCGACGAACTGGTCGTCAACAACATGGCCGACGCCGCAATCCTGTCGCGGCTGTTTGCCGAATTGTTCGACCGCGGCGTGACGATCGTCGCTACCTCCAACCGCCCGCCGGTCGATCTCTACAAGGACGGCCTCAACCGCGAACTCTTTCTGCCGTTCATCGACCTGTTGGGCGAGCGGATGGACGTGCTGGCGCTCAACGGCCCGGTCGATTACCGGCTCGACCGGCTCGGGCGGATGGACACCTGGCTGGTACCCAACGGGCCGGAGGCGACCGCCGCGCTGTCCGCTGCCTTCTTCCGCCTCACCGACTATCCGCCCGAGGATGGCGCACATGTTCCGTCACTGGAACTGCAAGTGGGCAAGGCACGAGCGCTGACCGTGCCCAAGGCGCTGAAAGGCGTGGCGGTGTTCAGCTTCAAGAAATTGTGCGGAGAGGCGAGGGGCGCACCGGATTACCTCGCCATCGCGCGGCGGTTCCATACCGTCATCCTGGTCGGCATCCCCAAACTAGGCCCCGAAAACCGCAACGAAGCCGCGCGGTTCGTAACGCTGATCGACGCGCTCTACGAGCATAAGGTCAAACTCCTCGCCGCCGCCGACGCCCCGCCCGAGACGCTGTACGAAGCAGGCGACGGGCGCTTCGAATTCCAGCGAACTGTAAGCCGGTTGAACGAAATGCGCTCCGAGGACTATCTGGCGAAGGGCCACGGGGCGATCTAATCAACCCCTAAATGCACCTGCGAATTAGTTGCAAAAATAAAGTTTAACCCCTCCCCTTCTATGGTTGTCTCCGGACGCGAAAACGCTTAAGTCGCGGCCCGAACGCGGTGGCCGCGCCCGGCAATGCCGCTCTTGTGCGCGCACGATTTGCGCAGTTGAGGAGACATGATGGCCCGCAAGAAGATTGCCCTTATCGGCTCCGGCATGATCGGCGGCACGCTCGCCCATCTCGCCGCCATCCGCGAAATGGGCGACATCGTCCTGTTCGACATCGCCGAGGGCATTCCGCAGGGCAAGGCGCTCGACCTGGCGCAATCGGGCCCGGTCGAAGGCTTCGACGTCGAGTTGAAGGGCGCGAACTCCTACGAAGACATTGCGGGCGCGGACGTGTGCATCGTCACAGCCGGGGTGCCACGCAAGCCCGGCATGAGCCGCGACGACCTGCTGGGCATCAACCTGAAGGTGATGAAGGCGGTCGGCGAAGGCATCGCCCAACATGCGCCCGATGCGTTCGTCATCTGCATCACCAACCCGCTCGACGCGATGGTATGGGCGCTGCGCGAATTTTCCGGCCTGCCCCACCAGAAGGTGGTCGGCATGGCGGGTGTGCTCGATTCGGCGCGCTTCCGGCATTTCCTGGCGGACGAATTCAAGGTGTCGGTGGAGGATGTTACCGCCTTCGTGCTTGGCGGGCACGGCGACACGATGGTCCCGGTGATCGAATATTCGACCGTCGCGGGCATCCCTGTCCCCGACCTCATCAAGATGGGCTGGTCGACGCAGGAGCGCATCGACGCGATCGTTCAGCGCACCCGTTCGGGCGGCGGCGAGATTGTCGGGCTGCTCAAGACCGGCAGCGCCTATTATGCGCCCGCCACCTCTGCGATCGCGATGGCCGAAAGCTATCTCAAGGACAAGAAGCGGCTGCTGCCCTGCGCCGCGCATCTGACCGGCCAATACGGTGTGGACGACATGTATGTCGGCGTGCCGATCGTCATTGGTGCCGAAGGGGTGGAGCGAATCGTCGAGATCGAGTTGAACGAAAGCGCCAAGGCGAATTTCGACGTCTCGGTCGATGCGGTCAAGGAACTGGTCAAGGCGTGCAAGGACATCGACGGCAGCCTTGCTTAACCCCGCCGCCTTTGCCCTGCCCGTTTTGGTCATCGCCCATCCGGCATTTGCTCAGACCCAGCAGTTAAAGCCCGCGCCGATTGACCAGATCGTGTCGGCGGTTGACGCGTGCATGGCCGCCACCTCCGTAGCGGGTGTGGATGGCACGGTGCTGGAAGGTCAGGGTTGGGCAATGGGCTCGGTCACCGCCGACGGGAAACCGGTGCAAACCGAACTGGCATTTTACGGCAGAGCAGATAGCAATGTCGTCATCGTCAGCACACCGGAATCCCCCTTCCCGGCATGCACGGCAATGGCTCGAGTTCGGCGCGCGGCTGAGGTTGAGGCCGTGGCAGATGGCATTAGCGCGACGACTGGTTCGCAGCCGGCATCACGCGAGACTGATCAGAGTTTCTGGCTGAAAAGGCCACTAGTCATTCATTTAGCGACTACCGGAACGCGTGAAAAGCCTGCGGTCCGCGTTGGAGTCGTTGCGACGAAGGAGAAGAAATGAGCATTCTCGTCAACAAGAACACCAAGGTCATCACCCAAGGGATGACCGGGGAAACCGGCAGCTTCCACACCCAGGCGGCGCTCGATTACGGCACGCAGATGGTTGGCGGCGTGACGCCGGGCAAGGGAGGAACGACGCATCTCGGCCTGCCGGTGTTCAACACCGTGGCCGAAGCCAAGTCGAAGACCGGTGCGGATGCGTCGGTGATCTATGTGCCGCCGCCCTTCGCCGCGGACTCGATCCTCGAGGCGATCGACGCGGAAATCCCGCTGATCGTCGCGATCACCGAGGGCATTCCGGTGCTCGACATGGTCAAGGTGAAGCGCGCGCTATCGGGTTCCAAGTCGCGGCTGATCGGCCCGAACTGTCCCGGCGTGCTGACGCCGGGCGAGTGCAAGATCGGCATCATGCCCGGCTCGATCTTCTCCAAGGGCTCGGTCGGCGTCGTGTCGCGCTCGGGCACGCTGACCTATGAAGCGGTGTTCCAGACGACCAATGCAGGGCTGGGCCAGACCACGGCTGTCGGCATCGGCGGCGATCCGGTCAACGGCACCAACTTCATCGACGTGCTCGAACTGTTCCTGGCCGACGACGCGACCGAGTCGATCATCATGATCGGCGAAATCGGCGGTGACGCCGAGGAGCAGGCCGCACAGTTCCTGATCGACGAAGCCAAGCGCGGCCGCAAGAAGCCGATGGCCGGGTTCATCGCGGGCCGCACGGCACCTCCGGGCAGGCGCATGGGCCATGCCGGCGCGATCGTGTCGGGCGGCAAAGGCGACGCGGAAAGCAAGATCGCTGCGATGGAAGAAGCCGGCATCAAGGTGTCGGAATCGCCCAGCCTGCTGGGCGAAACGCTGGTGAGCGTGTTGAAGGGTTGAGCGTAAACCCGTGTCCCCGCGAAGGCGGGGACCCAGGGCACGGGGCGGTACGCCCGTGACTCTGGGCTCCCGCTTTCGCGGGAGCACTGCGGAGTGAGTGTGTGATGGGTTACGAAAGCCAGGATTTTGCCGAGATCGCAGGCGGGGTGAGCCCTGCCTTCGTCGAGACGCTGTACGCGCGCTACAAATCCGATCCGGCTTCGGTCGAAGCGGGCTGGCGTGAATGGTTTGACGGGCTGGAGGGCGCGGTGACGGGTCCTAGCTGGGCGAACAAGCACTGGCCGCTGACCGATACCGACGCGCTGACCGCCGCGCTCGATCCGACGCAGATGGAGCCCGCGCCCAAGCCCGCAAAGGGCGGCGCTCTTGCCAAGGCGACCGCCCCTGCCCCCTCCACCGATGACATCGCCAAGGCAGCCGGCGATTCGATCCGCGCGATGATGCTGATCCGCACCTATCGCGTGCGTGGGCATTTGGCCGCCAATCTCGATCCGCTGGGGCTTTCCAAGCGCGAGATGCCCGAGGATCTGAAGACCGAATATCACGGCTTTCCCGACAGCGACATCGACCGCCCGGTCTATCTGGGCGGCGCGATGGGCCTCCAAACCGCGACGATCCGCGATCTGGTCAACATTTTGCGCAAGAATTACTGCGGCAATGTCGGCCTGGAATATATGCACATCGCCGATGTCGATGAGCGGCGGTTCCTGCAGGACCGGATCGAGGGGCAGGACAAGGCCATCGACTTCACGCCCGAGGGCAAAAAGGCGATCCTGAACAAGGTCATCCAAGCCGAGCAGTGGGAGAAATTTCTCAGCAAGAAATATGTCGGGACCAAGCGCTTCGGTCTCGACGGCGGCGAAGCGATGATCCCGGCGATGGAAGCGATCATCAAATATGGCGGCGCGATGGGCGTGCGCGAGATCGTGTACGGCATGGCGCATCGCGGACGGCTGAACATGCTCGCCAATGTGATGGCCAAGCCGTTCAAGGTGATCTTCCACGAATTCGCGGGCGGCTCCGCCAATCCGGATGACATCGGTGGATCGGGCGACGTCAAATATCACCTCGGCACCTCCACCGACCGCGAATTCGACGGGCATTCGGTGCATATGTCGCTGGTCGCCAACCCCTCGCACCTCGAAGCGGTCAATCCGGTGGTGCTGGGCAAGGTCCGCGCGATTCAGACGTTCCGCGACGATCTGAAAGATCACGATCAGGCGCTACCGGTGCTGATCCACGGCGACGCGGCGTTCGCGGGTCAGGGAATCGTGTGGGAATGCCTCGGCTTCTCGGGCATCCGTGGCTACAATACCGGCGGCTGCATTCATTTCGTCATCAACAACCAGGTCGGTTTCACGACCTCGCCCCAGTTCGCGCGCTCCTCGCCCTATCCGTCGGACGTGGCCAAGGGGGTTCAGGCGCCGATTCTCCACGTCAACGGCGACGATCCCGAAGCGGTGACGTTCGCCTGCAAGATGGCGATCGAATTCCGCCAGAAATTCCACCGCGATGTCGTTATCGACATGTGGTGCTACCGCCGCTTCGGCCATAACGAAGGCGACGAGCCGAGCTTCACCCAGCCGCTGATGTACAAGGCGATCCGCAAGCATCCGCCGGTCAGCGCGGTCTATGCGAAGACCCTGATCGAAAAGGGCGTGATCGACGACGGTTTCGTCGGCACCCAGGAAAAGGCGATCAACGACACGCTCGAGGCCGATTTCAAGGCGGCCGAAAGCTACAAGGCGAACAAGGCCGACTGGTTCGCCGGTCGCTGGTCGGGGCTGTCGATCCCGGTCGAGGACGAAACCGCGCGCCGCAACATGGAAACGGGGATCGAACGCAAACTGTTCGATTCGCTCGGCCGCACGCTGACGACGGTTCCCGACGAGCTGAGCATCCACAAGACGCTGGGCCGCGTCATCGACGCCAAGCGCACGATGTTCGAAAGCGGCGAAGGAATCGACTGGGCGACCGGCGAGGCGCTTGCCTTCGGATCGCTACTGTCCGAAGGCTATGGCGTCCGCCTGTCGGGCCAGGATTCGGGCCGCGGCACGTTCAGCCAGCGCCACGCCGTCTGGGTCGATCAGGAAACCGAGCGCAAATATGTGCCGCTGAACGAGATCCCGCATGGCCGGTTCGAGGTGCTCGATTCGCCCTTGAGCGAATATGGCGTGCTCGGCTTCGAATATGGCTATGCGCTCGCCGACCCCAAGGCGCTGGTGCTGTGGGAGGCGCAGTTCGGCGATTTCGTCAACGGCGCGCAGATCATGATCGACCAGTTCATCGCGAGCGGCGAAGCCAAGTGGCTGCGCGCCAACGGCCTCGTCATGCTGCTGCCGCACGGTTACGAAGGACAAGGGCCGGAGCACAGCTCGGCACGGCCCGAACGGATGCTGCAACTGTGCGCGCAGGACAATATGCAGGTCGCCAACTGCACCACGCCTGCCAATTTCTTCCACCTGTTGCGCCGCCAGATGCACCGCAATTTCCGCAAGCCCCTGGTAGTGATGACGCCCAAATCGCTGCTGCGGCACAAGCTGGCGGTTTCGAAGGCAGCGGACTTCACCGGCGACAGCCATTTCAAGCGCATCCTGTCCGACACCAACGGCGCGGCGGATGCGGAGACCAAGCGGCTGGTGCTGTGTTCGGGCAAGGTCGCCTACGACCTGATCGAGGCGCGCAACGCGGCGGGCGACCAACACACCCAGATCGTTCGCATCGAACAGCTCTATCCCTTCCCCGGCGACCCGCTGGCCGTCCGCATCAAGCGCATGACCAATCTGGAAGAAGTCGTGTGGGCGCAGGAAGAGCCGAAGAACAACGGTTCGTGGTTCTTCGTCGAGCCGCTGATCGAGGAAGCGCTGGCCGCGGCCGGAACGCGTGTCCAGCGCGCGCGCTATGCGGGCCGTGCGGCATCCGCTTCGCCCGCCACCGGCCTGATGAAGCGCCACCAGGCCGAGCAAGGCGCGCTGATCGCCGACGCGCTGGGGCATAATGTGCGCGAGGAAATCCGCCGCGCGCGCCAGACCGAAGACCAGAAGACCGCAGGCAAAAGCGTTTCAGGTAAAGCTGGCGCCTGACAGGAGCAGAATTGATGGCAACCGAAGTCAAAGTCCCCGTACTGGGCGAATCGATCACCGAAGCGACGCTGGGCGAATGGCTCAAGCAGCCGGGCGACGCGGTCGCCGCCGACGAGCCGATTGCGAGCCTTGAGACCGACAAGGTCGCGGTCGAGGTTCCCGCGCCGGTCGCGGGCGTGATGGGCGCGCACGCGGTCCAGCCGGGCGACACCGTCTCGGTCGGCGCGATGATCGCGACGATCGAGGAAGGGGATGGCGCCGCTGCCCCCAAGGCGGACGCGCCCAAGGAAGCGGAAGCGGTTCCGGCTGAGGCAGCTCCTGCGCCTGCACCGTCACCTGCCCCCGCACCCGCCGAAGCCGGGCAACAGGCGCCCGCGAGCAGCAACGAGCCCGCCGCCCTCTCGCCCTCGGTCCGCCGCGCGATCCTCGAACACGGCGTCGATCCCGCGACGATCAAGGGTTCGGGCAAGGACGGTCGGATCACGCGCGACGACGTGGTTGCCGCCGCCTCGACCAAATCGAGCGCGCCTGCGCCCGCTCCGGCCCCAAGCGCCGCACCCGCCGCCGCTGCGACCGGTGAGGGTCGCGGCGAGGAACGCGTCCGCATGACGCGCCTGCGTCAGACCATCGCGCGGCGCCTGAAGGAAGCGCAGGACACCGCCGCCCTGCTCACCACCTTCAACGATGTCGACATGACCGCCGTCATCGAGGCGCGGACCAAGTACAAGGATTTGTTCGAGAAGAAGCACGGCGTGCGCCTCGGCTTCATGGGCTTTTTCGTGAAGGCCGCGACGATGGCGCTGAAGGACATTCCGTCCGTCAACGCGCAGATCGACGGCGATGAAATCGTCTATCACGACTATGCCGACATCTCGGTCGCGGTGTCCGCGCCTCAGGGCCTGGTCGTCCCCGTCATCCGCAATGCCGACAAATTGTCGGTGGCCGAAGTCGAAAAGACGATCGGTGATTTCGGCAAGCGCGCCAAGGACGGCACGCTCAAGATGGACGAGATGAAGGGCGGCACCTTCACCATTTCCAACGGCGGCGTGTTCGGATCGCTGATGTCGACCCCGATCATTAACCCGCCGCAGTCGGCGGTGCTGGGCCTTCATCGCATCGAGGACCGCGCGGTCGTGCGCGACGGGCAGATCGTGATCCGTCCGATGATGTATCTGGCGCTCAGCTACGACCACCGCCTGATCGACGGTCGCGAGGCGGTGACCTTCCTGGTCGCGCTGAAGAATGCGATTGAGGATCCGACGCGGATTTTGATCGACCTTTGAGCTGACAGTAACCGTTCGTCCTGAGTAGCCATTGAGCGAAGCCGAAATGGCGTATCGAAGGATGCTTCGATACGGGTCTTCGACAGGCTCAGCCCCTACTCAGCACGAACGGATCGGGTAAAATATCCCGCCTGGGAGAGAGTAAAATGGCTGACTACGACTTCGACGTTCTGGTAATCGGTGCAGGCCCCGGCGGCTATGTCGCGGCAATTCGCGCGGCTCAGCTGGGTCTGAACGTCGCGTGCGCCGAAAGCCGCGAAACGCTGGGCGGCACCTGCCTCAACGTTGGGTGCATTCCGTCGAAGGCCATGCTCCACGCTTCGGAATATTTCGATGCCGCCGCGAACGGCGCGATGGCCAAGATGGGGATCAAGGTCACGCCCGAACTCGATCTGGATGCGATGCACGCGCAGCGGCTCGACGCGGTGAAGGGCCTGACCGGCGGCATCGAATTCCTGTTCAAGAAGAACAAGGTCGAATGGCTGAAGGGCCGCGCCGCGTTCGTCGATGCGACCACGGTTCAGGTCGGCGACCGCACGGTCACGGCGAAGGATATCGTCATCGCCACCGGCTCGTCGGTCACGCCGTTGCCGGGCGTCGAGATCGACCAGAAGGTTGTTGTCGATTCGACCGGTGCGCTCGAACTGGCGAAGGTGCCCGGTCATCTCGTCGTCATCGGCGGCGGCGTGATCGGGCTGGAAATGGGCAGCATCTGGCGTCGGCTGGGCGCGAAGGTCACCGTGGTCGAATATCTCGACCAGATCCTCCCCGGCTTCGACGGCGACGTGCGCAAGGAAGCCGCCAGGATCTTCAAAAAGCAGGGCATCGAATTCAAGACCGGCATGAAGGTCACCGGCGTCGCGGTCAGCGGTGACAAGGCGACGATCACGCTGGAACCCGCCAAGGGCGGCGAAGCGCAGACGATCGAGGCGGACAATGTCCTCGTCTCGATCGGTCGTCGTCCGAACACAGACGGCCTGTCGCTCGACAAGGCGGGGCTGAAGACCAACGACCGTGGCCAGATCGAAACCGACCATGATTTCGCCACCTCGGTCGACGGCATCTGGGCGATCGGCGACGTCGTTCCCGGCCCGATGCTCGCGCACAAGGCCGAGGACGAAGGCATCGCGGTCGCCGAGAATATCGCCGGGCAAACCGGCATCGTGAACCACGACCTGATCCCGTCGGTCGTCTATACCCTGCCCGAAATCGCGGGCGTCGGACTGACCGAGGAAGCGGCGAAGGAGCGCGGCGAAATCAACGTCGGCAAATTCCCGATGGCAGGCAACAGCCGCGCCAAGACCAATCACGAGGATGGCGGCTTCGTGAAGATCATCTCCGACGCGAAGACCGATCGCGTGCTGGGCGTCTGGGCGATCGCGTCGGTCGCAGGCACGATGATCGCGCAGGCGACGCAGGCGATGGAATTCGGCGCGACGAGCGAAGACATCGCCTATACCTGCCACGCGCATCCGACGCACAGCGAGGCGATCAAGGAAGCGGCGATGGCGGTCCGGGGCAAGCCGATCCACGTCTGATCCGGCGACGGGATTGGCGAAGCTAATTCGACCGAACCCCGGATCAGACCGGCCGGCGGCGCTACGGGCTTTGCCCGTGCCGTGCCAAAGTCGGCCCTCTGCTCATTATACCGGCGACGACGAACACATAAACGGTCATTGCGAGCGTAGCGAAGCAATTCAGCCGCAATTTGAGCGGAAAGGCTGGATTGCTTCGCTACGCTCGCAATGACGACGGCGATATCGAATCAAGCCGCCCCTCTCCAACGGTCAGCAGGTCGTCGAGCGGTCTACCTCCAGCGCGCGCAGCCGCTGTGCGCAATCGAGCAACGCCCGACCGACTTGTTCGATCTGCACCACCACCGGCTCAGCAAACAGCGCCCCTTTGGGAGGGGCCAGATAGGTCACCGTTGCAACGCCGCCCTCGACCAGCCCGGCGTGCACCCCGGGCATCAGGCACATCCCCGATCGCCCTCGCGCGTCGCATACGATCAGCGTCGTCGCGCCCTGCGCATCGGTGATGCGCAACAAGCGGCGCCCGCGGGGAGTCTGGGTGACAATCGTGCCGGTCGCCTCGACGGGGCGATAGTCGCCGAAATCGACGAACAGCGTTCGCAGGATCAGATACAGCATCGCGCCCAGCAGCAGGACGGCGACCACGGTGATCGCGATCTCGAACGGCGTGCGGGGCAACCGGAACCTTCGCTGCGACATCGCCCGGGTGTCGGCCCCGACCGGGCACCTGTCAACGATCGATCGACAGCGCTCGACCGGGCTTGCGTGCGGCTCTATCTGAATGGCCATGCAACCGTCCTGGCAATTCGGCCCCTTCCTCCCCTGGCTCGACTGGTTCGGGATCGCTGTGTTCGCCATCACCGGTGCGCTAGTCGCGGTTCGGCGGCAGCAGACGATGGTCACCGCCGCCTTCTTCGCGCTCGTCACCGGGGTCGGGGGAGGCACGATCCGCGATCTCCTGATCGATGCACCCGTGTTCTGGGTTCAGGACCGCAATTTCGCCGCCATCTGTCTGGGCGCGGCGTTGCTCGTCTGGGTGACGCCCGAGCGCTGGTGGTCGGACAAGGTGTTCGACTGGCTCGATGCGTTCGGGCTGGCGGCCTATGCGGTGTTCGGCGCGGCGAAATCGTACAGCTTCGGCATTCCGCCGGTCCCCGCCGCGATGATGGGGATCATCACCGCCTGCGCGGGCGGCATCATCCGCGACATGATGGCGGGCGAGCCGTCGATCCTGATGCGGCCCGAACTCTATGTGACCGCGGCGGCGCTGGCGGCGTTCGGCTATATCGGCCTGCGCGAATTGGGCATGGTGGCGCTGTACGCCGCGCCGATCGCGGCGGTGGCGGGCTTTGCGCTCAGGGGCGTGGCGATCCATTACAAACTGGCGCTCCCCGCCTATCGCGGACGGCGGGACGAGGAGGAGCCAACGCCCTGACTCCGTCCGAAACGAACGGGGAAGGTCGAGCGGGCGTAAGGCTCAGCCCCGCACCACGCCCACCGCGCTGAACGGCTTGGGCTCGACCGGCGGCACCTTGCTCTCGTTCAACTCGCACTGCCAGAAGCCGACATCGATCCAGCGGCCCTGCTTGTACCCGATCTCGCGGTACACGCCCGCCCGCCGAAACCCGACCGATTCATGCAGGGAAATCGATGCGTCGTTGGGTAGCGTGATTGCCCCGATCGCCTGGGTGAAGCCCTGCGCGCGCAGCGTGTCGATCAGCGCTTCGTAGAGCAGCCGCCCCACCCCGCCGCGTTGCTGGTCGCCCGCGACATAGATCGACGTTTCGACGACATATTTGTACGCCGGACGGTCGCGGAACTTGGTGGCATAGGCATAGCCGACCACCCCGCCCTCTTCGCCACCATTGGTGACGACCATCCACGGATACAGCCCATCGCTCGCCGCCATCCGTGCGCGCATTGCCCGCGCATCGGGCGGGTCGATCTCGAACGAGACCGTCCCGCCGATGACGAACGGCGCATAGATGGCAGCGATGCGGGCGGCGTCGTCGAGCGTCGCCGCGCGGATGCCGATCACGACGCCCGCCTCACGCTATCTGGCTCACGCTATCTGCCTCACAGGGCGAACCGGGCGATCAGCGCATCCAGGATGCGATAATCCTCCGCGCTCGCCCGCGGCGGGCCGAAGCCGCCGCACTCCAGGCAGCGAACCTGAACCGACGTGCCCTGGGTCAGCCGCCGCATGTCGCCCACCGCCTGCGCAAAGGTCGCGCGGCGGTTGGCCCCCATCTTCGCGAACAGGTCGGCGGCCGGTTCGGACGCATCGTCCTCGCCGCTCGACGCCATCGACGCGATGAATTTGGCGAACGCGCTCGGCTCCTTTTCCAGATAGACCGGACGCACTTTTTCCGGGTCCAGATTGGCGCGGCGCGCAGCCTCTGCGATCGCGTCGTCGATGCCGCCCAACCGATCGACCAGTCCCAATTGACGCGCGGTGCCGCCGTCCCAGACGCGGCCCTGGCCGATCTGATCGACGCGCTCGCGCGACATGCCGCGGCTGTTCGCGACCAGCCCGACGAAGCGGCGATAGCCGTTTTCGATATTGGCCTGAAGGATCGCATCCACCTCCGTATTGGTGCCGCCAAGCACGTCGGGCTGGCCCGACAGCGGCGTCGTCTGAATGCCGTCGGTGGTGACGCCGATCTTGGCCAGCGTGCCCTCAAAGGTCGGGATCAGGCCGAAGATTCCGATCGATCCGGTGATGGTGTTGGGCTCGGCAAAGATCACGTCGCCCGGCGCCGACACCCAGTAACCGCCCGATGCGGCAAGCCCGCCCATCGACACGACCACCGGCAGCCCGCGACGCTTGGCCTCCAAGATCGCCTGACGGATGCGCTCGGACGCCAGCACCGATCCGCCGGGCGAATCGACCCGGACGACCAGCGCCTTCAACTGATGCTTCGTCATCCCTTCCAGCAGCGCGTTGGCGATCGTGTCGCCTGCCGCAACGCCCGGCCCGGCATTGCCATCGACGATCTCGCCCGCCACCGTCAGCACGCCGATCTGGTCGCCGGTCTTGGGCAGCGGGTTGGCGGCGATATAGCGCGTCAGCGCGATTTCCCTGAAGCTGCCCACCGGCTTGCGCCGCTCGACCCCGGCGATTTCGGCGACGCGCTTGCCGAATTCGACGCGGTCGCCGATCCGGTCGATCAGTCCGGCGTTGAGATTCGCTTGCGCGATGTTGCCGTTGGTGGATGCGACCACCGATGCGGGCTGGGTCAGATAGGGGCCGACCTGCGCCTTGGGCCGCGCGGCGGCGATATTGGTGCGCCAGGTTTCGAAGATCGACCCATAGAGCGCCTGGTTCGCCTCGCGCGCTTCGGGCGACTGGTCTTCGCGCGTAAAGGGTTCGACCGCCGCCTTGTAGGTGCCGACCCGGTAGACATGGGCGTTGACGCCCAGCCGGTCGATCAGGCCCTTATAGTATAGCTGGCTGCCGCCCGGCCCCGCGATCAGCACGCCGCCGAACGGATTGGTCCAGATTTCGCTGGCATTGGCCGCCAGCGTATAGGCGCTGTCGGCATAGGCGGTGGCATAGGCGAGCACGGGCTTGTCGGCATCGCGTACGCGCTTGATCGCTTCGCCCACGACCGCGACATCGGCCGGATATCCGCCCATGAACCGGTCGAGGTCGAGCACGACGGCCTTCACCCGCGTATCGGTCGCGGCCTTGTCCAGCGCGCGGACGACATCGCGGACGCGGTATTGCTGCGGCGCGCTCCCGCCTGCCAGTGCCGCGAACGGATCGGCCTCTGCCGGTTGTTCGGACAGCGTGCCGTTCAGCGCGATGACCAGTGCGCCGTCCTTGATCGTGGTGTTCGGACGCGCCGACAGCGCCGCGAAGATCAGCCCGAAGAACAGCAGCATGAAGATCAGGACCAGCCCGTCCTTGATCCCGACCAATAGTTTCCAGGCACCCTTGACCAGCTTCACGTCCATGCTCCTTCGTGCCGCGCGTCGTTGGCCCTCGACCCGCTTCCTGAACGGGTTAGCCCATCTGTATTATGGGGGCAATACAGGGATGCGACGCACATCGCGAACCGATCATCGAAAAAGAGTCGCGCGCACCGCTTGACGGTGGTTCCAGCCCTGCACATATGCGCCCTGCTGGCACTCGCCCCGAGTGAGTGCCAAGAGCAATCGACATCTGGGAGAACAACATGAACTTTCGTCCCTTGCACGACCGCGTGCTGGTCCGCCGCGTGGAAGCCGAAGAAAAGACGGCTGGCGGGATCATCATCCCCGACACCGCCAAGGAAAAGCCGCAGGAAGGCGAAGTCGTCGCCGCCGGCGCGGGCGCCAAGAACGACAAGGGCGAAGTGTCGCCCCTGGACGTCAAGGCGGGCGACAAGATCCTGTTCGGCAAATGGTCGGGCACTGAGGTCAAGGTCAACGGCGAAGACCTGTTGATCATGAAGGAATCGGACATCCTCGGCATCGTCGAGGGCTGATCGGGTCGAGGGCAGATCCGCCTTCATTCGACTAACTTTCCCCTAAACTTCCATACGAAAGGGTAGCCTCAACATGGCATCCAAGGACGTAAAATTCGGCCGCGACGCGCGTGAGCGCATCCTCAAGGGCGTCGACATCTTGGCCGACGCGGTCAAGGTCACGCTTGGCCCCAAGGGTCGCAATGTCGTCATCGACAAGTCGTTCGGCGCACCGCGTATCACCAAGGACGGCGTCACCGTCGCCAAGGAAATCGAACTGAAGGACAAGTTCGAGAATATGGGCGCGCAGATGGTCCGCGAAGTCGCTTCGAAGACCAACGATATCGCCGGCGACGGCACCACCACCGCGACCGTGCTGGCCCAGGCCATCGTTCGCGAAGGCATGAAGTCGGTTGCAGCCGGCATGAACCCGATGGACCTGAAGCGCGGCGTCGATCTGGCGGTGACCAAGGTGGTCGCTGATCTCCAGTCGCGTTCGAAGCCCGTCTCGGGCTCGAGCGAAATCGCTCAGGTCGGCATCATCTCGGCAAACGGCGACAAGGAAGTCGGCGAAAAAATTGCCGAAGCGATGGAAAAGGTCGGCAAGGAAGGCGTCATCACCGTCGAGGAAGCCAAGGGACTCGAGTTCGAACTCGACGTCGTCGAAGGCATGCAGTTCGACCGTGGTTACCTGTCGCCCTACTTCATCACCAATCCTGAGAAGATGGCGGTCGAACTCAACGATCCGTACATCCTGATCCACGAAAAGAAGCTGTCGAACCTCCAGGCGATGCTCCCGATCCTGGAAGCCGTCGTTCAGTCGGGTCGACCGCTGCTGATCATCGCGGAAGACATCGAAGGCGAAGCGCTCGCAACGCTCGTGGTCAACAAGCTGCGTGGCGGCCTGAAGGTCGCAGCAGTCAAGGCACCGGGCTTCGGCGATCGTCGCAAGGCGATGCTCGAAGACATCGCCGTCCTGACCAAGGGCGAAGTGATCTCGGAAGATCTAGGCATCAAGCTGGAAACCGTGACGCTCGGCATGCTGGGCACCGCCAAGCGCGTGTCGATCGACAAGGACAACACCACCATCGTCGATGGTGCGGGTGAAGCCGACGCGATCAAGGGCCGCACCGATGCGATCCGTCAGCAGATCGAAGTCACCACCAGCGATTACGACCGCGAGAAGCTCCAGGAACGCCTGGCGAAGCTCGCAGGCGGCGTCGCCGTCATCAAGGTCGGCGGCGCTTCGGAAGTCGAAGTCAAGGAACGCAAGGACCGCGTCGACGATGCGCTGCACGCAACCCGCGCAGCCGTCGAAGAAGGCATCGTCCCCGGTGGCGGTACCGCGCTCCTCTATGCGACCAAGGCGCTCGACGGCATCAACGGCGAGAACGAAGACCAGACCCGCGGTGTGGACATCGTCCGTCGCGCGCTGACCGCACTGGTTCGCCAGATCGCCACCAATGCGGGCCATGACGGCGCGGTCGTATCGGGCAAGCTGCTCGACCAGACCGACACGTCGTTCGGCTTCAACGCATCGACCGACACCTATGAAAACCTGGTGTCGGCCGGCGTGATCGATCCGACCAAGGTCGTTCGCACCGCGCTGCAGAATGCAGCCTCGGTCGCGGGTCTGCTCATCACCACCGAAGCGGCGGTGAGCGAGCTTCCCGAAGACAAGCCCGCGATGCCGATGGGCGGCGGCGGCATGGGCGGCATGGGCGGTATGGATTTCTAAGCCGCTCGCGCGAGCCCGCTACGACGGGCTCGCGACCGCGAGCGGCTCGGACGGCGGACGGTCGGGAACCCCGACCGATCCGACCGACGGCGGCGGCTTTGCCGTCGCCGCTTCCGCGCCGATCAAGCTACCCAAGAAAATCAGGGCCGGTGGGACACCCCACCGGTCCTTTTTTCATGCCCTTCCCATCGTCATTCCCGCTCAACCGACATGGCCGAACGGATCGACCAGCTTGCCGTAGCGATCGCCCGAAAATTATTCGTCCGATCATCCCCTCATCGAACATCGACGATCCGGGATGGCACGCAGCGCCTTTACGCGACGGCGCAGGATGTTACGTTGATACACGACCCATCAGATAAAGGACGTGGCCGTTGCGCATTCACCGTCGATCCCCTGCCCGTTTCATGACTTGCTGCTCCGCCGTCATCGGCATGCTGGCGATGGCGGGCACCGCCACCGCACAGGACGTGACGATCGTCCAGCCCGGCGCACCCGGCCAGGCACCGCGCGCGCTGACCGCCGAACAGGCCAGTCAGATCGCCGACACGCGGTTCGCCCAGGCCGATGTCCGCTTCATGCAGGACATGATCGTGCACCACCAACAGGCGGTGGAAATGGTCGCGCTGATCGACGGGCGCACCAATACCAAGGCAATCCGCGACATCGGCGGGCGGATCACCGCATCGCAGGCCGACGAGATCAAGTTCATGCGCGGCTGGCTGACCGAGCGCGGCCAGCCCGTCGCTAATCCGCATGCCGGACATGCAGGCATGGATCACGGAGCGGGCGCGGCAGGGCATGGCGGCCATATGGGCATGGCCGGAATGGCGACGCCCGAACAGATGAAGGCGCTGGCCGCGGCAAAGGGCGAAGCATTCGATCGCCTGTTCCTGCAATTGATGATCGCGCACCACGAAGGTGCGATCACGATGGTCGATGAACTGCTCGCCCAGCCGGGTTCGGCCTATGACCCCGTGCTCTACGAATTCACCAGCGAGGTGACGAACGAGCAGCAGGGCGAAATCAAGCGGATGAGCAGCTTGCTCGCGACGCTTCAGGGCGATCCGCGATCGGGATTGAAGGCAGGCTTCCGCGATGCGGGCCAGGCGATCAGCAACATGCGGCTGATCGCGGCGATGCCCAAGCCGACCGGCTTTTTCGACCCCGCCAATCCGGCAAGCCTGCCGCTCGAACTTCCCGCCAACGAAGGGGCCGCAGCCAGACCGCAGGACGACGAAAGCACGACGCGCTTTGCCGAACGGTCGCCGCTGCTGAACTTCGCGCAGACCGATATGGCGTTCGCGGGCGACCTTATGGCGGTCGGCAATTATCATGGATTCAACCTCTACCGCCTGGGTGGCGATCGCCCGCAACTGATCAGCTCGGTCGTGTGTCCGGGGGGGCAGGGCGACGTCTCGATCATCGGCGACCTCCTCATCATGTCGGTCGAACAGACCCGCGCCCGCGTCGATTGCGGTCGCGAAGGCATTGCCGAGGATGTCAGCGCCGACCGCTTCCGGGGACTGCGCATCTTCAACATCGCCGACCCTGCAACGCCACGTCAGGTCGGCCAGGTTCAGACCTGCCGTGGATCGCACACCCATTCGATCGTGTCGGGCGATGGACGGTCGGGCAATGTCATCGTCTATAATTCGGGCACCGCCGGCATCCGCGACGGGCGCGAGCTGGCGGGCTGCGTCGGTGCGGTCGCGGGCGATAATCGCACGGCGCTGTTCCGCATCGACGTGATCGAAATCCCGGTTGCCGACCCTTCGAAATCGCGGATCATCGACAGCCCGGCGGTGTTCGCGGACGAACGCACCGGCAACATCGCCGGGCTGTGGCAGGGCGGGAATCACGGTCGCGGGACGCAGGATACCAACCGCACCGACCATTGCCACGACATCACCGTCTTCCCCAGCCTGAAGCTGGCGGCAGGCGCCTGTTCGGGCAACGGCGTGATCTTCGACATCGCCGACCCAAGGAAGCCCACGCGCATCGACGCGGTGGTCGATCCGACCTTTGCCTATTGGCATTCGGCGACGTTCAACAATGATGGCACCAAAGTGATCTTCACCGACGAATGGGGCGGCGGCGGACGCCCGCGCTGCCGGACGCAGGATCCGCGCAATTGGGGCGCCAACGCGATCTATGACATCGAGGACGGCAAGCTCAATTTCCGCAGCCATTACAAGCTGCCCGCGGCGCAAAGCGAGCTGGAGAACTGCGTCGCGCACAATGGTTCGATCGTGCCGGTGCCGGGCCGCGATATCTTCGTCCAGGCCTGGTACCAGGGCGGCATTTCGGTGATCGATTTCACCGACAGCGCCAATCCCACCGAAATCGCCTATTTCGATCGCGGGCCGGTCGATGGGCGGACGATGGTGATGGGCGGTTACTGGTCGGTCTATTATTATGGCGGTCGGGTTTACGGGACCGAGATCGCACGCGGGCTCGACATTTTCGAGCTGATCCCGAGCACGCATCTGAGCGAAGCCGAACTCGCTGCCGCCCGGCTCGCCGATCAGGGTCAGCGATTCAATCCGCAGCAGCAATTCCCGGTCACCTGGCCCGCGCATCCGATGGTCGCGCGCGCCTATGTCGATCAGTTGCGGCGCTCGAACACGCTGACCCCCGCGGTTGCGACCGAACTGACCCAGGCGCTGACCCAGGCGGCGGGACCGATCGAGGCCAATGCCAAGGATGCGGCGCTCGCCGGGCGGTTGCAGGCACTGTCGGGGCGGCTGGGCAACGCGCGGGCGGACGCAACCGCGACCAAAAGGCGGACGGCGCTTCAGGAAAGCCTGAGGGCAGTGGCGCAGCGGTTGCGGTAACGCCCATTCCCTACTCCGTTCGTGCCGAGCCTGTCGCCCCGAAGGGCGGCGCAAGCTCAATGCGAACGGGGAGGGATTTCGATCGCGCCTAAACCACAATCCTGACCGGCACCGATTTGCCCGCGGGAACATGGCTTTCCTCGGCGTGATGTTCGACCGGCATCAGCACGTTGGCTTCGGGATAATAGGCGCCCAGGCAGCCGCGCGGGATGTTGTAGGGGGTGACGATCAACCCCTCGCGCCGCCGTCTGCGGTTATCGCCCGCGTCGCTTTCGAGCGCGACGCGCTGGCCTTCGCGCAATCCTTCGGCCGCCATGTCCGCGCGGTTGATGAACAGCACGTCGCGCGTGCCCTTCACCCCGCGAAACCGGTCGTGATAGCCATAAATGGTGGTGTTGAACTGGTCGTTCGAACGCAGCGTCATCAACCGGTAGCGGCCTTCGGAATCGTCGAACCCGGTCGCCGACAGCGTATCGGGCACCAGAAACTCCGCCTTTCCGCTCGGCGTCTGCCAAATGCGTTCGGCGGCCTTGTTGCCTTTCCAGAAACCGCCGGGGGTAAACAGCCGTTTGTTGAAATCCGCGAAGAAATGCGGGTAGGTCGCTTCGATCGCATTGCGGACGCGCCCGTAATCGGCAACCCAGTCGTCCCACGGCACGCGCGAATTGGGCGGCGTGATGCGTTTGGCGATTTCAGCGATGATCGCCGGTTCGGATTTGAGCAACGGGCTCGCGGGCGTCGCCTTGCCGCGCGATCCGTGAATGCAACTCGATGAATCCTCGACCGACACGGCCTGCGGTCCGGTCGCCTGCACATCGCGCTCGATCCGTCCGAGGCACGGCAGCAGATAAGTGACCTTGCCCGCGAACAGGTGATTGCGGTTGAGCTTGGTCGCGATCTGCACCGACAGGTCGAGCCGCGGCCAGGCGTCCTCCATCGCTTCCGTTTCGGGCACGGCACGCAGGAAATTGCCGCCCAATGCGACGACCGCCTTCACCCGCCCGTCGATCACGCCGCGACAGGTCTCCACCGTATCCAGCCCCTTTTCGGTCGGCGGCTCGAAGCCGTAAAGCTCGCGCAGCTTGTCGACCGGCGCGAGTTCGGTCTTTTCGGTAATGCCGACCGTGCGCTGGCCCTGAACGTTCGAATGCCCGCGCACCGGGCACGGCCCTGCGCCGGGCTTGCCGATGTTGCCACGCAGCAGCAGCAGATTGACGACCATGCGGACATTGTCGACGCCCTTCACATGCTGGGTCAGCCCCATGCCGTAAATCGCCATGACGGCATTGGCCTTGGCATAGACCCGCGCGGCTGCCTCCAGATCGCGGCGCGTCAGGCCGGATTCGCGCTCGATCGCGTTCCAGTCGGCGGCGCGCACCGCGGCCAGAAACGCCTCGGCATCGTGGCAATGCTGCGCCAGGAAATCGTGATCGAGGACCGCGGACGCCCCCTCGGCCAGCGCCGCATCGTCCCAATCGACCAGCCATTTGGCGATGCCCATCATCGCCGCGATGTCGCCGCCGGCCTTTACCTGATGATATTGGGTGGCGATCCGCGTTTCGCCGCCGGTCGCCATCTGCACCGGATCCTGCGGACTGGTGAAGCGTTCGAGGCCGCGTTCCCTGAGCGGGTTGAACACGACGATCTCCACCCCGCGCTGGCGACATTTGCGCAAATCGTGGAGCATTCGCGGCGCGTTCGATCCCGGATTCTGGCCGAAAAAGAAAATCGCGTCGGTGTGGTCGAAATCCGACAGCCGCGTGGTGCCGACCGGCACGCCGATCGCCGCCTTCAGCCCGACCGAAGTCGATTCATGGCACATGTTCGAACTGTCGGGCAGATTCTGGTTGCCGTACATCCGCGCCATCAGCGCCCACATATACGAGGATTCGAGACTCGCGCGGCCCGACGCGTAGAAGACCGCAGCCCGTGGTTCGATCGCGTTCAGCGCCGCGCCGATTTCGTCGAACGCGGCGTCCCATTCGACCGCCTGATATTTGTCCGTCGCGGGATCGTAGCGCATCGGATGGGTCAGCCGCCCATGTTCCTCCAGCCGGTAATCGGTCCAGCCGCGCAATTCGGTCAGCGTGTGCCGCGCGAAAAATTCCGGCGTCGTGCGATGCGCGGTCAATTCCCATGCGGTGGCCTTTGCGCCTTCCTCGCAGAACTCGACCGGATGGTGATCGGCAGGCTTGGGCCAGGCGCAACTGACACAAGCGAAACCGTCGGGCTTGTTCTGGCGAGTGAGTTCGCGCAGCCCCTCCGGCCCTATCTTCTCGCGCGGGATGATGTCGGCCAGCGACCGGACCGACCCCCAGCCGCCCGCCGGGCCGGGATAGGGCTTTATCTCGGGTCGATCGTCGTGCTGCTTCGCCATCGTCTCGCCTCTCTCACCGAACCCGCGCCGGTGCATCATGCGCCCGACAGGCCAACGGGTCGATCCCCGAATGGTTCAGCCGCTGGCCGCGTTTGCCCCGGTGCCCGCCGCCGCGCTATGCCACGGGGCGATGGAGTCCCCCGCCCCGCCCCGCGACGCCGCCGCATCGCGCAACGCCGCGTTCCGGTCGATCACGCCCGACGGCAATGCCCGCCCCGTGGAGCGTCAGGTCGCGGTGGAGCGGCCGGTGGCGATCGAGTTCAACGGCATCGGCTATGCGGTCATGATGGCGACGCCCGCCGATCTGCAAGATTTCGCGACGGGCTTTGCGCTGAGCGAACGGCTGATCGCCGACGCGGGCGAGGTGCGCGATTTCGAGATTCATGCGGCGCCGAAGGGCGACCTGCTGCGGATCACGCTCGATGGGCGTTGCGTGCCCGCCCTGCACGAGCGCGTCCGGCACCGGGCGTCCGAATCCTCGTGCGGATTATGCGGCATCGAAAATCTGGAACAGGCGCTGCGCCCCTTGCCGCAGGTGCCCAGCGCCAACGCGCTCCCACCGCACGCAATCTTTCGCGCGCTGGCTGCGCTGCGCGATCACCAGCCGCTCAACCACGCGACCGGCGCGGTTCACGCCGCGGCGTTTTGCGACGCCGATGGCGGCATCCGGCTGGTGCGCGAGGATGTCGGGCGGCACAATGCGTTCGACAAGCTGATCGGGGCAATGGCGCGCAGCGGGCTGGGCTGGGACGGCGGGTTCGCGCTGCTCAGTTCGCGCTGCTCCTATGAGCTGGTCGAAAAGGCGGCGCTCGGCGGTTGCTCGCGGTTGGTGACGATCTCCGCCCCGACCGATCTGGCGCTGGCCCGCGCGCGTGAAGCGGGGATCGACCTGATCGTCCTGGCGCGCGGCGATGCCATGCTGGCCGGCGTCGCATGACCCTGCTCGGCGTGGTGCTGGCGGGCGGCGCCGCGCGCCGGTTCGGCAGCGACAAGGCGTTGGCGCAGTGGCGGGGCCGAGCGCTGATCGACCATAGCGCCGATGCGCTGCGACCATATGTCGCCCGCATCGTCGTGGCGGGCCGCGATGCCGATGCGTGTGGGATGGACGGGGTGGCCGATTGGCCGCGTGGCGGCCTCGGGCCGCTTGGCGGGCTGTGCGGTGCGCTGCGTCTGGCAGGTGCAGCAGGGTATCGCGGGGTGCTGAGCATCGCCTGCGACATGCCAGTTGTGCCGGGGGAGGTGGTCGCCGAACTCGCGGCGTCGAACGGCGCGACCTATCTGGACCAGGCGCCGGTGCTGGGGTTCTGGCCCTCGGAACTGGCGGACGGGTTGGCGAAGCTCTTGGAACAGTCTGAAGATCGGTCGATCGTGGCATGGGCGCGCTTGGTGGGCGCACGGTCGCTGCACGGAGTCGGCGATATTCCGAATATCAACCGGCCGGGCGATCTCGACACGCTCGGTCGCTAGCATACGGGCCGGTGGCGCAAGGCTCAGGCGAGGATGCCCAGCCCTTGCGCGTGTGAGCCGAGGATCAGCAGGACCGTGGTGGAAAAGGATCCGATGCCGATCAGGACGGGTCGGAGCGCAGCATTCGCTCCGGGGGTGCGCTGCATCATGCGGGTTACGCCAGCGGCAGGCCGGGAGCCGATGCAGCGACGAGGATCGCGGTGAAGAAGACCGAGCCGACCAGAGCGACGGCATTGCGCGAGACGGTTCCGATTTGAGCGAACATGGTGGTAACTCCCTGAGTATCGGCGGTATCGGACCATCCGTCCGCCGTTGCTCAGGGAACTGCAGGGAGCGTGCCAGTTTGCGGAAACGCCGATTTCCGGGCTTTCGGGCGACTTTCATCGGGGCACTTGGCAATTTACACCAGATGACTGGCGCGGAATCTCCCATTCACCCGGCGGTTTTTGCGGATCAATCGGCTGCGGTGGGTGCGCCTGCCTGTGCCGGGCCACTTACCCGCCAGATGACATTGCCCACATCGTCCGCGACCAGCAACGCGCCGCGCTGATCGGTGATGACGCCGACCGGGCGGCCCATCGCCTGCCCCTCGTCGTTCAGAAAGCCGGTCAGCACGTCGACCGGCAATTGTCCGCGCACCGGAAATCCGTTCTCGCCGAACGGCACGAACACGACCTTGTAACCGGAGGGCGGCACCCGGTTCCACGACCCGTGCTGACCGACGAACGCGCCCCGTGCAAAGGTCGCGCCCAGTCGCGCGTCGCCGGCAAAGGCCAGGCCCAGCGATGCGGTATGGGCGCCCAGCGCATAATCGGGACGCGCGGCATATTCGCGCAGGTCGGGCCGCTTCGGCTCCACCCGCGTATCGACATAACCGCCCCAATAGCTGTGCGGCCAGCCATAGTAATTGCCGAACTGAACCCGCGTCAGATAATCGGGCGGGCCGTCCGACCCCAGCATGTCGCGTTCGTTGACCACCGTCCAGATCGCGCCGGTCTGCGGCTCGATCGCCATGCCGACGGGATTGCGGATGCCGGTGACGTAAGGCCGCAAGGTCCGGTTGGCGATATCGACTTCCAGGATCGCCGCGCGATTCGTCTCTCGGTCCATCCCCTTTTCGCCGATATTTGAATCCGATCCGACCGCCACGTAGATGAAACGTCCGTCTTCGCTGGCGATGATATTGCGGGTCCAGTGATTGCCCGCCGCCGGCAGGTCGACGATCTTTTCGGCAGGCGCGGTGATCCGCGTCTGGCCGACCTGGAACGGGAAGCGCACCAGCGCATCGGTGTTGCCGACATAGAGATAGTCGCCGACCAGCGCCATGCCGAGCGGCGAGTTCAGCCCTTCGAGCAGCGCCGATCGCGCCTCCGCCACGCCGTCGCCATCGGCGTCGCGCAACAATGTGATGCGGTTGGCCGACGGGACGCCTGCGCCCGCGCGGCCCATCAGCCTTTTCATCACCCAGTTCTGGATGCCGCCTCCCTCGCGCGGCGGGCTGTTGCTCTCCGCCACCAGCACGTCGCCATTGGGCAGGCGGTACATCCAGCGCGGATGGTCGAGGCCCGATGCGAACGCCTGCACCGTCAGTCCCTGGGCAGCGGTCGGCGTGCGCCCCTGCGGCCAGCCGATCGCCTTGGCGATCTTGATCGTCGGGATGGTCTGAATGCGCGGATCGGCGATCTTGGGTTCGGCGCCCATCACCGCTTCGACCTCGTACCGCGCGCGGTCGGGACGGGTCATGTAGAACAGGATGGCGGCGGCGACGAGGATCAGGATCCCGCCGAAGATCAGGATATGTTTGCGCATGTCGCCGACGATAGGGGGCCGATCCCGACCCGCCAAGCCGGAAAAGGAACGATCAGCGCGGCGGCTGGGCGTGGGCGATCTGGACGCCGGGCGCGGTGTCGGATGGCTCGCGGTCGGGGAACAAAGCGATTCCCGCGATCGCGACGGCGCCAACGGCAATGGCGATCCCCAGTCCGCGCCGGTTGGCCTGCCCCCCGCCCGGTCGACGCATCGGCTCGAACGGCAGATTGGCAGGGGTGCGGTGGGCGGAACTACGGATACAGCGCATCGCCGATCGCTGCGCCGCCGAACCTTGCTGCCAGATGTATGGACGCCGCGCGTGCGACGATCCGGGCGGTAATGACGTCATGACGTTGCAAGGGCGATGGAGCGGACGAAAAAAATGGCCGTCGACGAAAGGGATAAGTCGACGGCCGCGAGTGACGTGGCAACCGTGGGACCGGCTGCAAGGGGGCTGGCGTCCGGTCTATTCGCGCAAGCATTCGGCATGGGGGCGACCCAGACCGCCGCTCGCGTCGTGGGCAACGCCACAAGTTGGTCGAACCGAGAAATCTACCCTGTCACGCGCTTCGGCGATCGACAAACGCATTACCCCGCACTTGGTGATCGCCTGAGCCGATGGAACGTCAGTCTTCGGCGATTCCCAGCTTGCGGGGCGGGTGGAGCCGCAGCCGCGACACCCGCTTGGCATCGGCAGCCAGCACCTCCAGCCGCCAGCCCGACGGATGGTCGAGAATGTCGCCGGCAGCCGGAACTTCGCCCGCCAGCACGAAGGCGAGGCCACCCAACGTGTCGATATCCTCCTCGACCTCCGCCAGACGCGGGTCGATCGCCTCGGCCACATCCTCCAGCTCGGCGCGCGCATCGGCGTCCCAGCCGCCGCCGTCGAGCGGCACGAACAGCGCGGTCGGCGCGTCGTCATGCTCGTCGTCGATCTCGCCGACGATTTCCTCGATCAGATCCTCGATCGTCACGAGGCCCTCGGTGCCCGAATATTCGTCGAACACGACGGCCAGGTGCGTGCGCTTGGCCTGCATCGTCGCGAGCAGGTCGAGCGTTCCCATCGATTGCGGCACGAAAATCGGCTGACGCACCAGCGCCGACAGGTTGGCGGGCGGCGTCTCGCCCTTGGCGAGGATGTTGAACACGTCCTTGATGTGGATCATGCCGGTGATGGTATCGAGCTTTTCGCGATAGACCGGCAGGCGGCTGTGCCCGGCTTCGGCGAGCAGCGCGACCAGATCGGCGAACGGCGTCGATTCCTCGATCGCGATGATGTCGGCGCGCGGCACCCCGACATCGCCCGCATCGCGCTCGCCGAAATGGAGCAGGTTCTTGAGCATCTTGCGCTCGATCGGCGACAGATCGCCCTTGATCGCGGTGTGCCCGTCCTCGCGGGCGTCATGTTCGTGTTCGGAAATCGCCTCTTCGATCCGGTTGCGAAGCGTGTCCGCGCTTTCGTCACCGAAGATCAGGGTGCGAAGGCCCCGCCATATGCCGCCGCCGTCCGGCGGCGTGCTACTGTCGCCTTGCCCGTTGCTGCCGTTGTTACCGTTGCTACTCGGGCCGTCGGCCATCGTCGTCTGAGTCCTCTGTTACGGGATAGGGATCCGCAATGCCGAGGCTGGCGAGCGCATCGCGCTCGATCCCCTCCATGGCCTCCGCTTCCGCATCCCCCTGGTGATCATAGCCTAGCAAGTGCAGCACGCCATGCACAATCAGGTGCTGGGCATGATGTTCCACCGAAATGTCGCGTTCGGCCGCTTCGCGCTCGCATACGCCGCGCGCGAGCACGATATCGCCGAGCAATACCTCGCCATCGTCGCTGTTGGCGGTGACGCTTTCGATCAGGTCGCTCTGGATCATCGGAAAGGACAGCACGTTGGTCGGCTTGTCCTTTTGCCGGTAGTCGCGGTTGAGCACGCGCACTTCGTCATCATCTGTCATCCGCACCGCGATTTCGATCGAAGCGGCCGTGGTTACGAGCGCCGCATAGGGCGTGCGAGTGATCGCGGCTGATGCGCAAGCGGCGGCGAGCCCTTCCCAATCGGCCTGGGGCCAGCCGGGCTCGGTCTGAACGGCGACGTCGATCATCGGGCGTCAGGCATTGTCGCCCTCATAGGCCTGGACGATGCGGCCGACGATCGGGTGGCGGACCACGTCTGCTGTCGTAAACCGGACGACCGACAGCGATTCGATCCCCTCCAGTTTCGCAACCGCGTCGTTCAGGCCCGATGCGGTGACGCCGCCGGGCAGGTCGGTCTGGTTGGGATCGCCGCAGATCACCATCCGGCTGTTCTGGCCGAAGCGGGTCAGGAACATCTTCATCTGCATCGGCGTGGTGTTCTGCGCTTCGTCGAGGATCACGAAGGCATCGGCGAGCGTGCGTCCGCGCATGAAGGCGATCGGTGCGATCTCGATCTCTCCGCTCGCCAGCCGCCGCTCGACCTGTTCGGGCGGCATGCAGTCGTAGAGCGCGTCGTACAAGGGCCGCAAATAGGGATCGACCTTTTCCTTCATGTCTCCGGGCAGGAAGCCGAGCTTTTCCCCCGCCTCCACCGCCGGGCGCGACAGGATCAGCCGCTGGACGCTGCCGGTGATGAGCTGGGCGACGGCCTGCGCCACCGCCAGATAGGTCTTGCCGGTGCCAGCAGGTCCCAGCGCAAAGATCATGTCGTTCGACACCAGTTGCCGCATATAATGCGCCTGATTGAGCGAGCGCGGGACGATCGTCTTGCGCCGGGTGCGGATCATGATCGGCGGCGGGGCGTCGCGTTCCTGGCGGACGATGCCGTCGAGCGTCGGTTCGCTCGACATCGCGATCACCGCGTCGATCAGCCCGGTGTCGATCTCCTCCCCGCGGATGACGCGCGAATGAAGGTCGTTCAGCACCTCGCGCGCATGGGCGACGGCCTCCGCCGTGCCCTCCACCTGAACGCGGTCGCCGCGTGCGGTGATGTACACGCCCAGCCGTTCTTCGAGCGCCAGCAGGTTCGAATCGAATTCACCGAACAGGCGCGGGAGCAATTGGGGCTTGTCGAAGCTGAGTTCGGCGCGGGAACGCTCGCCGGGACGGGCGGGGACAGGCTTGCGGCTCATGCAGTCCTTTCGGGGCGCAAAGGTGACCAATGTGACACGATAAAGCGAATCGCGCGGGCGACTGCCGCCGGGTGGGCGGAGGCGAAATGGACAGGAGTCGCGGCGCAGCGCAGCATCGCGCGACGATGGCAGATGGCGGAGGCGGAGGACAGGGGGAAAGTTGGGGTGGCCACCCGTCGATCTGATTGCCAAGCGCTCGGCGAGGGTCGACCTCACACATGGTTGGTCTGCGATTTCTGAACTGCTAAGGTCGGAAACCGCCCGCATTGATGATCGCCACCCCGCCCTGCTCAATGAAAAGGGCAGTGATAAGCCGTTGACCGCTTCGACCGGGCGTCATCCAATGCCCTTCAAAACCCCAGCCACGCCTGCGCGACCGGCGCGAAGCTGCGCCGGTGCATCGGCGTCGGTCCCAATGTCCTGAGCGCCTCTTGATGCGCACGGCTGCCATAGCCCTTGTTCGACGCCCAGCCATAGCCGGGATGAAGCCCGTCCGCCTCGATCATCATGCCGTCGCGGATATGCTTGGCGACGATCGACGCCGCCGCGATCGACAGGCATTTCGCGTCCCCGCCCACTACTGCCTGCGACCGGTGCGCCCAGTCCGGGCAGCGATTGCCGTCGACCAGCACCATGACGGGCGCGCACGGCAAGGCGTCGACCGCCCGCTGCATCGCCAGCATTGACGCCCATAATATGTTCAGCCGGTCGATCTCCTCAACGCTCGCCACGCCGATCCCGACCCGCGCGCAGCCCAGCAGTTCGTCGTGCAACCGAGCGCGCCGTATCGCGGTCAGCGCCTTCGAATCATCGATGCCGTCGGGGATGCAGTCGGGGTCGAGGATCACCGCGGCGGCGACCACCGGCCCGGCCAGCGGCCCGCGCCCCGCTTCGTCGACACCCGCGACCGGCCCCGCATGCGCGCTTTCGAAACTGAAATCCGGCATTGCCAGCTCAGCCTTCGAGTTCGTCGAACGGTGACAGGCCCAGCGCGTGCCCCATCGGCCCATGACCGCCACCCAGTCCCGGCGCGGAGATCAGCGCAATCCGCACGAACCGCACCGCGCGACGAAACGCCTCATGGATCGGCATCGCGTCGCCCAATCCGCACGCCAGCGCGCTGGCAAAGGTGCAACCCGTCCCATGCGTGCTGACCGTATTGATACGCTTGCCGACCAGTTCATCGACCAGATCGCCGCGCGGCGAGAATAGCTGGTCATGAACCTGCTCGCCGACCAGATGTCCGCCCTTTTCGACCAGGTGGCAGCCATGCGCCAGCACCGCCTCGCGTCCGCCCAGCGCTTCGAGTTCGGGCAGGTTGGGCGTCACCACCGACGCCAGCGCCATCAGCCGCTCGAACGCGGCGATCGTGTCCGTGTCCGCCAGCACCGACCCGCTGGTCGCAACCATGACGGGATCGAACACGATCGGCACGCCGAAGGTCGCCAACCGGTCGGCGACGGCATGTGCGGTTTCCGCCGATCCGATCATCCCGATCTTGACCGCATCGACGCCGATATCGCGCACCACGCTGTCGATCTGGGCAATCACCACGTCGGTGGGGACGGGATGCACGGCGTCCACGCCCAGCGTGTTCTGGGCAGTGATGGCGGTGATCGCGGTCATCGCATGGCCGCCAAGCATGGTGACCGTCTTGATATCGGCCTGAATTCCCGCGCCCCCGCCCGAATCAGAGCCGGCAATGATCAGGATGCGGGGGATGGTCACTGTCCGAAGCGCCGCGCTTCGCTTGCCGGATGCTTCGCCAGCAACTCGCGGCTGCGGATCGGACGGTCGAGCAGCTCGCCGCCGCAATTGGGGCAAACTTCATCCACCGCGTCGGCACATTCCGCGCAGAAGGTGCATTCGAACGAACAGATGAACGCCCCCGGCGCATCGGCAGGCAGATCGGTGCCGCAGCGTTCGCAATCGGGGCGCATGTCCAGCATCAGGCGGCCGCCGCGCGTACCGCGTCGCAGATGCGGTCCACCACGCGCTCGACCTGACCCTCGTCGTCGCCCTCGGCCATCACGCGGATGACGGGTTCGGTGCCCGACGGGCGGATCACCAGCCGTCCCTTGCCGTCGAGTTCGGCTTCGGCCTCGGCGATCACCGCCTTGACGCTTTCCGCCTCAAGCGGCTTGCCGCCCGCAAAGCGCACATTCTTCAGCAATTGCGGCAAGGGATCGAAGCGGTGCAGCACTTCGCTGGCGGGTGCGCCCGCACGCTGCAATTCCGCCAGCACCTGCAACCCCGCGACCAGTCCGTCGCCGGTCGTCGCATAGTCCGACAGGATGATGTGCCCCGATTGCTCGCCGCCGACATTGTAACCGGACGTGCGCATCTTTTCGAGGACATGGCGGTCGCCGACCTTGGTGCGGATCAGCCCCAATCCCTGCGCCGACAGATGGCGTTCCAGCCCCAGGTTCGACATGACGGTCGCGACCAGCCCGCCGCCCGCCAGCCGTCCGTCGCGCGCCCAACCGCTGGCAATGGTCGCCATCAACTGATCGCCGTCCACGACCTTGCCGTTTTCATCGACGACGATCAGTCGGTCGGCATCGCCGTCGAGCGCGATGCCGATCGCCGCCCCGCTCGCCACCACGGTTTCGCACAAGGTCTGCGGCGCCGTCGATCCGACTCGGTCGTTGATATTCTTGCCGTTGGGCGAAACGCCGATTGCGACGACGTCCGCGCCCAGTTCCCATAATGCCGATGGTGCAACCTGATAGGCGGCACCGTTGGCGCAATCGACGACGATCTTCATCCCGTCGAGCCGCATGTTTTCCGGGAAGGTCGATTTGGCGAAATGGATGTAGCGGCCCCTGGCATCCTCGATCCGTTTGGCCCGGCCGATATGCTCGGACGGTGCCAGCGGCACGTCGCCGTCGATCAGCGCCTCGATCGCTTCCTCGTCGGCGTCGGACAATTTATACCCGTCCGGCCCGAACAGCTTGATGCCATTGTCGGCATAGGGGTTATGGCTGGCCGAAATCATCACGCCCATGTCCGCACGCATCGAATGGGTCAGCATCGCGACCGCGGGCGTCGGCATCGGCCCGACCAGCACCACGTCCATGCCGACGCTGGTGAACCCCGCGACCAGCGCGTTCTCGAGCATATAGCCCGACAATCGGGTATCCTTGCCGATGACGACGCGGTGCCGGTGGTCGCCGCGCTGGAAATGGGCGCCCGCCGCCATCCCCACTTTCATCGCCATCGCCGCGGTCATCAGCGGACTGTTCGTCGCGGCTCTGATTCCGTCGGTGCCGAAATATTTTCTTGCCATTGCGTGCGTTGTCCTCACCTTGCGGTGTCCATTGCCGTGGCTGATAGCGCGCGAAACCAAAAAGGGCGAGCATGTCGCAACCACTCCGTATCTTTCTCAGCCTCATCGGCGGTCTCGCCATCGGCATCTTCTGGTCGTCGCAATCGCCGGAAAGCGCACAGGACGCCGCCGCCGTCGCGCAACCGATCGGCACCGCCTGGCTGAACGCGCTCAGAATGACGATCGTGCCGCTGGTGGTCGCGTTGCTCGTCACCGGCATCGCCGCCGCGGCGGAGGCCGCACGCGCGAACAAGCTGGCGGCGCGCGCCTTCATCACCTTCATCACGATCTTGTGGACGTCGGCGGCTTTGGGCGCGTTCCTGACGCTCGGCTTCCTCGACCTGTTCCCGCTTGCAGCGGACCCCGCTGCCGCGTTGCGCAGCGCATTCGCGACCGCAGACCCCGCAGGCGAGGTGCCGCCGTTCAGCGAATTCCTGTCGGCGATGATCCCGACCAATCCGATCGCGGCGGCGGCCGAAGACGCCTTCCTGCCGCTGATCGTGTTCACCACCGCCTTCGCCTTTGCGATCACGCGCCTGCCGGTCGAACCGCGCAAATTGCTGGTCAGCTTCTTCCAGGCGATCGGCGATGCAATGCTGGTGCTGATCGGCTGGGTGCTGTGGCTGGCGCCCGTCGGTGTCGGCGCGCTGGCGTTCATGGTCGGCGCGCAGGCGGGGACGGCAGCGTTCGGCGCACTGGTGCATTATGTGCTGATCGTATCGGCCGTCGGCAGCGTGATCTGGCTGCTCGCCTATCCGCTCGGTGTCATCGGAGGCCGCGTGTCTCCGCGTAATTTCGCCCGCGCCGCACTCCCCGCGCAGGCCGTCGCGATCTCTACCCAATCGAGCCTCGCCTCGCTGCCCGCCACATTGAAGGGCGCGCATATGCTGAATGTGCCGGTCGCGAGCGCGGGCGTGGTCCTGCCGCTCGCGGTCGCGATCTTTCGTGCAACCGGCCCGGCGATGAACATCGCCGTCGCGCTCTACGTCGCGCACGTCTTCGGCATGGAACTGACGCCGGCCCAGATCACGGCGGGCGTCGCGGCTGCTGCGATCACGACGATGGGATCGGTCAGCCTGCCCGGCTCGATCAGCTTCATCAGTTCGATCGCCCCGATCGCCATTGCAATGGGCGTGCCGATCGAGCCCCTCGCACTGCTGGTCGCGGTGGAAACGCTGCCCGACATCATGCGGACGGTCGGCAATGTGACGATGAACCTGGCAGTGACGACGACGGTGTCGAACCGGGCAGGCGTGACGGCAGAGACGGAGGCCGACGCGCTGCTGGATTGAGGGGGGTAACCCGCCTTATTCATCGTCACCCCGGCCGAAGTGCCGGGGTCCACTGTGCCTCAAGGCCAATCGCAAGAAGTTCGGACGTTGCGAAAGCCGCGTGGTGGACCCCGGCACTTCGGCCGGGGTGACGGGGTTCATTATCCCGCGACGGGTCACCGCATCAAAACAAGCTCTTCCGCCATGCTCGGATGCAGCGCCACGGTCGCGTCGAAATCGGCCTTGGTCAGCCCGGCCTTCACCGCGATCGCCGCCGCCTGCAGGATTTCCGGCGCGTCCGGCCCGATCATGTGCAGCCCCAGGATCTTGCCCGTCTCGCTGTCGCAGATCATCTTGTAGAGCGCGCGTTCGTTGCGGCCCGCCAGCACGTTCTTCATCGCGCGGAAATCGGAGAGGTAGACCTTTACCGATCCGAACTGTTCCTTTGCCTGGCCTTCGGTCAGACCCACCCCCGCAATCGGCGGATGGCTGAACACCGCCGCCGGAATGCAGCCATAATCGACTCGCGTCGGCTTGCCGCCATAGATGGTGTCGGCGAATGCCTGACCCTCGCGGATCGCGACCGGGGTCAACTGCACGCGGTTGGTGACGTCCCCGACCGCATAGATCGACTTGCACGCCGACTGATTGTCCTCATCGACCGGAATCGCGCCGTGATCGTCGAGTTCGATTCCCGCCTTCTCCAGCCCCAGCTTCTCGGTATTGGGCACGCGTCCGGTCGCGAACAGGACGAGGTCGACTTCGATCGGCTCGTGGTTCGACATCGACACCTTCAGCGCTCCGCCCTTGACCTTCTCGATACCCTGAAACGCGGCATTGAAGCGGAAATCGATCCCCTTCATCGTCGAAATCTGGAGCAGCCGGTCGCGCACGCTTTCGTCGTAACCCCGCAGGATCACGTCGCTGCGGTTCATCAGCGTGACCTTGGATTTGAACTCGTTGAAGATGCCCGCGAATTCGTTGGCGATATAGCCTGCGCCTGCGATCAGCACGCGTTCGGGCAGCTTGTCGAGGTGGAACACCTCGTTCGATGTGATCCCCAGTTCCGAGCCGGGACAATCGGGCACATGCGGGCGCGCGCCGACCGCGATCAGGATGCGCTCTGCGGTGATCTTGCGCCCACCCGCCAGCTTCACCTCATGCGGGCCGGTGACGGTCGCGCGGTCAAGGATCACCTCGACCCCGTGGCTGTCGAGCGTGTTGGTATAGGCGGTGTTCAGCCGGTCGACCTCGCCCAGCACATTGTCGCGCAGCCGTTCCCAGCTGAACGCGCATTCGTCGGGCACGTCCCAGCCGAACGCCTTGGCATCGCGCAGATCCTCGGCGAAATGCGCACCATAGACGAGCAGTTTCTTGGGCACGCAGCCGCGAATGACGCAGGTGCCGCCGACCCGGTATTCCTCGGCCAGCGCGACCTTCGCGCCATGTGCGGCGGAAACGCGCGCCGCGCGCACGCCGCCCGATCCGCCACCGATGACGAACAGCTCATAATCGTATTTTGCCATCGGTCGCCTCATTCCTTTCAGCGTCATACCCGCGCAGGCGGGGATCCATATTCCATGCCGTTGCGGACGAAACGTTCAGGCCCGACACAATGGATCCCCGCCTGCGCGGGGATGACGGGTTCCCTTAGTTCGAAAGCCCCGCACGCTTCAGCAGGTCGGTGGTCGATGCATCGAACGCAAGCCCGCCCTTTTCCGCCGCCTTCGCCATTTCCTTGCCCAGTTCCACACCGAACTGGTCGAACGGGTTGATCCCCAGCATCGCCGCGCTGACGAAGGTCCGGTGTTCGTAGAACGCCAGCAACGCGCCCAGCGTGCGCGGGTCGAGCGTATCGAGCAGCAAGGTCGACGAAGGCCGGTCGCCCGGATAGGCGCGCGCCGCATCGTCATGCCCCTTGCCCGCCATCAGCGCCGCACCCTGCGCAAAACAGTTGAGCAGCAATTGCCGGTGGTGATCGTCGGAGAACACATCCTCCTGCTCGATCACCGCGACGAATTCGACCGGCACCAGCCGGGTGCCCTGATGCAGCAACTGGAACACCGCGTGCTGACCGTCGGTGCCGACCCCGCCCCAGGTGATCGGTGCGGTCGGGCGCGTGACCTTCTGCCCGTCGGTCGTCACGCCCTTGCCGTTCGATTCCATCTCGAGCTGCTGGAGATAGCTGGGCAGCAGCCGCAGCCGTTCGTCATAGGCGAAGGTCGCGCGCGTCTCGCACCCGCGAGCCTGCGTGTAATACAGGTCCGCGAATGCCGCCATCACCGGCGCGTTCTTCGCCCAGTCGCTCAGCCGGAAATGGCGATCCATCTCCGCCGCGCCTTCCAGCATTTCCTCAAAGGCCGCCCAGCCGAGGCCGAGCGCGGCGGGAAAGCCGATCGACGACCAGAGCGAATATCGCCCGCCCACCGCCTCGTTGAACGGCAGCACGCGGGTTTCGTCGACGCCCCATTCGATCGCCTTATCGGGCGACGCGGTCAGGGCGATGACCCGGCCATAGGGGTCGTCGACCCCGGCTTCGCTCATCCACTGGATGGCGCTGGCGGCGTTCAGCATCGTCTCGCTGGTGGTGAAGGTCTTCGAGGCGATGACCAGCAAGGTCGCCGCCGGATCGAAGCCGCGCGTCGCCTCTTCCAGTGCCAGTCCGTCGACGTTCGACACGATCGCCACGTCATAGCGCCCGGCATCGCGGCCCAGCGCATCCATCAGCAGATCCGGACCCAGCGCCGATCCACCGATCCCGACATGCAGGACGTGTCGCACCGGCCCCAGCGCCTCGATCTCGATCGCGTCGATCAGCGCGCGCATCCGCGCATGAAGCCCGCGCGCACGCTCGACGCTATCGGGCGCGCCCTCACCACGTTCGGCGGTGTGTTCGGCGGCGCGGCCCTCGGTGACGTTGACCGCCTCGCCCGCGAACAGTGCGTCGCGCTTTTCGGCAAGCCCTGCGCTCTTGGCAGCGGACTCGAACCACGCAAGCACCTGCGGCGACAAATGCGTCTTCGACCAGTCGAAATGGATACCCGCGACATCCACCGACAGCCGCGCCACGCGGTCGGCCTCGGCGTCGAACAGCGCCTTCAGCGTCGGACGATCGAGCGCTTCGAGCGCATTCCAGTCAGGATGGGTCATGGGAGGGGACTCCTTGGAGGGATTGCAGCCGTCCCTAACGCGCCAACCCGGCATTCGCCACCACCCAAATCCTCCCCTGCAAGGGGAGGGGGACCATCGGCAGGATGGTGGAGGGGTAGCCCCCTCTCGATAGCGCAATACCCCTCCGTCAGTCGCTACGCGACTGCCACCTCCCCTCCGAAGGGAGGATCATCTGCGCTTGACGCAACCCTTCCGTCCCAGCACAGCAACACACATGGCCGACCATACCGACAGCGCGGGCATTCCCGCAGACGATACCCCGCAGCCGATCGGCAAGGGCGGCGCGCCTGCCGCAAAGCCCAAATCGGAACTGCGCGATACCGCGATCTTCCTTTTGAAGCTCGCGATTTTCGTCTTCATCATCCGCAGTTTCCTGATCTCGCCCTTCGTCATTCCGTCGGGATCGATGCTGCCGCGCCTGCTCGTCGGCGACTATCTTTTCATCACCAAATGGAATTACGGCTATTCCAGACATTCGTTGCCGTTCAGCCTGCCGCTCATTCCCGGCCGCGTGTTCGCCTCCACGCCCGAGCGCGGCGATGTCGCGGTGTTCAAGGCGCCGCCGCAGGATGCCGACGACTGGATCAAGCGCGTGATCGGCGTGCCCGGCGACACGATCCAGATGAGCAATGGCCAGGTCATCCTGAACGGCCAGCCCGTGCCCAAGCAGCGGGTCGCCGATTTCGTCGTGCCGCTGACCCCGAATTTCAACGAAACCAATGGCTGCCGAGGCGAATTCGTATCGACCGACGCCGACGGCACGCCAATCTGCCGCGTGCCGCAATTCCGGGAGACGCTGCCGAACGGCAAAAGCTATATGGTGCTCGACCAGGGCAGCTTCCTGCCCGACGACACCGAGGTCTTCACCGTCCCCGAAGGCCATGCCTTCATGATGGGCGACAACCGCGACGATTCGAAGGACAGCCGCTTCCAGCATCTGGCCGGCGGCATCGAATTTGTGCCGCTGGAAAACATCCAGGGCAAGGCGGTCGTGAATTTCTGGTCGACCGACGGCAATGCCCAGTGGCTGATGCCCTGGACCTGGTTCACCGCCGCGCGGTGGGAGCGCATCGGGGAAGGCTTTTGAGCGACGCCGACCTGATCGACTGGCTGACCGAAACGCTCGGGCGCAGGCCGGGCACCCTTGCCCCCTATGTTCGCGCGCTGACGCATGGCAGCCAGGCGGTCGAGAATTATGAGCGGCTGGAGTTTCTGGGCGACCGCGTGCTTGGCCTCGTCATGGCCGATTGGCTGTTCGAACGCTTCCCCGACGAGCCCGAAGGAAAATTGTCGCGCCGGATCAACGCGCTGGTGACGGGGGCGGCGTGTGCCGACGTCGCGCGCGAAATCGGCGTGGCCGCGCGCATGAAGCTGGGCAAACAGGCGCGCGACGACGGGGCGGGCAACAGCGACAATGTGCTGGGCGACGTGATGGAGGCACTGATCGGCGCCCTCTATCTCGATCACGGCATCGACGCGGCGCACGATTTCGTCCGCCGCGCCTGGGCCGACCGCATCGAGACCCAGACGCGAGCACCCAAGCACCCCAAATCCGCGCTTCAGGAATGGGCCGCCGCGCACAATCGCCGCCCGCCCGAATACGCCATCGTCGAGCGCTTCGGACCCCATCATGCGCCGCGATTCAAGATCCGCGTCACCGTCGGTAAGCTGGCAGAGGTCGAAGCCGAGGGGGCGTCCAAGCAGGAAGCCGAAACCGCAGCGGCCACCGCGATGCTCGAAAAGCTGCAATCGGTTTGAGTCGCGAATCGCGCTTACGCCGACAAATTGAGAGACTTTCGTTCGCTGGGTGGGCCGTGCGTGCAACTTCCGTTCGCGTGCCGATCGTGCTCAGGCGATCCGTCCAGGCGATATGACGGTTCTCCAGCATCAGCGGCTCACGCAGATTGTTTGCGGAACCCAAGCATTTTGGCACTTTTGCGGCTTCGCGCTTCCCCCTCTCGCCATCGGCGTTGAAATTATATAACAGGGAAGCAGAACCGGGTTCCGCGCGTTCCTACGAACACGACACGACCCCTAATACTCGGGAGAGACCATGACCGGCGAGCCATCGCGCGCCAATTTGCCGCCGCTTTCGCTGCATGTGCCCGAGCCCAAATTCCGGCCCGGCGACGCAGTCGATTTCAGCGATTTCGACGTGCCGCCCGCAGGCGAGCAGCGTCGGCCCGACACGGCCGAGGCCGCCGACAAATTCCACGACCTGGCGTTCACGCTGGTCCGCGTGCTGGATGACGAAGGCAATTCGGTCGGTCCCTGGAACCCGCGCCTGTCGCCCGAAAAACTGCGGCAGATGCTGCGTTACATGGCGTTGCTGCGCGCGTTCGACGAACGCATGTTCCGCGCCCAGCGCCAGGGCAAGACCAGCTTCTACATGAAGGCGACGGGCGAAGAGGCGGTCGCAGTCGCGGCCACCATGGCGCTGCAACGCGATGACATGACCTTTCCCAGCTATCGTCAGCAGGGCATCCTGATCGCGCGCGACTGGAGCCTCGTCGACATGATGAACCAGATCTATTCGAACAGCGCCGACCGCCTGCAGGGCAAGCAGTTGCCGATCATGTATTCGACGAAGGAAGGCGCGTTCTTCTCGATCTCGGGCAATCTCGCCACGCAATATCCGCAGGCCGTAGGCTGGGCGATGGCGTCGGCGGCCAAGGGCGATACCCGCATCGCCGCGACCTGGTGCGGCGAAGGGTCGACCGCGGAGGGCGATTTCCATTCCGCGCTGACCTTTGCCACCGTCTATCGCGCGCCGGTCATCCTGAACGTCGTCAACAATCAGTGGGCGATCTCGAGCTTTTCAGGGTTCGCCGGGGCAGAGGCCACGACCTTTGCCGCGCGCGCGGTCGGGTACGGCATCGCGGGCCTGCGCATCGACGGCAACGATCCGCTGGCGGTCTATGCCGCGACCGAATGGGCGGCGGAACGCGCGCGCACCAATCAGGGGCCGACGCTGATCGAGCATTTCACCTATCGCACCGAAGGCCATTCGACCTCCGACGATCCCACCCAGTATCGCAGCGCCGAGGAGGCGACCGAATGGCCGCTGGGCGATCCGATCAAGCGGTTGAAGGACCATTTGATCAAGCTGGGCGAATGGGACGAGGAACGCCATGCCGCGCAGGACATCGAACTCGCCGAACAGGTGAAGGCCGCGCAGAAGGAAGCCGAGAAGAACGGCATTCTGGGCCACGGCCTGCACCAGCCGCTCGATACGCTGTTCGACGGCGTGTACGAGGAAATGCCCTGGCATCTCAAGGAACAGCGCCAGCAGATGCTGGACGAGGAAGAAACCAGCGGTCGCCCGTGGGACCGGAAATGAGCGATATGAGCGATCTCGAAACCCCCGAAGCCCGCATCGCGCCCACGCCCGACCGCGAAGGCGACACCGTCCGCATGAACATGATCCAGGCGATCAATTCGGCGATGGACGTGCTGATGGACCGTGACCCCAACGTCATCGTCATGGGCGAGGATGTCGGCTATTTCGGCGGCGTGTTCCGCGCGACCGCGGGCCTGCAGAAGAAATACGGCAAGACCCGCGTGTTCGACACGCCGATCACCGAATGCGGCATCATCGGCGTCGCGGTCGGCATGGGCAGCTATGGCCTGCGTCCCGTCCCCGAAATCCAGTTCGCCGATTACATCTATCCCGCGCTCGACCAGCTCGTGTCGGAGGCCGCGCGGCTTCGCTATCGTTCGGCAGGCGAATTCACCGCGCCGATCACGGTGCGCTCGCCCTTTGGCGGCGGTATTTTCGGCGGTCAGACGCACAGCCAGTCGCCCGAGGCGATCTTCGCGCACGTCTCGGGCCTCAAAACCGTGATCCCGTCGAATCCCTATGACGCCAAGGGCCTCTTGATCGCCGCGATCGAGGACAATGACCCGGTCATCTTCTTCGAGCCCAAGCGCATCTATAACGGCCCGTTCAACGGCCATTGGGACAAGCCCGCCAGCAACTGGTCGAAGCACCCGGCAGGCGAAGTGCCGACCGGCTATTACCGCATCCCGCTGGGCAAGGCGGCGATCGTGCGGCCCGGCGAGGCGCTGACCGTGCTCGCTTACGGAACGATGGTCCATGTCGCGGCGGAAGCCGTGCGCGAGGCGGGGATCGACGCGGAGATCATTGATCTGCGCACGCTCGTCCCGCTCGACATCGAGACGATCGAGGAATCGGTGAAGAAAACCGGCCGCTGCCTGATCGTCCACGAAGCGACGCGCACCCAAGGGTTCGGCGCGGAACTGTCGGCATTGGTGCAGGAACGCTGCTTCTATCACCTGGAGGCGCCGGTCGAACGCGTCACCGGTTTCGACACACCCTACCCGCACAGCCTGGAATGGGCTTATTTCCCCGGACCCGTGCGGATCGGCATGGCGCTCAAAAAGATCATGAAGGACTAAGCATGGCGCAGTTCAAATTCCGCCTGCCGGACATTGGCGAAGGCATTTCCGAAGCCGAAATCGTGGCATGGCACATCAAGGTCGGCGACCGGGTCGAGGAAGACCAGCAGATCGCCGACATGATGACCGACAAGGCCACGGTCGAGATGGAATCGCCGGTCGCAGGCACCGTCGTGGAGTTGGCAGGCGAAGTCGGCGATCAGGTTGCGATCGGATCGACTTTGGTGGTGATCGAAACCGAAAGCGACGCGGCCGACGCCGCGCCCGCTTCGGACGAGGCCGTGGAGCAGATCGAGGCCGAAACGCCGGGTGTGGACGAGGATGCGGCTCCCGCTGCGGCTCCGGCATCGGCACCCGCCCCCACTACGTGGGTTTCGAGCGAAGTCGAGAAACCTGCCGCGCGCGAAGAGGAACGTGTCTCGACTGCGCTCGACACGAACGGAGAAGGCGCGGCGCGCAAGGCGGACCACAAAGCGCTTGCCTCCCCCGCGGTGCGCCAGCGCGCGCGTGAACTCGGCATCGATCTCGCGTCGGTCAAAACCGATGGCGACCGCATCCGCCACGCCGATCTCGACGCGTTTCTCCGCTATGGCAGCGGCGAGGGCTATCACGCGCCGCACGTCAGCCGCGCGCGCGCGGACGAGACCGTCAAGGTCATCGGCATGCGTCGCCGCATTGCCGAGAACATGGCGGCGTCGAAGCGCAACATTCCGCACTTCACCTATGTCGACGAACTCGACGTCACCGCGCTGGAGGCGATGCGCGCGGACCTGAACGCCAATCGCGGCAATCGTCCGAAACTGACGATGCTGCCGTTCCTGATCGTCGCGATCTGCCGCACCCTGCCGCAATTCCCGATGCTCAATGCGCGCTATGACGACGAAGCGGGCGTGGTGACGCGTTCGGGCCGCGTGCATCTCGGCATGGCGACCCAGACCGATGCCGGCCTGATGGTCCCGGTCATCCGCGACGCGCAGGACATGAATGTGTGGCAATTGGCAAGCGAGATCACCCGCCTCGCCGACGCGGCGCGCACCGGCAAGGCCAAGTCCGACGAGCTGTCGGGATCGACGATCACCATCACCTCACTCGGCCCGCTCGGCGGCATCGCGACCACCCCGGTCATCAACCGCCCCGAAGTCGCGATCCTCGGCCCCAACAAGATCGTCGAGCGCCCGGTATTTCAGGGCGACGACATCGTCCGCGCCAAGCTGATGAACTTCTCCATCAGCTGCGACCACCGCGTGGTCGATGGCTGGGACGCGGCCAGCTATGTCCAGGCGCTCAAGAAACTGGTGGAAACCCCGGTCCTGCTGTTCGCGGACTAACCGTCGTCACCACATCCGTTCGTTTCGAGCGAAGTCGAGAAACGCTGGTAACCGCTAGCAATATGTTTCTCGACTTTGCTCGAAACGAACGGGTGTAATGAGTAAGCACACAAAAAGGGCCGGGGATCGCTCCCCGGCCCTCTTCATTCGCGCGTCCGCTCAGCCCTGTGGCGGCACCGGATCGGTCGGCGGAGTCGTGAGATCGTCTTCGCTTGGCTCGCCCATCGGTTCTTCGGTCGGCGCAGGCGGGGTGGTTTCGTCCGTCGGCACCGGCTCGGTGGTTTCCGGCGTCGTGCTGCCATCCCATGCCTCTTCAGCCTGCACATTATTCTCGACGGGGGTGTCCTGCGTATCGGCAACCTGCGCGAGAGCGGCGGTCGAACCGAACAGGATCAAGGCAGAAGCAAGTGCTTTGGTACGCATTGGATAGTCTCCATGTTGTTTCGCCCCTTACAACATCGGAAATGGCGTTTTTGAGCCGTTTTTAAAGCTCGGCTCATCCCTTGAATCACTCGCCAACCGGCAAAGCGAGCCTTATTTCAGCCACATTGTGCCCGGTGCAACAATTTCTGATCCGCCAGCACCAGCGCCATCATCGCCTCGACCACCGGAACCCCCCGGATGCCGACGCAAGGATCGTGACGACCCTTGGTGGCGATCTCGGTCGCGTCGCCTTCGGGCGTGATCGTCTCCACCGGCGTCAGGATCGAACTGGTCGGCTTGAACGCCACGCGCAGCCGCACCGGCTGGCCAGTGGAAATGCCGCCCGCGATGCCGCCTGCGTGATTGGCGAGGAATTCCGGCCCAGCGGCACCGGGCCGCATGGCATCGGCATTCTGCTCGCCCGACAGCAGCGCCGCGCCGAAGCCGTCGCCGATCTCGACGCCCTTGACCGCATTGATCGACATCGCCGCCGCCGCCAGTTCGCTGTCGAGCTTGGCATAGAGCGGCGCACCCCAGCCCGCGGGAACGCCGCCCGCCTCGCACGCCACGACTGCCCCCAGCGAAGACCCTGCCTTGCGCGCACCATCGACCAGCGCTTCCCACCGGATCGCTGCCTGGGGGTCGGGACCGAAAAACGGGTTGTTGGCGATCTCGTTCGCATCGAACCGCGCCGGATCGATCGCATCGCCGCCGATCGCCTCGACCCAGCCGGTGATCGTCACTTCGGGAATCACCAGCCGCGCCACGGCGCCTGCTGCAACCCGCGCCGCCGTCTCGCGTGCCGAAGACCGCCCGCCGCCGCGATGATCGCGAAACCCGTATTTGGCGTCATAGGCGTAATCGGCATGGCCGGGGCGATAGGCCTTGGCGACATCCGAATAATCCTTCGACCGCTGATCGACATTCTCGATCATCAGCGAAATCGGCGTGCCGGTGGTGCGCCCGTCGAACACGCCCGACAGGATGCGCACCTGATCGGGTTCGCGCCGCTGCGTCGTGAACCGCGACGTGCCCGGACGACGCTTGTCGAGGAACGGCTGGATGTCGGCCTCCGACAAAGCAATCCCCGGCGGGCACCCGTCGATAACGACGCCCAGCGCCGGTCCGTGACTTTCCCCCCAGGTGGTGAAGCGGAACACCCGCCCGAAACTGTTCCAGCTCATGCGTCTTCCCCCAGCACGGCGAACGCCACGGCATGATCGCACCGCCCCCGCACGCCGCAGGGCATCGCGCCGTCCTGCAAGGGCACGGCCATGAAATACTCCCCGGCATAGGGGCTGTCGAAGCCCGTGGCCCAATCGGCGGCATAGCCGAAGCGTCCGTAATAGGCCGGATCGCCAAGCACGAAAGACAGCACGACTTGGGCATCGCGAAGCCGGTCATGGCCCGCTGCGACCAACGCCTCCGCTACGCCCTGCCGCCGGTGGCCGGGCGCGGTCGCAACCGGCGCCATCGCTACCGCGGCGATCGGCTTCCCACCAACCTCAACATCCATCCGGCTGAACACCGCAACGCCCGCCAGTGCGTCGGCCTCCTCGGCCACCATCGCCAGCACCATGTCGCCGTCCATGCACAGTCGTTGCACCAGCAAGGCTTCGTCGGGCGCGGGAAAGCTTGTGCGCAGCAGCGCGTCGATTGCGGGAACGTCCTCGGGCCGCGCGACTCTCACCTCGATCGTCACGCGCGCCTCCCGATCAGCTCAGCGCGATGTCGGGCGCGTCCTCGGCCTTCATGCCGACGACGTGATAGCCGGCATCGACATGGTGGATTTCGCCGGTCACGCCGCTCGACAGGTCGGACAGGAAATAGAGGCCGGAGCCGCCGACATCCTCGATCGTCACGTTGCGCTTCAGCGGCGCGTTCAGCTCGTTCCATTTGAGGATGTAGCGGAAATCGCCGATGCCCGATGCCGCCAGCGTCTTGATCGGTCCTGCCGAGATCGCGTTGACGCGGATATTGTCGCGACCGAGATCGACGGCGAGATACTGGACGCTGGTATCCAGCGCCGATTTCGCCACGCCCATGACGTTGTAATGCGGCACGACCTTTTCCGACCCGTAATAGGTGAGCGTCAGCAGGCTTCCGCCGTTCGGCATCATCGCCTGCGCGCGCTTGCAGACGGCGGTGAACGAATAGACCGAGATGTTCATGGTCATCAGGAAATTGTCGAGGCTGGTGTCGTAGTAACGCCCGCGCAGTTCGTTCTTGTCCGAAAAGCCGATCGCATGGACGACGAAATCGATCGTCTCCCACCGCGCCTTCAATTCATCGAACGCGCGATCGAGATCGGCCATGTCCGACACGTCGCATTCGATCAGGAAATCGCAGCCAAGCTGCTCCGCCAGCGGCCGCACCCGCCGCTCCAGCGCCTCGCCCTGATAGCTGAACGCCATTTCCGCGCCGTGCTCGGCCAGCTTCTTGGCAATGCCCCATGCCAGCGAACGATCATTGGCGAGGCCCATGATCAGCCCGCGCTTTCCTGCCATCAATCCCGTCACGCCGCTTCATTCCCCTGCTTGCTCGAACGCGCTTCTACCGCGCCATTCGGCTTTTCCGCCAGCGCCGCATTCAACTCGGCACCCATCACCACGCCCAATCCCACGATATAGAAGAAAATCAAGGCGATCATCACGCCCGCAAGGCTGCCATAGGTCAAATCGTAGCTGCCAAGCGACGAGAGCACGAGGGGCAGCAGCGCCGTCGTCAGCATCCACCACCCCGCCGTAAAGGCTGCACCCGGCCATTTCGGACAGTTGGTCTTGCGGTAGCGTCCCGGCGTCAGCGTGTAGAACAGCAGATACAGCGCCCCGAACAGTGCCAGCGCCGGCGCGATCCGCAACACCTGAACGATCTGCGCGGCATCGGTGGCAAATGGCAGCAGCCGCACGATGAACTGCTCAACCCCGGTCAGTACGATCTGAAAGCTGAACGCGATCAGCACCATGATGACCGAACCGATGATGATTCCGACCGAGGTCAGCCGATACTCCCAGAAGGGCCGGCTGAACGGCACCCCGTAAGCCCGACGCAAAATGTCGCGCACCGTCTCGATGAAGCTGGCGGTGGTCCACAGCCCGACCAGCGCGCCGATCCACAGCAGATTGCCCGATCGCGCAGCCAGCACATCGACCACCGGCTTCTGCAAGAGGGTCGCGACTTCCGGAGGCACGGTCTGGAGAAAAGCGTTGAGCGCCTGGAGACTGTCGCCGGTTCGCCCGAACAAACGCGCCAAGGCCGCGGCGACGATGAAGAACGGAAACAAGGTGAGCAGCGAGAGATAGGCGAGGTTGCCCGCATGGGTGAATCCATCGGTGTAGGTGCCGACCAGCACGCGTTTGGTCACCTCCAGCACGCGTTCGCTGACGCCCATCTGCTCCAGGCGCCTGCGAAACGGCTTCTTCGCGCGCGCCTCGGGCGATTGGGGGGAGGTGTCGTCGGTCATACGCCGCGCCCCCCTCAAACCGTTCGTTTCGAGCGAAGTCGAGAAACGTGTTCCGCGCGCTGGCGGACGTTTCTCGACTTCGCTCGAAGCAAACGGGCGGGGACGGTTGCGATAAAATTGCTCCCTGTGAGCGTAATCGTCAGCCTTCAGACGCCCAGCTTGGCGCGCGGGTTCCCCTCGCCGCTCGGGGTCCAGCCTTCAACGAACGCCTCAAGCGCCGCATCGCCCGCGGGCAGATCGACCACCAATGTCACCAGCTGGTCGCCGCGCCCTCCGCCCTTCTTGTGAAACCCCTTGCCCTTCAGCCGGAACGTCTTGCCCGATGTCGATCCCCTGGGAACCGTCAGCATCACCGGCTTTTCGGCCGTGGGCACGCGCACCTGCGCGCCAAGCACCGCTTCCTTCAGCGTGATCGGCAGATCGACCCGCACGTCGTCGCCATCGCGGACGAAGAAACGGTGCGGCTGGACCTCGATCGTCACGATCGCATCGCCATTGCCGCCCGGCCCCTCCTGCCCCTTGCCCGACAGACGCATTTGCGTGCCGGTTTCGACCCCGGCAGGGAGTTTCAGATCGATCGTCTTGCCATCGGCTAGCGTGATCCGCTGGGGGGCAAGCGCCGCCGCATCCGTGAACGGCACTTGCAGCTTATAGGCGACGTTTGCGCCCTTGGGGCTGGGACGCCGTCCGAAACCCCCGAAGCCACCCGAAAAGCCGCCCCCGCCGCGCCGCTGGGCACCGCCAAACAATTCTTCGAACATGCTGCCGACATCGGCGCCGTCGCTTGAAAAATCGAATTGCGACCCGCCCGACCGGTACTGGCCGCCATGCCCGCCGCCGCCCATGCCCGCGAACGGATTGGTGGGATTGCCGTCGGCGTCGATCTCGCCCCGGTCGAAGCGCGCGCGCTTGTCCTTGTCGGTTAGCAGGTCATAGGCATTGGTGACCTGGCTGAATTTCTCCGAGGCCTTGGGATTGTCCTTGTTGCGATCCGGGTGAAGCTGTTTCGCGAGGTTGCGATACGCTTTCTTGATTTCGGCTTCGCTCGCCCCGCGCGCGACACCCAAGGTTGAATACGGATCGGCCATGAATTCCCTGTTCGATTTGGCGATTTGCTAGTGTGTTAGATCGGCGTAACAGCCGCGGGACGCAAGGGGTGACCTCGATTACCCATCGCCGTTCGTTTCGAGCGAAGTCGAGAAACGCTCACGAGCGCGCGGTTCACGTTTCTCGACTTCGCTCGAAACGAACGGGAGGGGGGCGTTGGAAATCGCAGATGTCGCCAGAGGCTCGACATCGACCGAAACATGCATCGCCTGCACGCCCGATCCCAGCACCACGCCGTCGATCGGCGCGATGTCGCCGTAATCGCGGCCGACCGCCATGACGATATGGTCGCCCGCCATCCAGATGCCGTTGGTGGGATCGAGCCCGACCCACCCCAGATACGGTCCGCACCACAGCAATACCCACGCATGGGTCGCGTCCGCCCCCACCAGCCGCGGCTGGCCTTCGGGCGGCAACGTGCGGATATAGCCCGAGGCATAGGCCGCGGGCAGGCCCGCCGCGCGTAGCCCCGAAATCATGATCTGCGCAAAGTCCTGGCACACCCCGCCACGTTTCGAAAACGCCTCGATCGGCGGGGTGTCGACCAACGTCGCGGTCGTATCGAAGTCGAACTCCGACTGTATGCGCCGCGCCAGCGCGATTCCCGCTTCCAGACATCCGCGTGCCGGGTCCAGATCGGCGGCGCAATAGTCTGCGATTTCCGGATCGAGCGGAATGCGCGGCGACGGAAACAGATAGCTGGCCGGGCCGGACGGCGAGATGTCGCGGCTCGCGCGCGCCCACGCCGCAATGTCGGCCAGCGTCGGATCGGCCGCCGACGGCATCGGCACCGGCCGATCGACATCGACCCGCGCGACGCTTTCGATGGTCAGTTGCCGCACCGGCTTGTCCACCACCAGCCGCACGACATGCGCCAGCCCCGCCTCTGCCCGCGCGGGCGCGGTGTGGCTGTCGGGTTCGACGATCAGGTCATAGTCGAGCAGTGTCTGCCCCGGCCAGTCGATGGGTTTGAGCCGCAGATTGCACCGCGCGAACGCCACCCGGTTGGCATAATCGAAGCGCGTCACATGCCGGACCTGATAATGCATCATGCCAGTGTCAGCCCGCCTGCGCGTAAGGGTTCGGCCCCTTGAAGAAAATACCGTCGCGCGATGCTTTCGGACAATTGCCCCAGTCGCCGTTCGAAATCGATCAGCAGCATGGGATCGACGCTCGCCGCAGTCGCCGTCGTCACCAGCGCCGCGAGTTGCGTCGCCTGCGCCTGTTGCGGCTCGGCCAGGCCATCATCGGACAGGACCGGAAGCGCCGTCAGATGCGTGACGATCCGCTCCACCTGATAGGCCAGGCTGCGCGGATTGCCGGGATCGAGCAGCACCAGATCGATGACCGGCACGCGCGCGATGCCGGTCAGGTAACGCTGGCGATAGCTGATCTGGCTGTCGCCCAGATCAAGCAAAGTGGACAGGTCGTCAGCGGTGGCATCGGTGCCCGCAAAGGCGCTGACCGCGCGGGCGATCGACAGCCCGCGTTCAATCCGCCGACCCATGTCCTGAAACCGCCACGCATCGGTGCGCGCCATATGTTCCGCCGACAGCCCGGCGAGCGCCGCATAACGCCGCTGGAGCGTGCCTGCGCGTTCCAGCAGGCTGCCCTTTGCCGGAAACGGTGCATCGAGCAAACGGATGACGTCCGCCGACAAGCGATCGCGCGAACCGCTGCCGATTTCCTGCGCGCTGCGGTTGATCGACCGAACGCTTTGCCAGCCCTCGGACTCCAGCGCGTTGCGGGCAAAGCCGGTCAACTCCGCACGTCGCATCGTTGCGGGCGCAGGGGCGGCCCCCTTGGCGGCGATCAAGTCGACCAGTCCTTTGAGCGTCGCCTGCGGCAGCGCCGCGCCGGTATCCGCGCTGATCGAATGGCCGAGCAGCACGCGGATTGCCCCCAGCAGCGCCTGCCCGCGTTCCAGATAACGCCCCAGCCAGAATAGATTGTCCGCCGCCCGACTTGGCAGCGTCCCCGGATTGCGCCGCAACTGAACCGAATCGACTGGCGGCAGCAGCGACACGGCATCGACCGGCTCCGGCCCGTGGATGCAGACATCGGCGGAAAACGTGCCTTCCCCCATCACCGCCGCGCGCGCATCGGGATGCTCGCCGATGCGCGCGAAACCGCCGGGCAGCACGACCCATTTGCCGTCCGCATCGCGCGCTGCGAACACGCGGAGCGTAAAGGGCCGCGCCTCGATGCCGTTTCCGGTTGCCACCGGCATGGTCGATAGCCGCACCACTTCCTGCCCGACATAATCCTGTGGTCGGCGGTCGAGATCGGCGAGCAGACGCGCGCGCGCGTTCGCATCCAGTTCCGATCCCAGCGTCGAACCACCCGCCAGCCCCAGCACCGATTGCCCGAAGGCGGGCGCGATCAACATGTTGGTCAGGTCGCTGCGGACTTCATCGCATTCGCGCGGCTGGCCGCACCACCAGGTCGCGATGTTGGGGTTGCGTAAGGCCTCGCCCGTCAGCCTGAGCGCCAGAGACGGCAGGAACGCGCCGAAGGCGGGCGATTCCATCACGCCGACGCCGGGCGCATTCGACACCACGACATTGCCGGCGGCCATCGCATCGACCAGCCCGGCGACCCCGATCTGGGAATGCGAATCGAACGCCAGCGGATCAAGCAAGCGAGGGTCGAGCCGCCGCCACAGCGCATCGATCCGCTTCATCCCCGCGATCGTCCGCACATAAACCTGATCGTCGCGCACGGCGAGGTCGGCGCCTTCGACCAGTAGAAACCCCAGATAGCGCGCGAGATGCGCCTGTTCGGCATAGCTGGGGTTGAACCGGCCCGGCGTCAGCAGCCCGATGCGCGGTTCGGCGCGCCTGCACGCCGCCGCCAGCCCGTCGCGCATCCGCGCGAAGAACGGTGCGTGGCGTTCGATGTTCAGCCGCGCCTGCAATCCGCCCAATGTCCGCGCCATCGCCAGCCGGTTTTCGAGCGCATAGCCCGCCCCCGTCGGCGCGCGCAGATGATCGGCCAGCACGCGCCAGCCGCCTTCCGGACCGCGACACAGATCGGCGGCGAAGAAATGCAGATGCTTGCCGCCCGGCGGCTCCATCCCCACCATCGGGCGCATGAAGAACGGGCTGCCCGCGACCAACGCCGCCGGAAGCTGACCCCCCGCGACCAGTCGGCCGGGGCCGTAGATGTCGGCGATCACGCATTCCATCAGCTCGGCACGCTGGGCGATGCCGCGTTCGATCCCTGCCCATTCGTGCCCGTCGATCAGCAACGGGATCGGCGACAGCGGCCAGGGGCGCTCGTCGCTTTCGCCGGGGATACGAAAGCCGGTGCCGATATCCTCGGCCTGGCGTTGCGCGCGTTCGGTCACCTGACCGATCGCCTCGCCCCCGACGCTGGCCGCTTCCTCGAACGCCACGCGCCAAGCCTCGCGCGCATTGCCGGTCGCACCGCACAGCATGTCGGACGCGATCGCCTGGCTGCAATATTCGTCGATCCAGCGATCGGCGATCACGCACGCGTCGAACAGGTCGGCGGACGGGGCGGGGAGCACGGAGCCGGACATCGCGCCGACGCAACCACAAAGGATGCGGCGGCGCAACACGCTTGATCGGCTCGACAGCAAAAGGTGCGCGGCGTATCGCCCTTCCCATGCGCGAAACGATCCTGCCCCTGTTCGACGATTGGTATGCCCAGGCTCAAGCGGGCGAACCCAACGATCCTAATGCGGTGGCGCTGGCAACCGTCGATGCCGATGGGCAGCCTGCGGTGCGCATGGTGCTGCTCAAAGGGCATGACGAGCGTGGGTTCGTTTTCTACACCAACCGCGAAAGCCGAAAGGCGGATGCGCTGGCGGCCAATCCGGTCGCGGCGCTGCTGTTCCATTGGAAATCGATCCGCCGTCAGATCCGCATCGAGGGGGCGGTCGAGCCCGTCAGCGACGCCGAATCGGACGCCTATTTCGCCAGCCGCAGCCGCGATTCGCAGCTTGGCGCATGGGCATCGGACCAGTCGCGTCCACTCGACCGCCGCGAGACGTTCGAAGCGCGGTTCGAGGCGATGAAGGCGCGGTTCGACGGCGGCGACGTCCCCCGCCCGCCGCATTGGGGCGGCTACCGCGTGATTCCGACGAAAATCGAATTCTGGCAGGATCGCGCCCACCGCCTCCACGAACGCCGCCTGTTCGTCCGCAACGGCGACGACTGGCGCGAGACGCTGCTCTACCCATGATCCCCCTCGCCAAACGCGCCGCGATCGCCAGCGTCACCGCCGCGATCTCGCTCGGCCTCGCCAAGACCTGGGCCGTCTGGATGACCGGATCGGTCGCGGTGCTCGCCAGCCTGGCGGACAGCCTGCTCGATCTGGTCGCCTCGCTCGTCACGCTGTTCGCGGTGCACCTCGCCGCCCAGCCCGCCGACCACGACCACCGGTTCGGTCATGGCAAGGCGGAGGCGCTGGCCGCGCTGTTTCAGGTCGCGCTGATCGCGGTGTCGGCATTCTTCATCTTCGGCCAGGCGGTGTCGCGCTTTTCCGACGGCGCGCAGCCGAGCAAAGGCGCGATCGGCATCGGCGTGTCGGTGTTCGCAATTGCCGTGACGCTGGCACTCACCACCTATCAAAAGCACATCATCGCCAAGACCCGCTCGGTCGCGATCGGCGCCGACCGGGTGCATTATCAAAGCGACCTGCTGCTCAATTCGGCGGTCATCGCGGCGCTGGTGCTCGACCAGTATCTGGGGCTGGCGGGCGCCGACCCGCTGTTCGGCATCGCCATCGGCCTGTGGCTGTTGTTCGGAGCATGGCGGGCCGCCGAAGAAGCGATCAATCAGTTGATGGACAAGGAATGGCCCGAGGAAAAGCGCCTGCGCTTCGTCGAAGTCGCCGCCCGTCATCCCGAAATCCGCCACCTCCACGACCTGCGCACCCGCACCAGCGGCGACCGCGATTTCGTTCAGTTCCACATGTGGATGGACCCCGACCTGACCGTCGCCCAGGCGCACGAGGTGGTCGAACGGATCGAGGCGAGCTTCGCCCGCGAATTCCCCGATTGCGAGGTCTTCATCCATATCGACCCCGAAGGCCGGGTGGACGAACCCGACAATCCGATGGTCGAGGCGGATGAACTCGCGAAGTTACGGGGGCGTGTGTCACATTAGCCTCTCCCCTTCAGGGGAGGGGTTGGGGTGAGGCTGTGCCCCAGATTCTGTTGCTTGTGGAGAGGCCCCACCCCCAGCCCCTCCCCTGAAGGGGAAGGGTGCATTGCCTTGCCGATAAGCAGCGCTAGGCTTCCCCCCATGACCCAAATCCCCTTCGCCCAGATCGATGCCTTCGCCACTGGCCCCTTTACCGGCAATCCGGCGGCGGTCATGCCGCTCGACGCCTGGCTCGACGACGCCATGCTTCAGGCCATCGCCCAGGAAAACAACCTCAGCGAAACCGCGTTCATCGTCGCGGACGATAGCGGCGCGGCGGATTACGAGCTGCGCTGGTTCACCCCCGCGACCGAGGTTGCGCTGTGCGGCCATGCGACGCTCGCCAGCGGACATTATATATTGTCCCGCGAACCGGGGCGCGAGCGCGTCACCTTCGCCACGCGCAAGGCCGGATTGCTGTCCGTTAGCCGCGACGACAATGGTTACGCGATGGCGCTCCCCGCCTATCCGCCCCAGGCCGCCGATGTGCCCGGACTGCGCGAAGCATTGGGGATTACGAACGGCGAAACCTATGCACATTCGGGCGGATACGACCTGACCCTGCTCGACAATGCCGACGCCGTTCGCGCGCTTACGCCCGATTTCGGTGCGCTGGCAGCATTCGGCAACACGCTCAATATCGTCACGGCGCGGGGCGAAGATACCGACATTATCAGCCGCGTGTTCGCGCCCGCTGCGGGCATCGACGAAGATCCGGTCACGGGTTCGGCGCATAGCGTGCTGACGCCATTCTGGGCCGAACGCCTTGGCCGACCCCGCTTCACCGCGTTTCAGGCGAGCAAGCGCGGCGGCCATATCGACTGCGAATGGGCGGGCGACCATGTGGTGCTGCGCGGTAAGTGCGTGACCGTGATCGAAGGTCGGTTCAGGGCTTAGGCCGCAGCCTCCAGCACCGCGCTTTCCGTCTGCGCGATCCAGCCGCCACCGAGCACGCGCTCGCCTGCATAGAGCACCGCTGCCTGTCCCGGCGCGACGCCATATTCGGGGGCGTCGAACACCAGCCGATCGCCGTCGAGCCGCGCAGGCACCGGCTTGGCCATCGACCGCACCTTGGCCGTCAATGGCCCATCGAAATCGCCGCCCAGCCAGTTGATGTCGGTCAGCCGTGCGGCCGCCACTGCCAAAGCACGGCGCGGCCCCACCACCACCTGCTGCCGTTCCGCATCCAGCCGCACGACGTAGAGCGGCTCGGGGCTGCCGCCGATCTCCAGCCCGCGGCGCTGGCCGACGGTGAAATGGATGATCCCGCCATGTTCGCCCAGCTTGCGGCCTTCGGTATCCACGATGTCGCCGACCATCACCGCATCGGGGCGCAGCTTGGTCACCAGCCGCGCATAATCGCCATCGGGGACGAAACAGATGTCCTGGCTGTCGGGTTTGCCCGCGACCCCCAGCCCCAATTCGGCGGCCAATTCGCGCACCAACCGCTTTTCCATGCCACCCAACGGAAAGCGCAGATAATCGAGCTGATCCTGCGTCGTCGCGAACAGGAAATAGCTCTGGTCGCGCGCCGGATCGATCGCGCGGTGAAGCTCGGCACCTTCCGCCCCCTCGACCCGCTGAACATAATGGCCGGTCGCCAGACAGTCCGCGCCCAGATCCCGCGCGAGTTTGAACAGGTCGGTGAATTTCGGACCCATATTGCACTTCACGCACGGAATCGGCGTGCGTCCGGCGAGATACTCGTCGGCGAAATCGTCGATCACCTGTTCGCGAAAGCTCGATTCGTGATCGAAGACGTAATGCGCGATGCCCAGCCGGTCGCACACCGCGCGCGCATCGCGAATGTCGCGGCCAGCACAGCAGCTTCCCGCGCGCCCGACCGCTTCGCCATGATCGTAGAGTTGCAGCGTCACCCCGATCGTCTCCGCGCCCGATTTGGCGGCAAGTGCGGCGACGACCGACGAATCGACTCCGCCCGACATGGCGACGACGATACGTTTCCCCTGAAGCGGGGCGGAAAGCTGGAAATCGGCGGGAATCATGTCGCTCCAGATAGTGCGTGCGACGAAAAGACGCAAAGTCGCGGCGCAGCAGGGGGCCGATGCGACGAAATGCGACGGCATTTACCAGCCCTTTAGCACTCGTCCCTAGAAAGGGTCGTCCGAGACCAAACGAAGAGTCGAGAGTAGCCCTGCGTGGACCTGAGCTTCACCTTTGACCGCAATGCCTGCGTCACCGCGATCGAACCCGATCTGGCGGTGCTGATGGTCGGCATCGCGGCGCGCCAGGCGGCGTCGCCGACGGCGCGGGCGCAGTCCCGGCTGGCGCACACCGCGATCGCCCGCGCGTTGCTCGCGCCGATCGACGGCGCGTTCAACGCCGCTGCATCCGACCTGGTAACCGGCAGGAAAGACGCATGAACGCCGCGTTTACCCCGCCGTTTCAGCCGATGTTCAAACCATCCCGCTACTTCCCGTTCGCGTGTTTGAACGGGCATCCCCGCCCGATCCGAGGTTGTGAATGATCGAGAACCAGAAAATCCGTCCCGCCAAGGTCATTGGCCCGCTCGGCGAGCCCCTGACGCTGGACACGCTGCCTCCCGCCGACACCACCCGCTGGGTCGTGCGGCGCAAGGCGGAAGTGGTGGCGGCGGTCAATGGCGGGTTGCTGAGCGTCGACGAAGTCTGCGAACGATACGGCCTGACGGTCGAGGAATTCGCCGGCTGGCAGCGCGCTATCGATCGGTCGGGTATGCCCGGCCTGCGCGTCACCCGCATCCAGCACTACAAGTCGCTCTACGAACGCCAGCAGAAATATTAAGCGGTTAACGCGCGTTCAGGATCGAAACGGCTGCGGAACCTTAATTCGCCTCGCGAGTCTTTCCCCCAGTACCCCGACGTGACCGGGGGATAACGGAGGGACTGAAACATGATCGGAATTATCGTTTGGCTCGTCGTCGGTGGTATTGTCGGTTGGCTCGCCAGCCTGGTGATGCGGACCGATGCGCAACAGGGCATCCTGCTGAACATCGTCGTCGGTATCGTCGGCGCGTTCATCGCGGGCCTGATCTTCGGCGGCGGCATCAACGATGCGATCACCGTGACGACGTTCCTGACCTCGCTGGTCGGCGCGATCGTCCTGCTGGCAATCGTCAACTTGATCCGTCGCGGTTCGGTGCGCTAAGCGCCCGGATAAAGACGATCTGAAAAGAGGGCCGCCCCTGCGAAGGGAGCGGCCCTTTTTGCGTCCGGCGACAGCCGATCGCGGGAAATTGGGCCATTGTCGTCATGGCGAGCGCAGCGAAGCAATCCAGAGGCGCGCCGTCCGTATCGATTGCTTCGCTAACGCTCGCAATGACGACCTCAAGTTTATCGCACCTACCGCAGCAGGAAACGCACCGTCACCGTCGCGTTGATTTCCTGTTCGCCCGGCAGCACCTGGCTGTCCTTGGGGGCCATTTCGGCGCGCATCGCCATCACCGGCATCGGCTGCGGCGGCATCGGCGCGGAGCCTTCGGCGATCACCAGGATGCGCTCGACCCGCAGGCCTGCAGCCTTGGCATAGAGGTCGGCGCGCGCACGGGCGCGGCGGATGGCGTCGGTGCGTGCCTCGTCCAGCGCGGCGTCCATCGCCTCAACCGCCAGGTTCGGCCCGTCGATCTGGTTCGCGCCCTCGCGCACCAGCGCGTCGAGGATCGCGCCCGACTTGGCGACATCGCGGAACCGCACCGAAACGCTGTTGGTCGCCTGATAGCCGGTGATCGTCGGCGGCACATTCTCGCCATAGCGATATTGCGGGTTGAGCTGGATCGTCGCGGTCTGGATGTCGCGATCGGCGACGCCCGCGCGCTTAAGCGCAGCGATCACCCGGTCCATGCGCTGGGCATTTTCCGACAAGGCCGCCTGAGCAGTCGCGGCTTGCGTGACCACGCCCGACCGGATCGTCGCCAGATCGGGAACGCGAGTCGACCGCCCCTCGGCCACCACGTCCAGCAACGTCGCATCGAGCAGCACCGGTGCGGCGGGCGCCCCCTGTTGCTGGGCGGATGCGGAAAGCGGGACCAACATCGCGGCCGTCGCCGCCAAAACTATCGAACGCATGGAAACTCCTGTTCTTTCGTTTCCGCGGACGCATCGGCGCGCCGCAGGGTTGCGATTAGCCAGACGCAAACAACGCCCGCTGAACGTAATTGACGGTCCAACCACACCAGGCGCGCTTCGAATTCTTTTTTTTGCGCGCTCCCGCGCGCGGGCGGCACCGGCCCTCTCCCCCACCCCACCACCCAATCAGCATAATGTCTTGGGTGGTGCGGTGGGGGAGAGGGCCGGTGCAGCCTCATCGCCGAGAGGCGATCAAAGGCTAACGCGTGCGCCGCGCGACGATCAGCCGGTACAGCCCCAGCAGCACGATCGCCCCCAGGGTCGCCGCGCCATAGCTGCGCCAGAATCCGTCGAGCGAGACACCCGACGACTGCGCCACGAACCCGGCGAGCAGCGCGCCGGCGATCCCGATCAAGATGGTGACGATGCATCCGCCGGGATCCTTGCCCGGCATGATCAACTTACCCAGCACGCCCGCAACCAGTCCGATCACAAGCCAGCCCAAAATTCCCTCAGGCATTCATCGATCTCCCCGTCTGCGCGGCTACACCCATGACCGCGCGCGGCAACCCTCGCGCGTTGCCGCCCCGGAGGCAAGCCGCTTGTCGGAACGCGTCCGAAACGCTTGCCTAACTCCCTGAAAACGGGCATTTGCGCGCCCGATGAAAGGATCGCTTGTCGGCGGTGCCTTATTCCTATAACACACGGTCACAGATACGGTCGGCGCGAGGGGTGCCGAACCGAAGGTTTGAGACAGATGGATATCGAGGGGCGGAGCATGGCCGACGGCCGAACGACGGTGTTGCTGGAAGACGGAACCGAGCGTCGCTCGAACCGCAAGGCGTGGATCGTCGGCGGGATCGTCGCCGTCGTCGCGATCGTCCTTGCCGCCTTCTTCTTCATGCGCGGCGGCGACGATGCCGCACCCGCAGCAGGCGCCGCCCCTGCGGGCAAGTCGGGCGCGATGCCGACCGTCACCGTCGTCGTGCCCGGTCGCCAGGTCACCGGCTCCGTCATTTCCGGCACCGGATCGATCGCCGCGCGACGCGAAATGCCGGTCGGCGTCGCCGGCGAAGGCGGGCTGGTGACGCGCGTGCTGGTCGAACCCGGCAGCTGGGTCGGCGCCGGCCAGGTGCTCGCGGTCGTCGATCGCTCGGTCCAGACGCAAACGGCGGAAACGCTGGCGGCACAGGTCCGCGTCGCGCGCGCCGATGCCGATCTCGCCCAGTCCGAACTCGACCGTGCCAAGCAGCTCGTCTCGCGCGGCTTCGTCTCGACCGCCGACATCGAACGGCGCACCGCAACTCGCGACGGCGCGGTCGCCCGCGTTCGCGCGGCGGAGGCGCAGCTTGCCGAAACCCGCGCGCGCAACAATCGCCTCGACATCCGCGCGCCTGCCGCCGGACTGGTGCTGACCCGCACGGTCGAACCCGGTCAGATCGTGTCGGCGGGATCGGGCGTACTGTTCCGTATCGCCCAGGGCGGCCAGCTGGAAATGCGGGCGCAATTGTCCGAAGGCGATCTCGCCCGCGTCTCGGCTGGCGTCCAGGCAGAGGTAACGCCCGTCGGCAGCACCCAGGCCTTCGCCGGTCAGGTGTGGCAGGTATCGCCGGTCATCGACCCTTCGACCCGTCAGGGCATCGCCCGCATCGCTTTGTCCTACGACCCGGCGCTGCGCCCCGGCGGCTTTGCCAGCGCGCGGATCATGTCGGGTGCGAGCGCCGCGCCGGTGCTCCCCGATTCGGCGGTTCTCGGCGACAATGAAGGCAGTTTTGTCTATATCCTGAACGCCGAGAACGAGACCGTGCGCCGCGCGGTCCGGATCGGCGAGGTGTCGGATGCGGGCGTGCAGATCGCCGACGGACTGGATGGCAGCGAGCGCGTGGTGCGTTCGGCCGGCGCCTTCCTCAATCCGGGGCAGAAGGTGATCCCCCGGCGCGAGGGCGGACAGGCCCAGCCCGGGGCGGCGCAACCCGCCCCCGCCGCACAGCCCAAGCAGTAAGGAAGCGTCAACATGAACTTCCGCAACATCTCGGCCTGGTCGATCCGAAACCCGGTGCCGCCGCTCGTGCTGTTCTTGGCGCTGACGATCGCCGGGATCGTCAGCTTCATGCGGATGGACGTGAACAACGAACCCGATATCGAATTTCCGATCGCGATCGTCGTCATCAGCCAGCCGGGCGCGGCGCCGACCGAGCTTGAAACCCAGGTCACCCAGCGCGTCGAGGCCAGCCTGCGCGCGCTGCAAGGCATCGACCAGCTCGAATCGAACGTCACCGAAGGCCAGTCGACTACCGTCGTCCAGCTCGACATCGGCACGCCGATCGACCGCGCCGTCACCGATGTTCGCGAAGCCGTCAACCAGATCCGCAGCCAGCTGCCCGAGGGCATATTGGAGCCGCAGGTCTACCGCGCCAACACCACCGACAACGATCTCGCCAGCTTCACCGCCATCGCCACCGACATGACGATGGAAGAGCTGAGCTGGTATGTCGACAATACCGTGGCCAAGGAATTGCTGGCGGTATCGGGCATGTCGACGGTGGAGCGCATCGGCGGGGTCAGCCGCGAAATCCGCGTCATCCTCGATCCCGCGCGCCTGCAAAGCTACGGCATTACCGCCAGCCAGGTGAACCAGCAGTTGCGCCAGACCAACGTCAATGCGGCGGGCGGTCGCGCCGAAATCGCGGGGTCCGAACAATCCGTCCGCGTGCTGGGCAATGCCGAGGACGCCTATGCGCTCAGCCAGTCGCAGATCTCGATTGGCGGCGGACGCACGGTGCGGCTGGCCGATCTCGGCCAGGTCCGCGACCTCTATGCCGAACAGCGTTCGTCGGCCGAATATAACGGTCGTCAGGTGCTCGCCTTCGACATCAAGCGCGCCAAGGGCGCGTCCGACGTCGAGGTTTTCTATGGCGCGCAGGAAAAACTGAACGCGCTGGCCGAACGCAATCCCGACGTTCAGTTCGAACTGCTGTTCAACAATGTCGAATATGCCGAACAGCAATATAACAGCGCGATCGCCGCGCTGATCGAAGGTGCGGCGCTGGCGATCCTGGTGGTTTTCCTGTTTCTGCGCGACTGGCGCGCGACGGTGATTTCGGCGCTCGCCATCCCGCTGTCGGCGATCCCCGCCTTCTGGTTCATGGACATGATGGGCTTCACGCTCAACCAGATGACGCTGCTCGCCTTGAGCCTCGTCGCGGGCGTGCTGGTCGACGACGCGATCGTCGAGATCGAGAACATCGTGCGCCACATGCGCATGGGCAAATCGGCCTATCAGGCGTCGATCGACGCCGCCGACGAAATCGGGCTCGCCGTGCTGGCGACGACGATGGCGATCGTTGCGGTGTTCCTGCCCGTCGGCCTGATGCCCGGCATTTCGGGCCAGTTCTTCAAGAATTTCGGGCTGACCGTGGTGGCCGCGGTGTTGATGTCGCTGGCCGTCGCGCGATTGATAACGCCGATGATGGCGGCCTATTTCCTGAAGGCAAAGGGCCATGCCAGCCACGGCGAAGGCCGGATCATGGACCTCTATATGGCGATCCTGCGCTGGACGCTGCGCCATCGCTGGTCGGCGATCGTGGCGGGCGGGGCATCGCTGTTGCTGACCGTCATCGTCTTCATGATGCTGCCCCAGTCGTTCCAGCCCGCGCAGGACCGCGACAACGTCACCGCGACGATCGAGATGGTGCCGGGCACGACGCTCGCCCAGACCGATCGGGTGGTCCAGCAGGTCAACGGCATCCTCGCCCAGCAACCGGGCGTGACCGACACCTATGCCCGCAGCTTCGTCGGCAATGGCCGTGTCACGGCGATGTTTGCGGACAAGCCCGGAACCTGGTTGAGCCTGCGCCATTCGCTGGGACTGGTGGACGATTCGGCTCTGGCAGATTTTCGTACGTTCAGCAGCGTTGAGTTCGAGCGCGGGCTGGCGCAACAACTCGCGTCGATTCCAGATGCACGCGTGTCGTTCCGGTCGCAGTTCGGGTGGGGGTCGTCGGGCCGCGACATCACGATCACGCTGGGCGGCGAAGACCCCGCGCTGCTCAACGAAACCGCGCAAAAGATCATGGAGGAGATGCAGACGCTGTCGACCGTGGTCGCGCCGCGCATCTCGGGCGATCTCCAGCGGCCCGAAATCGTCATCCGCCCGCGGCTCGACCTCGCCGCCAATCTGGGGGTGACGACCGCCGCGCTGTCGAGCGCGATCCGCATCGCGACGCTGGGCGATATCGACCAGAACAGCGCGCGCTTCTCGCTGTCGGATCGCCAGATTCCGATCCGCGTCGCCTTGTCGGAAGATTCGCGCACCCGCCTGTCGACGATCCAGAACCTGCCCGTTCCCACCCAGTCGGGCGGGTCGGTTCCGCTGTCGGTCGTCGCCGACATCGATTTCGGGGCGGGTCCGACGCGCATCGACCGCATCAACCAGATGCGTCGTCTGGTGATCGGCGCCGATCTCGGCCTCGATCCCAAGACCGGCAAGCCCTATGTCTCGGGCGAGGCGATGAAGCAGATCAAGGCGCTGCCGACCATGTCGAACCTGCCGATCGGCGTGACCGAGCTTCAGGTAGGCCAGGCCAAGTGGCAGGCGGAGATGATCAACAATTTCATCGTCGCCGTCATTTCCGGCATCATGCTCGTCTTCGCGGTGCTGGTGCTGCTCTACAAGCGCGTCATGCCGCCCTTCGTGAACATGGGGTCGCTGCTGCTCGCGCCGCTCGGCGGGCTGCTGGCGCTGCTCGTGACCGGCAAGGAAGTGTCGATGCCGGTCTATATCGGGCTGCTGATGCTGCTCGGCATCGTCGCCAAGAACTCGATCCTGCTGATCGATTTCGCGCTCGAGGAAATGGACAAGGGCGTCGACAAGTTCACCGCGATCATGGACGCCGGGCACAAGCGCGCCCAGCCGATCGTGATGACGACGATCGCGATGACCGCCGGCATGGTGCCGACCGCGATTTCGCTGACCGGCGATTCGTCCTGGCGCGCGCCGATGGGGATCGTGGTGATCGGCGGGCTGTTGCTGTCGACCCTGCTGACGCTGCTGATCGTTCCCGCGACGTTCAGTCTGGCGGTGGGCGTCGAACGCTGGGTCGGACCGCGGCTTGCACGTCGTCTGCTGACCTACAAGCCCGGCGACGACGGCTCCGAAGTGATCGGCCCTGCCATCGACCACAAACCGGGCGGCGCGCTGCCGTACGGACAGGGCGATCACGACGGCCCTGCGCATCCGAAACCGGCCGAGTGAACCTTCCCCGGCTTCGGGGATTGTTACGGCGATGAACCTGTTTGCCCGCATCGCTCCGCCCGGAGAGGTGCCACCGCCCGAACTGCGCCGGATGCGCGCCATCGCGACGCTGCTGCTCGTCGCGATGGCGGTCGTCTTCTTCGTCTCGCGCGCGCTGCTCGACCGCGATCCGGTCTGGGGGTTCGTGCAGTCCTTTGCGGAGGCCGCGATGATCGGCGGCATCGCCGACTGGTTCGCGGTGACGGCGCTGTTCCGTCACCCGCTGGGCCTGCCCATCCCGCACACCGCGATCGTCCCCCGCAACAAGGATCGCATCGCCGATTCGCTCGCGCGCTTCCTGCGCGATTATTTCCTGGTCCCCGCGGTCGTCGCGCGGCGGATGCGTCGCCTCGACGTGGCAAGCGCCGCCGGACGCTGGCTGTCGCAACCGCCCGAAGGCGGCGGACGGCTTCGCCACGGCGCGTCGCGCATGGCCGCCGACCTGCTCGAATCGCTCGATCAGGAACGGCTGGGCGGGATGGTGAAGGGCGCCATCGCCAGCCGGTTGCGCGCCACCAATATCGGGCCGATCCTGGGGCAGTCGATCGCCGCCGCGCTGGCGGAGAACCGCCACCTTCCGCTGCTCGACGCCGCGATCCGCTGGATGGCGCGGACATTGGACGCCAACGAACATCTGATCCGCGACATGGTGGAAAAGCGCGCGAACACGCTGATGCGCTGGACCGGGCTCGACGAACGGCTGGCGAACGGCATCATCGACGGGCTGTCGAAGCTGGTCGCCGACATGGCTGCCGATCCCGGCCACCCGCTGCGGCTGAAGGCGGAGGACGCGCTCCAGAAGCTCGCCTTCGACCTGCAATTCGACGTCGAGACCCAGGCCAAGGCCGATCGCATCAAGGCGGAACTGCTCGACAACCCCGCGTTCCAGCGCTGGATCGGCGGGCTGTGGGAACAGGGCCGTGCGTCGATGCTCCGCATGGCGCGCGATCCCGAAGCCGCGATGGCGGGCAAGTTCGGCGAGGCGCTGCGCCAGCTCGGCACCACGCTGGAACAGGATTCGGCGCTTGCTGCAACCATCAACCGCTTCGCGCGTCGTGCCGCCGTGGGCGCAGCAGCCGACTATGGCGATTCGATCGTGAAACTCGTCTCGGACACGATCCGCGGCTGGGATGCGCGCACCATCACCGGGCGGCTGGAAAACGCCGTCGGCCGCGACCTGCAATATATCCGCATCAACGGGACATTGGTGGGCGGGCTGGTCGGCCTGTTCATCCACACGGTCGACGTGCTGCTTTGAGGGTGATGTATTCCTCAACTCCGTTCGTTTCGAGCGAAGTTGAGAAACGCTGGTCGCCGCTTGGCACACGTTTCTCGACTACGCTCGAAACGAACGGCAATGGGAGAACCCCTCCCCCTCACCTGCCCCAGTCGAGCACCGTCCAGCCCTTGACCTTTGCCAGCCGCCTGAGCGGCGCGTGCGGGTTCGCCGCAAACGCCTCGTCCGCCCATTCCATTGCCGGCGCGTCGGACACATGATCGGAATAGAAGCGCACCTCGGCGTCGCGGCGGTCGATCCCCTGGTCGGCGAACCACGCCTGCACCATCCGCAACTTGCCGGGACCGTAGCAATTCTCGCCGTCGATCAGCGTCGTGATCCGGTCGTCGTCATTCAACCGCGATCGCGTGGCGATCACCCCGTCGAACCCCAGCCGTTCGGCGATCGATTCGACATAATAGCCGAACGACGCCGTCGCGAGCACCAGCCGATAGCCCTGCGCATGGTCCTGCGCGATCCGCGCGCGGGCATCCTCGAACAAGCCGGTGGCACAGGTGCGTTCGGCGAAACCGTCAGCCAGCGCGCGCATGTCGGCGCGCGAGGTATAGCGTCCGACCATCAGCCGCTGGGTCAATTGCTTCAACCGCGACCGGTCGATCAGCTTGGCGGCATAGCCGAGGCCATACAGCCCGGCGATCGGCATCAGCGCCAGTCGCCACGGCGCACGTTTTCGGGCGGCATGGACCAGAAACGGCGTCCAGGTCGGCGCGCGGGTGATCGTCTTGTCCATGTCGTAAATGGCGATGCGGTGTTTGGGCGCGTGCATGGGATTGGACTATGCGCTGAAACCCTTGCCGTTTCAGCCAAAATCGACCAAGGATGCGCCCGATGAGCGCCGCAGCCGACTATCAGATCGACGAACAGGACGGCGCCAGAACGTTGCGCCTGAGCGGCGACCTGTCGCTCGCTCGGATGGGCGACCTGCCCGACCGGATCGATCGCGACGTCGACCGCATCGACCGCATCGACATGTCCGGGGTCAGCCGTGTCGATACCGTCGGCGCGTGGGTCGTGCACCGTCTGGCCAGCCGCAACGATACCCCGATTGACGGGTTGAGCGACGACGGCCAGCGTCTGTTGGCCAAGGTTCAGGGTGCGGACCAGCCGATCGCCAAGCCGGTCAAGCACGGATCGGCCTTTACCCGTGTGCTGGGTGAGATCGGCGAGGCGGTGTCGATCGCAGGGCGCTCCACGCTCGGCCTGATCGGCTTCATGGGCGCGACCACCATCGCGCTCGGCAACGTCATCCGCCATCCCAGCCGGTTCCGCTTCAACGCGACCGTGCACCGGTTCGAGGTCGTCGGCGTCTCCGCGCTCGGCATCATCGGGCTGATGAGCTTCCTGATCGGCATCGTCATCGCGCAACAGGGCGCGGTGCAGCTCCGCCAGTTCGGTGCGGAAGTGTTCACGATCAACCTGATCGGGCGGCTGACGCTGCGCGAACTCGGCCTGTTGATGACCGCGATCATGGTCGCCGGGCGTTCGGGCAGCGCGTTCGCGGCACAGCTCGGCACGATGAAGCTTACGGAAGAAATCGACGCGATGCGCACCATCGGCGTGTCGCCGATGGAGGCGCTGGTCTTGCCGCGCTTCTTTGCCGCGGTGTTGCTGCTGCCGCTGCTCGGTTTCTATGCATCGATGATCTCGATCATCGGCGGCGGGCTCTATTGCTGGGCGGCGCTCGGCATTCCCCCCATCACCTTCATCCAGCGCATTCAGGAAGTCGTGCCCATCACCGACCTTTATGTCGGGTTGATCAAGGCGCCCGTGTTTGGCGCAATCATCGCCATGTCGGGCTGTTATCAGGGGATGCAGGTCGAATCGGACGCCGAACAGGTGGGCCTGCGCACCACTTCGGCGGTGGTTCAGGCGATCTTCCTCGTCATCGTCCTCGACGCGTTCTTCGCGGTGTTCTTCGAACGGATCGGCTGGATATGAGCCGCGACGAAACCATCATCCGCGTCCGCGGCCTGAAGAACAGCTTCGGCGAGCAGGTAATCCACGAAGGACTCGACCTCGACGTGCGCCGCGGCGAGATTCTGGGCGTGGTCGGCGGGTCGGGCACCGGCAAATCGGTGCTGATGCGCTCGATCATCGGACTGCAAACCCCCGACGAGGGCGAAATCTCGGTGTTCGGCAGCGAGGTCGATGAGGACGAGACCGAATCAATCGACGTGCGCAAGCGCTGGGGCGTGTTGTTCCAGGGTGGCGCGCTGTTCTCGACGCTGACGGTGGCGGAGAATATCCAGGTTCCCCTGCGCGAATTCTACCCCCATGTGAACCCAGCGCTGCTCGACGAGATCGCCGCGTACAAGGTGGTGATGACCGGTCTCGGCCCCGAAGCCGGACCCAAATATCCTTCCGAACTGTCGGGCGGCATGAAAAAACGTGCCGGGCTCGCGCGTGCGCTGGCGATGGACCCCGAACTGCTGTTTTTAGACGAACCCACCGCCGGGCTCGATCCGATCGGCGCCGCGGCGTTCGACGAACTGACCAAATCGCTCCAGCAGACGCTCGGGCTGACCGTTTTTCTCATTACCCACGATCTCGACACGCTCTATGCGATCTGCGACCGGGTGGCGGTGCTGGCCGACAGGAAGGTCATCGCGATCGGGACGATCGACGAATTGCTGGCGACGGACCATCCGTGGATCCAGGAATATTTCAACGGACCGCGCGGGCGCGCGGCAGTCGACAGCGCAGATCGCGCTGAAAAGGCGAAAAGCTGATGGAAACTCGTTCGAACCATGTGCTGGTGGGGGCGGTCGTGCTGATTCTGCTGCTCGTCCTCGCGCTCTTTACCGTATGGCTGGCGCGCCTTGGCAGCAATCAGGAGCGCGAATACGACATCTTCTTCAAACAGGCGGTGGACGGCATCAATCGCGGTTCGCCGGTCGCCTTTTCGGGCGTGCCGTCGGGACAGGTCCGTGAAATCGCGCTGTACCAGCCCGACCCGCAATTCGTGCGCGTCCGCATTTCGGTGAATGAGGATGTGCCGATCCTTGAGGGCACGGTCGCCTCGATCCAGGGCATCGGCTTCACCGGCGTCAGCCAGATTCAGCTCGACGGCGCGGTCAAGGGCGCCCGCCCGCTGACTTGCCCCGAGGTGAATACCAAGGCCGCCTGTCCCGAAGGCGTGCCCGTCATCCCGACGCGTCAGGGTGGGCTCGGCGCGCTGCTGTCCTCCGCGCCGCAATTGCTCGAACGCCTTACGTCGCTGACCGAGCGACTGACCGAGCTGCTGTCCGACCGCAATCAGGTATCGATCGCGGGCATTCTCGAAAACACCAATCGCCTGACCGATGCGCTGGCCGACCGCGGGCCGGAAATCGCCGCGACGCTTGCCGAAACCCGCATCGCGATCCAGCGCGCGGGGCTTGCGGCGGAGGAAATCGGCAATCTGGCGAACACCAGTAACCAGATGATCGCTCAGGACATCCGCCCGGCAATGGCCAATCTGAACAAAACGATCGCATCGGCGCAGAATTCGATGGAGACGCTCGATTCGGCGATCGGCGATGCGCGGCCGGGGCTCCAGACCTTCTCGAAACAGACGGTGCCAGAGGTCAACCGACTGGTCGCCGATCTGCGCCAGATGTCGTCCGCACTCGCCAATGTCGCCGAAAAGGTCGATCAGCAGGGCGCATCGTCGATCATCTCGCAGCCGCGCCTGCCCGATTACGAACCCAAGTGAGACCGCACATGAAAAAGCTCCTCGCGCTCACCCCCGCCTTGCTCCTCGCCGGTTGCATCAGCTTCGGCGCCAAGCCGCCGCCTTCGCTGCTCACGCTGACCGCCGCTTCGGCGGTGCAGGCAGGGGCCAGTCAGTCGAGTGCCTCGGCATCGACCATCGCCATTGCCGCCCCCGCAACGCCGCAGGAAATCGGCGTGACTCGCGTGCCGGTGCGGTCGAGCGACACGCAAATCGCCTACGTCAAGGACGCGGTGTGGGTCGAGGTGCCGTCGCGCCTGTTCGCGCGCCTGCTGGGCGACACGATCACCGCGCGCACCGGCCGCGTCGTCGTCGCCCCCGCCGGTGCCCCGGTCCCGCCGACCGCGCGACTGGAAGGCGACCTGCGCAATTTCGGCATGGACGAGGCCGGACTGGAAGCGGTCGTGACCTATGATGCGGCCCTGCAACGGGGCGAAAACGGTGCGCTGGAACGCCGCCGTTTCGAATCGCGCGTGCCGGTGACGGCAATCGACGCGACCACGGTCGGCCCCGCGCTCAATCAGGCCGCGAATACGGTCGCCAGCGAAGTGGCGGACTGGGTGGGCCGCTAAGCCACCCGTCACCCCGGCCAACGTGCCGGGGGGGCACCGGTCAGCAGACGCCAACGCTGCTTATGACCCACACCCTTCCCACCCATTCGTTTCGAGCGAAGTCGAGAAACGCGGCCTCCCGCTAGCCGCACGTTTCTCGACTTCGCTCGAAACGAACGGGCGGATGGGCTTGCACTCCGCACCCGGTAGCGCGAAAGGGGCGCGCATGACCGATCAGCCAATCGCCCGCGCGCTTCTCTCCGTCTCCGACAAGAGCGGCATCGTCGACCTCGGCCATGCGCTTGCCCGCCACGGGATCGAACTCGTCTCGACCGGCGGCACCGCGACCGCGCTCCGCGACGCCGGGCTGGCGGTCCGCGACGTGTCCGACCTGACCGGCTTTCCGGAGATGATGGACGGTCGGGTCAAGACGCTTCACCCGATGGTCCACGGGGGGCTGCTCGCGGTGCGCGACAATCCCGAACACGCAGCGGCGATGGAGACCCACGCGATCGGCGCAATCGATCTGGTGGTGGTCAATCTCTACCCCTTTGCCCAGACCGTCGCGCGCGGCGCGGGCCGCGACGAGGTGATCGAGAATATCGACATCGGCGGCCCCAGCATGGTGCGATCGGCAGCCAAGAACCACGCGCATGTCACGATCGTCACCGATCCCGCGGATTATGCCGAACTGATCGAAGCGCTGGATGCGAACCGCGCGGCGACCAGCCCCGATTTCCGCAAGCGTTGCGCGGCCAAGGCCTTCGCGGCGACCGCCGCCTATGATTCCGCGATCGCCCAGTGGTTTGCCTTCGCCGATCAGGGCGAGCGTTTCCCGCAGACCCTCCCCTTGTCGTTCAAGCGTGCCGAGGAACTGCGCTACGGCGAAAACCCGCACCAGTCGGCGGCGCTCTATCTGCCGAACGGTCCGGCCGCGCGCGGCATCGCGCAAGCCGAACAATTGCAGGGCAAGGCGCTCAGCTACAACAACTACAACGACGCCGACGCTGCCCTCGAACTGGTCAGCGAATTTGCGGGCGGTCCACCCACGGTCGTCATCGTCAAGCACGCCAACCCCTGCGGCGTCGCCAGCGCCGACACGCTGATCGATGCGTATAAAGCGGCGTTCGCCTGCGACACCGTGTCGGCATTCGGCGGCATCGTCGCGGTCAATCGCACGCTCGATGGCGAAACCGCGCGTGCGATCACCGAAATCTTTACTGAAGTCGTGGCGGCCCCCGATGCCGATGACGAGGCGCGCGCGGTGTTCGCGGCAAAGAAGAATCTCCGCCTGCTGCTGACCGGTGAGTTGCCCGATGCCAAGCGTCCGGGACTGATGGTCAAGACCATCGCAGGCGGGCTGCTGGTCCAGAGCCGCGACAATGGCGTCCTCGCCGAAGACGCGCTGAACGTCGTCACCAAGCGCGCGCCCAGCCCCCAGGAACTTGCCGACTGCCGCTTCGCCTGGACCGTCGCCAAGCACGTCAAATCGAACGCGATCGTCTATGCCAAGGACGGTGCGACCGCAGGCATCGGCGCGGGCCAGATGAACCGGCTGGAATCCGCCCGCATCGCCGCATGGAAGGCAAAGGACGCCGCGACCAAGGCGGATTGGTCCGAACCCCGCACGATCGGCTCCGCCGTAGCCTCCGACGCCTTCTTCCCCTTCGCCGATGGCCTGCTCGCCGCGATCGAAGCAGGCGCCACCGCCGTTATCCAACCCGGCGGCTCGATCCGCGACGACGAAGTCATCGCCGCGGCGGACGAAGCCGGGCTGGCAATGGTGTTCACCGGAATGCGCCACTTCCGGCATTAGTGCGCGCTCTTGGCGAAAGCTACAGGGCGGACATCGCTGTGACAAAGACGTCTTGCGGCTCGCGATCGAGGAAAACGACAATGGGTTGTTTTTTGTAAGGAGCACAACCCAATCCTCCCGCGAAAACGTGAAGTGAATTGCCACTCCAACTTATCGACAGAGTGGGCCAAGAGGTAGGAAATACGGATCGCACGAGATATGGCTTTTGACGTGCCAGTGCCTGCAAACTGTCCTTGTTCTCTCCGACAAATCTGATGGCATCCGAAATGGATATTCTGACCGCCGACTTCGTTTCGAGCCGCGCAATCGCTTCTTTAAGCCCAACCCTTACGGGCAGCGCGACTGGGACCTCGATCGGGACTTCGGCACTATGGCGCGCAGGCTGCTTCAGCCATTTGTTTGTCGTGGGATAGTCGCAAATTCTAGCAGCGGCGGGCGTCGCTCCCAGCATTATGAATGCGCCTACCAACATCGATCTTCGAGGCGACGTGAGCACGGATTTCATCCCCCGTCCGGCCCCAGCGTCGCGTCCAGATCACGTGGCCGGATGAACCGCACCAACACGCCGCCGCCTGCCTTCGCATCGGCCCAGCGGTTCACCGCGAAGTCGATCTCCGCAACGCTGGCGGTCGGGAATTTCACTTCCACCGCGTCGCGAGCGTGGCCGCCATCGTCGGGGGTGAGCAGCAGGACGAGTTCTTCCAGCCCCGGATTATGCCCGATCATCAGCACCCGGTTGGCGCTGTCGGGCAACGCGTGGATATGGTCGAGCAGCGTGTCGGTGGAGGCAAGATAGAGCGTCTTGTCCCACTCCGGCTCGGCCAGATCGCCGTAACCGCGCGCGAAATCGTCGATCGTCTCGCGCACGCGCACCGCTGAGGACGCCACGACATGATCGAAGCGCAGACCCAGCGACGCGAGATGATGCCCCATCAACCGCGCCGCACGCTGGCCCTTGGCATTGAGCGGTCGGTCGAAGTCGCGGAGGAGAGGATCGTCCCAGCCGGATTTGGCGTGGCGCAATATCGTCAGCGTCTTCATCCAAACCCTCTACCCGTCGACCTTGATCTCCTCATGCCCGATGGCAGCGTTGGATGAAAGCCGTGTTGCAGCCGCGACCGCTTCGTCCAGCGTCACGCGGCGAATGGGCGTGCCTGCGGGAAACGCGCTGAGCAACCGGCTGGGCATGGCGGCGGACAGCAGCACGAATTGCCCCCGATCGTCGGCGCGGCGGATCAGCCGCCCGAATCCCTGCGCCAGCCGCGCGCGGACCACGCGGTCGTCGAACGTCTTGCCCCCTTCGGCGATGCGGCGCGCGGCGTGGAGCACGGTCGGCTTGGGCCACGGCACCGCTTCCATCACCACCTGGCGCAGCGAATGGCCGGGAACATCCACGCCGTCGCGCAGGGCATCGGTGCCGATCAGCGAGGCGCGCGGGTCGTCGCGAAAAATATCGACCAGCGTCCCCGGATCGACGGGGTCGACATGCTGGGCGAGCAGCGGCAGTCCCTCGCGCGCCAGCCGGTCGGCGATCCGCGCATGGACGCCGCGCAACCGCCGGATCGCGGTGAACAGCCCCAGCGTTCCGCCCCCGCTCGCGACGATCAACCGACCATAGGCATTGGCCAGCGCCGCCAGATCGCCGCGCTTTACGTCGGTGACGATCAGCACCTCGGCTTGGGCAGCATAGTCGAACGGGCTTGGCGCTTCGAAATGGGTCGGCGCGCGCTCCAGATGACGGCTCCCGGATCGCGCTTCCGCTACGTCCCAGTCGTCGCCCGCGCGCAGGGTAGCGCTGGTCACCAGCACGCCATGCGCCTGCTTCAATACCGTCGCCGCTAAGGGTCGCGTCGGATCCAGCCAGCGGCGGTGGATGCCGATATCGACCTCGCGCCCCTCGATCCGGTCGACGGCCAGCCAATCGACGAAATCGGGATCGGCAGGCCCGCCGATGCGTGCGAGCAGCGCCGCCCACGCCCCGACGGTCTCCGCGCGCCACGCGACCGACGCGATCGCGCCCTCGATCCGCGCGCGCGCCGGGCCGTCCATCCAGTCCGGCCCCTCGGCCAGCACCGCCTCCAGCCGCCGACCGAGCGCGATCATCGGGCGGACGAGCGCGTCGAGCGCCACCGCCGCCGGGCCTGCCGCCTCGACCAACGCCGCATCGGGTTCGGCCAGTTCGGTCTCCAGCCCATAGCCCGCGTCCGCCCCCCCGCTTTCGTCGCGCGCATAAGTGAAGCCGCGCACGGCCGCGAGCAGCGCCTCAATCGCGCCGAACGGTTCGCCTTCCGCGATCCGCCCCAGCCAGCCTTCGGACGGCAGCGCAATCGCCGCCGCCACCGCGTCGTTGATCGCACGACCTCCCGCTTCGTCGTAACTCGCAACGTCCGACAATCGCGCCGCCAGCCCCCGCCTGCGCCCTCGCGCGCGGCTTTCCGGGCCGATCACCCAGCGGCGCAGTTCGATCGTCTCCTGCCCCGACAGCGCGACGCCGAACATCGAATCCGCCGCTTCGAACAGATGATGGCCTTCGTCGAAAATGTAGCGGCTGGGGCGCGCGTTCGTCTCTCGCCCACGCGCGGCATTGACCATCACCAGCGCATGGTTGGCGATGACGATGTCGGCCTCCGCCGACGCCCGCGCCGCCCGCTCGATGAAGCATTTGCGGTAATGCGGGCAGCCGGCATAGACGCATTCGCCGCGTCGGTCGGTCAGCGCGGTTGCGCCGTTGCGGCGGAACAGCACCGGAAGCCATCCGGGCAAATCGCCGCCGACCATGTCGCCATCCGCCGTGAACGCCGCCCAGCGCGCGACCAGTTGCGCGAGCACCGCCGCCCGCCCCGCAAACCCGCCTTGCAGTGCATCCTCCAGATTGAGCAGGCACACGTAATTCTCACGGCCCTTGCGCGTCACGACCCGCTGGCGGCGCACTTGCGCGTCGGGAAACAGCCGCTCGGTCTCGCGCGCCAACTGGCGTTGCAGCGCCTTGGTATAGGTCGAAATCCACACCGCCCCGCCCGATCGCTCGGCCCAGAGCGAGGCGGGCGTCAGGTAACCGAGCGTCTTGCCGATGCCCGTTCCGGCCTCCGCCAGCACCATATGCGGCGCATCGGGGGTCGCGCGCGGTGCGAAGGCGCCCGCCGCCACGCGCGCGAAATCGCGCTGGCCCTGCCGCCGCTCGGCCCCCGATCCGGTCAGCATTGCAAGACGTTCAGCCACCACATCGTCCGCCAATGTTACCTGACGCGGCGCGGCGCGTGGCGCTGCCTCGTCCCATTCGGGCAGTTTGGAAAACAGCCAGCGCTCGGCCCGCTCGGGCTTGTCGACAACCCGGCCCAGCACCGGCGCCCACGGCCAGCGCAGCCTCGCGAGCGATTGCAGGCCATGCCACGCCCCCTCGCGCTCGGCCCAGTCGCCCGACGGCACCGCCAGCAACCGCGCGCCCACTTCGCGTAGGAACGCGGCCACCTCGGCATCTCCAGTTGGTTCGGCCAGCCCGGTTTCGCGCGCCAGTCCCTTGGGCGTCGGCACCAGAAATTTCGCAGGCCGCAGAAACGCGAACAGCTCCAGCAGGTCGAGCCCGTTCAGTTCGGGATGCCCCAGCCTTTGCCCGACCAGGGGCGCGTTCAGCATCAGCACCGGCGTATCGGCGGCCAGCCGGATCGCCTCCCCCCGCCCGATCGCCCGCGTTTCGCCGTCGGCACTCGCGATCCAGACCCCGGCATGGCTGGCGTGAAGGGCGGGATAGGGCAGCACGTCCCTGCTGTCGCCCAACCGGAACAGATTGGCAACCGCTCGCAACCCATCAAGACGGCAAAAAACCCCGGTGGTCGATACGCCGACCACCGGGGTTCTGTTTTGCCGTCCCCGGATAATCCGGGGGTCCGGGCCGGCCCCGCCCGCCTTATAGGGGGGAGGCGGTCGGGCCCGGTATGCTTAGCGCAGCAGCGACAGGACGCCCTGCTGCGACTGGTTGGCCTGCGACAGCATCGCGGTCGATGCCTGGCTCAGGATCTGTGCCTTTGCGAGCGCGGCCGTTTCCGAGGAGAAATCGGTGTCTTCGATCCGCGAACGTGCGTCGGTCAGGTTGGTGACATTGGTCGTCAGGCTGTTGACGACCGACTGCAGGCGGCTTTGACCGGCACCGAGTGATGCGCGTGTTTTATTAACATCCGAAAGCGCGGTGTCGAGGCTGGTCAAGGCTGCTTGTGCCCCGGATGCCGTCGCAACGGTGATGCCGCCAGAGACGTCAGTGTCGCCAGCTGGGATGTAGAAAGTGTCATTTTCTTGCAGCGTGACCTGCGTGCCAATTGCTGCCGCCGCGACGGCAGCGCCGCCCATCGTTGCACCGAAAGCTACATCTTCTGCGGTAATAGTGCGGCTAGTGCCGATCAGCGCGTGCCCAGCTACCAACGCGTTACTTAGCTGTGCAGGGGTGCCGTTGCTGGCAGTGCCGCTAACGGGGACCAGGTTCAACGCGCTAATTTGGAGGTTAACCTGATCACCGTTACCAGCGCCAACCTGAATAGTGATGTTATTATCAGCCGAAGCATCGAATAGCTCCACACCGTTGAATTTCGAAGCGACGATGTCGGTCAGCTGCTTCTGCAGCTCCTTTACCTCAACCTGCATGTTTTCGCGGTCGGAGTTCTGATAGGTCCCCGACGACGACTGAACAGCAAGTTCACGCATGCGCTGAAGGATGTTGGTCGCTTCGCTAAGCGCGCCGTCAGCGGTCTGAGCCAGCGCCATGCCGTCGTTGGCGTTGCGGATCGCCTGGCTCATGCCCTTGATCTGCGAGGTCATCGACGATGCGATGGCGAGGCCGGCTGCGTCGTCCTTGGCCGAGTTGATGCGCTTGCCGGTCGACAGACGTTCCATCGAATTTTGAAGGTCCACATTGGCCATCTTCGACGCGTTGCCAGCGCGAAGTGCGCTGATGTTGGTTCCGATAACAGTCATGTTCTTGTCTCCGTTCTACTGGTCGACCCTCCCGGTGTTCCCCCCTGAACAAATGCGGGAGCCCGAGTAGTCGAACTGTGAAACGGCAGGTCGCGCCCGACCTTAAGCAATTTTTTTGACCATCCCGCGCGCCCGGATTTCCGGGAGATTGGCACGCGCCTACGCGACTACAGAGCAAAAATCGGATGCGGTGCGCGATGCTTTACGCCTCGTTTACCATTTATCGTGCATTTCAGGCCCACGAACTTGGGGGACTAGACATGGCGACGATCCATCCGACGGCGGCAGTGCGCGCAACCAGCTATGCGCTGGTGTCCGCACTCCGTTCGCAGGGCATGGCAGTGGCGGCGGAGGGCGCGAAGCCCCAGCCCGGCGACCTGTTCCTGGCGCTGGATGGCGAGCAGACGCCCGCACCCGCGCGGACCGTGCTGGTCGGCCACGGCGATCCCCAGGTCATTCCGTTCGGCGACGGCGCACCCGCGCGCGTCACCGGCGGCGAGGACGACGCGGCGTTGATCGCAGGCTTTGTCGGTGCACTCGTCCGTCAACCCTATGCCCCCGTTGCCGCCGATCCGCAGAGCCTGGCGCTCAACGCGCTCGCCGAACGCGTCGCGGCGTCCGACATCACCGTCCTCATCAACGGCCCCACCGGCACCGGCAAGGAAGTGCTGGCCCGCGCGATCCACATGCAGTCCGAACGCCGCGACGGCCCGTTCATCGCCATCAACTGCGCCGCGCTTCCCGAAACCATGCTCGAAGCGATGCTGTTCGGCCATCAGAAGGGATCGTTCACCGGTGCTTCGTCGGGCGGACAAGGCTTTTTCCGCGCGGCGAACGGCGGCACGTTGCTGCTCGACGAAATCGCCGAGATGCCGATCGGGCTTCAGGCCAAGCTGCTGCGCGCATTGCAGGAACGCGAAGTCGTGCCGATCGGCGGGACGCTGCCGGAAAAGATCGACGTCCGCGTCATCGCGTGTGCCAACCGCGACCTCCAGAGCGAAGTCGCCGAAGGCCGCTTCCGCGCCGATCTTTACTACCGGCTGAGCGTATTCCCGCTCTCGACCCTCGCGCTGAACGAGCGTCCGGGCGACATTGCCGCGCTCGCCGCCGCGATGGTGGTGCGTCACGGTGCCGACCGCCGCGTCCTGCCGTGGATCGACGCCGACGCACTGTCGCTGCTTCAGCGTCACGACTGGCCGGGCAATGTCCGCGAGCTGGAAAACGTCATCCAGCGCGCGATGCTGCTGTCGCGCGGCGAGGTCATCACGCCCGCCGACATCATCTTCGATCGCCCGACCCAGCACCGCCGCCCCGAACTGGTCGCGGTCGCCGATACCGGCGAGAAACTGTCGAACATCGTCCAGATGAGCGAATTTCAGGCGATCCGCGAAACGCTCGCCGCGTGCGGCGGCAGCCGGATCGAAACCGCAAAGCGCCTCGGCATCTCCGAACGCACGCTGCGCTATCGCCTCGCCAAGGCACGCGAACAGGGTGAGGACATCGTCCGCACCCATAGCCAGGCGGTGAACGCATGAGCGGGATCGGCGGCGCCTCCGGCGCAGGCGGTGCGATGAGCATCGACCGGATCATGGCGATGCGCGCCGAGATCCTCGAACGCAATTCGGCGCTGAAGCGCGCGAGCGCAGGCGCCGCCACCCCGGCCGACGTGCTGGGCACGCCCGCCACTTCCGCCCCCAAACCCGTCAGCTTTGCCGATACGATGGCAAGCGCGGTCAAGGGCGTGAACGAAATGCAGGCGCAGTCGTCGGACATGTCCGCGCGCTACGAACGCGGCGAGGAAATCGACATCGCCAAGGTGATGATGGCCCGCCAGCAGGCGTCGGTCGGATTCGAAGCCACCTTGCAGGTCCGCAACAAGCTGCTGACGGCCTATAAGGACATCATGAGCATGCCGGTGTAACATGGAAAACGCACTGACCCCTCAGCCCGTTGGCGGCGCGCCGATCGGCGCCACGCCCAACCGGCTTTCCGATCCGGTCGCGCAGGCCCGCGCGATGCTGTCGCAACCCGCGGTAAAGCGCGCGCTGCCCGCGATCCTGCTGGTGGCGCTGCTCGGCGTCGCGGCGATCGCATGGATGGCATTGTCCACACCGCCGCAGCGCGTGCTGTTCGCCAACATGACCGATGGCGACAAGGCCGCGGTGACGCAGGCGCTGGGCGCAGCCGGAATCGCCAACCGGATCGACGGATCGGGTTCGCTGACCGTTGGCGAGGATGATTATCACAAGGCGCGGATGCTGCTCGCGTCGCAGGATCTGCCCAAGGCGGCACCCGGCGGCTATGCGCTGCTCGACCAGTTGCCGATGGGCGTCAGCCGCGCGGTAGAGGGCGAACGTCTTCGCCAGGCGCGCGAAACCGAACTGGCGCGCTCGATTTCCGAAATCGACGCGGTCGCCGATGCGCGGGTCCATCTCGCCACCCCGGAAAGCTCGGTGTTCGTGCGCGACAGCGCCGCCCCTTCCGCCTCGGTCATCGTCCGGCTGGAGGCGGGACGCGCCTTGTCCGACGCGCAGGTGCGGTCGATCGTCAATCTCGTCGCCTCGTCGGTGCCGGGGATGAAGCCCGATGCAGTGACCATCGTCGATCAGATGGGCGCATTGCTCAACAAATCCGGACCCGGCGGTCAGGGCGAAAGCGCGACCGACGAGCGCATCGCGTTCCAGCAGCGCATCGAAACCAAATATCGCGAACAGCTCGCCAAATTGCTCACCCCGCTGGTGGGCGTGGGCAATTTCTCGGCGGAGGTTCAGGCAGAGGTCAATCTCGACGAAACGCAAGCCACGCGTGAGACGATCGACCCCAATTCGGTCGTCCGCGCCGAACAGGGCAGCTGGGCGTCCGCATCGAATACTCAGGCTCCCGGCGGCATCCCCGGCGCGCTGTCGAACGCGGTTCCCCCGGCCAGCACGCTGGAGGCGCCTGACGCCGCAGCCGCCGCCGATCCGAACGCCGACCCCAATGCCGATCCCGCGCTTGCAGGCGCCGCGCCCGCGGCGCTGCCCAAGGCAAGCGAAGAATTTTCGCGCGCTTACGACGTCGGCAAGGAAATCTCGGTCACCCGCGCCATGCCCGGCGAAATCCGCCGCCTGTCAGTCGCGGTGCTGCTGCGCGAAACCGAAGGCGCACGGCCCCGCACCAAGGCGGAGATCGACCAGATCAACCAGCTCGTCCGCTCCGCCGTCGGCTTCAACCAGGCGCGTCAGGATCAGGTGACGGTCATCAGCCGTCCCTTCTCCCCCGATGCCGTCGGCGGCACCGAGCCGTCCTGGTACGAAGCGAGCTGGGTGCCGATGGTCGCGCGCAATGCGACGGCGCTTATCATCGCGCTGCTCGTGCTGCTGCTCGGCGTGCGTCCGCTCGCCAAGGCGCTGATGAAGAAGCGCGAGGATGCGGGCAGCCGCCCGGCATTGGGCCGCGACACTGTCGCCGCACTTGGCGGGGGCCAGGCTGCGCTCGGCGAGGACGGCCAGCCGCAACGCCCCGGCGTCAGCATCGACATGCTGGAAAATGCCCGCAGCTATGACGAGCGCGTCGGGCTGGTGAAGGGCTTTACCCGTGACAATCCGACTCGCGCCGCGCTCGCCGTGCGCGACATGATCCAGGCGGAAAACAAGCAATGAACGTGATCCCGCGCAGCTTCAGCGGCGTCGAGCGCGCCGCCGTGCTGATGATGCTGGTCGGCGAGGAAGAGGCCGCCGCCATCCTCCAGAAGCTCGAACCCGACGAGGTGCGCGAACTGGGCCGCGCGATGTTCACCGTCGCCGATGTGGCAGAGCATGAGGTCGAGGATGTGCTCGACGATTTCATCTCCGCCGCGCGCGACCGCACCGATATCGGTTTCGATCCGCGCCCGCAGATCACCGGCATGATGACCAAGGCGCTGGGCCAGGAAAAGGCCGAAAGCGTGCTGGCGCGTATCACCCCGCCCGAAGCGGTGTGCGCGATCGAACTGCTCGACTGGCTGGAGCCGTCGGAAATCGCATCGCTGATCGAGGACGAACATCCCCAGATCGCCGCCGTGCTGATCGCCAATCTCGACCCCGCGGTCGCCGCCCAGGTGTTCGAAATCCTGCCCGAATCCGCACAACCGCAAATCCTGCACCGCGTCGCCAAATTGGGCCCGATCACCCAGGAAGCGATCGAGACGCTGAAACAGGTCCTGTCCAAACGCATCGGCGATCGCCATGCGCCCGCGGGCCTCCAGATCGGCGGCACGCGCGACGCGGCCAAGATCCTGTCCGCCGCGCGCAAATCGACCGAAACCCGTGTCATGCCCAAACTCGCCAAGATCGACCGCGAAGTCGCCAAGGCGATCGAGGAAGCGATGTTCGTCTTCGACAATCTGCTCGACCTCGACGACAAGAATCTGGGCACGCTCATCCGGTCGATCGACAATGATACGCTGGTCCGCGCGCTCAAGGGCGTGGACGAGGCCGCGCGCAACCGCTTCCTCGGCTGCATGTCCGCGCGCGCCGCCGACGGCATCCGCGACGAAATGGAAGAACGTGGACCCATGCGACTGACCGAGGTGCTCGAGGCGCAAAAAGCCGTGATCCAGATCGCCCGCAACCTGGCCAAGGAAGGCACGATCATGATGGGCGGCGGAGAAGACGATTATGTCTGATGGCTGCGCCGTAGCGGCACCGGCCCGCTCCCCCACCCGGCCACCCAGCCAGGCTATCCTATGGGTGGCCGGGTGGGGGAGCGGGCCGGTGCCGAACCTTAGCGGAGCGTACAAAAATGTCTGATGGGTTTTCGCCGGGCTTCGCCAGCCGCATCGACGCCTCCGACGACGTCATCGCCTCGATCTTTTCCGCCCTCCCCGAATTTGCCGCGTCGGACATCGGCGAACGCGCGCGGGTGAAGGCGGGGCGCGGCACGACGGCGCAACCGCCCAAAGGCTTCGCCGCGCAGGCGGCCTCCGGCCCCAAACATTTCTCGCCCGAGAATCGCGACGCCAACCCCACCGAAGGCTGGGATCCGCTTGAACCCGACATGGCGGGCGGCAACGAGCGCTTCGTCGATCCGGTTACCGAAGCGCATGAACGCGGCTATGGTGAAGGACTTGCCGCCGGGCTGCTCCAGAACGGCGCGGAGGTCGCGCGCGACAAACTGCTCATCGAATCGATGATCGCCGGGCTGGCAGGCGGCACCTATCTCGACCGCGACCGGCTGGCGCGCCAATTGCGCCAGACCGTGCTTGCGCTCGTCACCCGCATCGTCGGCGAGGTCGGCGTGTCCGGCGACCTGCTCGCCGCGCGCATCGAGGCCGCCACCGACTTGCTCGCCGAAGCCAATGAATCGGCGCTGCTTCACCTCCACCCCGACGATATGCCGCTGGTCGAGGGCAAATTGCCCAAGACCGTGTTCGCGGCCGGAGACGCCAAGGTCGCACGCGGCAGCTTCGTCATCGAATCGGCATCGACCATCGTCGAGGACGGCCCCGAATTGTGGCTCGAACAACTCGCCGCCGCGATCGACCGCGTGCCGCTGCCAAAATCCGAGTAAGGCATGTTGAACCGCTTTACGTCCGACTATCTGGAAGCACTCGGCTCGGGCGATTTCGCCCCGCGGCCAAAGGTCGCCGGGCGGCTCGCCTCCTATGACGGGTTGCTGATGGAGGCCGTCGGGCTCTCGCTTCCGGTCGGCACGATCTGTTCGATCGGCGAAGGCGCGCAAAAGGTCGAGGCCGAAGTGATCGGCTTTCGAAGCGGGCGCACGCTGATGATGAATCTGGGCGGCCCTGCTGCCCTCCTTCCCAATGCTCCCGTGCGACCCGTTGGCGCGCCGGGCGAGGCCGAAGTCGGCGCCGCCCTGTTGGGGCGCGTGGTGGACGGCGCGGGCAAGCCGATCGACGGGTTAGGCCCCATTCGCGGCGCGGGATCCTGGCCGCTTGCCGGCAAGCTCCAGTCGCCGCTCGACCGTGGCCGCGTGCGCGAACCGATGGATGTCGGCGTTCGCGCGATCAACGGCCTGCTGACCATCGGTCAGGGCCAGCGCGTCGGCATCATGGCAGGCTCGGGCGTCGGCAAATCGGTGCTGCTCGGCATGATCGTCCGCGCCGCACAAGCGGACGTGGTCGTCGTCGGCCTGATCGGCGAACGCAGCCGCGAAGTCAGCGATTTCCTTGAAACCAAGATCGCGGGCGACGCGCGCAAACGATCGGTCGTCGTCGCCGTACCCGCCAATCATTCGCCCGTGCTTCGTATCCGCGGCGCGCTCAGGGCAACGGCCATCGCCGAAGCGTTCCGGGCGGAGGGCAAGAAAGTCCTGCTCATCATGGATTCGCTGACCCGCGTCGCGCACGCGGGCCGCGAAATCGGCCTCGCGCTGGGCGAGCCCGCCTCCGCGCGCGGCTATCCGCCCTCGGCCATCGCGATGCTCCCCGGCCTGATCGAACGCGCCGGGACCGATGTTCACACCGGGGGGTCGATCACCGCGATCTACACGGTGCTGGCGGACGGCGACGACGGCAACGATCCCGTAGTCGATTCGGCGCGCTCGATCCTCGACGGGCATATCGTGCTCAGCCGCGCGCTTGCCGAACGCGGCGTCTATCCCGCGATCGACCTGGGGCCGTCAGTCAGCCGGGTGATGAACGACATTGTGACCCGCGACCATGTCGCCGCCGCCCGCGTGCTGCGCCGCCACCTGGCGACCTATGAGGAAAACCGCGACCTGGTGTTGATGGGCGCCTATCGCTCGGGCGCCGACCCGGCGATCGACGCGGCCATCGCCTGTCACCCGACGGTCATGGAATATGTCCGCCAGGATTATGACGCGGTGGTCAATCTCGCCGATGCGACCGCCGAACTGATCGGCGTGTTCGGAGACGCATGAGGTGGCGCGGTCGGCGAAGAAACTCGACCGCATCCTGCGCGTCCGTTCGCTCCAGCTCGACCTGACGCGCGCCGAAGAGGTTCAGGCCGCGAACAAGCTCCAGGCCGAGGCCGATCTGAAGGCGCGCATCCTGCAACTCGCCGCCAATGTCGCGCCTGCGCCGTCGCCGGCGCCCGCCAGCGCCACCAGCCTGATGGCCGCCGCGCATTACCGTGACCGGCTGCACCAGTCGGTCGCCGCCGCCGACCAGCGCATCGCGACCGCCAATCGCGGGCTCGACTTCGCCCGCGAACGCACGGTCGAGGCGAAACGCGATCAGAGCGCAATCGAAAAACTGATCGCGCGCGCCGAAACCGACGCGGCGCTCGCCGCCGTCCGCGCGCTCGAAAACGCCCCGTCGCCGCTGCGTTCGAAAAACCGGCACGGTCCTTGCTGATCTCTTGAACAGAGAGTTCACGCGGGGACCGAATGATCCAGCTATCCGATACCAAGGCAGCGCCCGGACTGGGCGGTTTGCTGGGCATAAAGCCGAAAGCGGGCGGCGATTCGTCCGCGTTCGCGCTTGCGCTCGGTGGCCTGGTCGCGGACGCCGGACCCGATATGCCGATCGCGCTCACCCGGCAATCGACTGCCGCGACCGGCAAGGACTTGCCGCGGGACGGCGCGGACGAAGCGGAGGGTGAGGGAAAACCGGACTGGGACATCCAGTCGATCGCCTTGCCGGACATGATTGTTCTGCCGTTCGAATCTCCGGCCGTTCGGTCGCCCGACGCGCCTGCGCCTGCGACCCTGCCCCTCTTTAGCGATCTTGCCGAAAGGGAAACCGAAGCGGGTGCAACCGGGAAGCCATCGCCGCCTTTCATCGTCGAGCCATCCGACGCCGCTACGTTCGCACCTGCGAACCCACAAGCGGAGCCCGGCGCGAACATCGAGATCACGCCCAGCACGACCGATGCTTCGCCACCCGTCGCCGAAGCCGCGAAGCCGCGCCGCCAAGCGGTCGACATGGACTCTCGATCGCATCCGCAAACGCCCGAAACGCGTGTGCCCACGTCGCCGGTCGACGCGAATGGCGAAACGGCCTCCACGATAGCTGCGGCAATCATCCATCGTGCTGCGTCGGCTCCGACGGCTACGATTTCCTCGGCAAGCTTACCGCAGCGGGTGGCGAGCAGCCCCGACAAGGCAAATCCGCCGCCTCCGCGCCCGACAATCCCGGACGCGGCAACGGCAGCGTCATCCGTCGCTACCGCCGTCTCCGCCACCGCCATCCTGTCGCCTGCGCGCGGCGATGCGGCGTCTAGCGGACGAGGAGCGGTTTCCGCAGGGTTCGAACCCTCAGCCGTGGTTGCGAGATCGCCGGACGCTGCCGCAGCCGGACGCCCGGCAATACCGGATGCGGCAACGGCAGCGTCATCAGGCGATACAGCCGTCTCCACCACCGCCACACCAGCGCTTGCGCGCGGCGATGCGGCGTCTATCGTACGAGGAGCGGTTTCCGCACGGTTCGAACCTGCGGCCGTGGTTCCGAAATCGCCGGACGCCGCCGTCGCCGGTAAGGCGGGTGTCGAACCCACGCCGCCATCGGGTGCATCGCCTGCCGTTACGGTAGCCATCAAGGCCGAAGCCGTGCCCGCGATGCCTGCCAAATTCGTCATCGCCGACCGCCCGGTCGATGCGCCGTCGCCCGCCGTCCCGCGCCGGATCCCGGTCACGCCGGTCGTCGCCCCCGCCGCATTGACTGCCGCCACGACGATGACCGCGGCCGACCTGATCCCGGCCGCGCTTCGTCCGCGCGCCGCCGCCGTGCCGGTGGTGACGGTGACCGATCCGGCGAGCGTCGGCCTGTCCGCGCCGGTGGCAACGGCATCGCCCGCCGCCGAACCCGCGCCGATCGACACCCATGCCGCCAAATGGATCGAGGGCATGATCGAACAGATCGAGGTGCTGCGCGACGCGCGCGCCGACGGGGCGAGTGCCACCACCCGCATCCGCCTGTCGCCGGATGCGCTGGGCGCCGTCGACATCGTGCTGGTCGGTGAAGGCGAGGCGATCGAGGTCCGCATCAACGCCGACACCGCCGCCGCGCGGGCGCTGCTGGCCGAAGCCGCCCCGCGCCTGAGCGACATGGCCGAGGCACGCGGACTGAAGCTCGCGCAGGGGGATGCCGGGCAACCCGGACAGCATCACGCACAGCGCCAGCAACACCAGGACCAACCGACGGCCAATCGCCGTCGCCATGACGCCGCCGATCCGCGCGGCTCCACCGACGAACGCATTGCTTGAGAGCGAGGAACATTGAGATGAGCGAAGACAAAGCCGAAGCGCCCGCAAAGAAGAAGGGCAAGCTGGGCAAGCTGCTGCTGGTCGGCGGCGGGCTGCTGGTACTGATCGGCGGCGGCGTAGGCGCCGGGGTCTATGTCGGCACGTCCGGCATGTTGGGCGGCGGTGCGGCGCATGCCGCCTCCGCCAAGCCCCAGCCGCAACTGGTGCCCAAAGATCAGCAGGAACGCGCGACGATCGACGGCAAGGCGGGCGGCACCACGCCGACGCCCAAGGGTGACGGCGGCAGCCAATATGCCTCCACCTATTACGTCATGGAGCGGGAATTCACCTCGAATCTCGCCGACAGCGTCCACTTCGTCCAGATGGGTCTCGCCATCTCGACCCCCTATGACAAGACGGTGCTCGAAAATCTGAAGACGCACGAACTCGCGGTGCGCTCGGCGGTGCTGATGCAGATCGGCGAAACCCCGGAAGAGCAGGTTTTCACGACCCAGGGCAAGGAACTGCTCCAGCGCCGTCTGGTCAAGGCGATGAACGATACGCTCGAAGAAAAGGAAGGCTTTGGCGGGATTGGTAACGTTTACTTTACCACTTTCGTTGTTCAGTGAGCGCATGGTTAACGACGGATCAACCACGGAAGAGCTGACCGACCGCCGCGCACGTCCGCGCGGTCGCGAAGCCGCGCACGCCGAAGTGCTCGGCTCGGCCAAGCTCAATCCATTCGGTGATCTGCACACCCTCCAGCACCTCTCGGCCCGGCTCGCGCGCAACCTGCGCGGCGGGTTCGAACCGATTGCGCGTCAGGCCGGGCGCTGCTGGGCCGAACCGCTGTCGGTTCAACGCTTCAACGATTATCTCGCCGAACGCGGCCCCGGCCTGTCGGCATGGGCGCCGCTTCAGATGTCGCCCGGCTCGGGCCAGGCGCTGATCGTTCTCGACGGGCATTTCGTGTTCGAGCTGCTCGACCTGTTCTTCGGCGGCAATGGCGACGTGCCCTCGCCGATGCCGGGCGAATTTACGCCGGCCGCCGAAACCATCGTCCGCCGCATCTCCGCGTCGATCGCCGGCCTGCTCAAATCCTCGTGGGAACCGGTCGCGCGGCTGGCGTTCGAGCCGACCACCGTCGAGACCAACCCGGCCATGCTTCAGGGCATGGACGGCGAGGACGCGGTGATCGTCACCCGGTTCGGCATCGCCACCGGCAGCGCCCAGCCCGCCTGGGTCGATATTCTCTATCCGGTCAATGCGCTCAAACCGCACGGGCCCTCGCTCAACGCCAAGGTTCACGGCAAGACCGCCGAGCGCGATCCCGTGTGGCACACCGGCCTGACCCGTGCGGTCATGGGCGTGCGTTTCCCGGTGCGTTCGGTGCTCGCCGAGCCGCGCATCTCGCTCGGCCGCCTGCTCGAACTCAAGGAAGGCGACGTGATCCCGATCACCATCGCCCAATCGGTCGAAGTGATGGTCGCCGCCAACCGTCTGGGGACGGGTACGGTCGGCACCTCCAACGGCCGCGCCGCCATCCGCCTATCGTCGATCGAACAGATTTCACCCGAGGACTTCCAATGAACGATATGTCCAGCGCCTTCCCGGTCGACGGCGCCGTCGCCGCCAATTTCCGGCTGCTCCAGGATGTCGACGTCAAGCTGACGGTCGAGATCGGATCGACGCAATTGACGCTGCGCGAATTGCTGGCGCTGGGCGAATCGAGCGTCATCGAACTCGATCGCCACGCCAACGAACTGCTCGACGTGTTCGTCAACGGCACGCTGATCGGGCGCGGCGAAGTCGTCACCGTCGGCGAACGCTTCGGCGTGCGGATGACCGAACTGGTCAGCCCCGACAAGCGCATCGGACGTTAATTCCGATGATGTGGTCCTACATCCTCAAACTGGTCGTGCTGCTGCCGCTCGTCTGCGGCCTGCTGATCGGGTGCCTCTATCTGTGGCGCAAACTCGAATCGCGGATGCCGGGCAACACCGGCGAACGGATGCTCAAGGTGCGCGAGACGATGATGATCTCGACCGGCACCCGCCTGGCGGTGCTGGAGTTCGAGGGCAAGAAGCTGCTCGTCTCGGTCGGCCGCGGTGGCGTCACCCTGATCGACAAGAGCGAATAACATGACTCGCTTGTTCTGGATCCTTCTCGGCCTGATCGGGCTGATGCTGGTGGCCGAGCCTGCGTTCGCGCAAGCCGCGCCTTCACCGGCCCCCGTCGCGGCACCGGCCACACCCGGCACCGGCGATGCGATCGACCGCGCGCTGGGCGATCTGGGCGGCGGCGAAGCGCCTTTGAGCCTCTCGCTCCAGCTGCTCATCATCATGGGCCTGCTGACGATCCTGCCCAGCATCCTCCTCATGATGACCAGCTTCACGCGCATCATCATCGTGCTGGCGATCCTGCGCCAGGCGCTGGGCCTGCAACAGACCCCGCCCAATCAGGTGCTGATCGGCCTGTCGCTGTTCCTGAGCTTCTTCATCATGGCCCCGACCATCAATCAGATCAACACGACCGCGATCCAGCCCTATGCCGCAAACCAGATCGGCGCGACCGAGATGATCTCGCGCGGCGGCGAACAGATGCACGCCTTCATGCTCAAACAGACCCGCAAGAAGGACATCGAGATGTTCTCCGGGCTGGCCAGGACCGGTCCCTATGCGACGCCGCAGGACGTGCCCTATTCGGTGCTGCTCCCCGCCTTCATCACCAGCGAGCTGAAGACCGCGTTCCAGATCGGCTTCCTGATCTTTCTGCCCTTCATCATCATCGATCTGGTGGTCGCCACCGTCCTCATGTCCTTGGGCATGATGATGCTGTCGCCGACGATCATCTCGCTGCCGTTCAAGCTGCTCTTGTTCGTCCTGGTGGACGGCTGGGCGCTGACGATGGGCAGCCTCGCAAACAGCTTTGCGACTTAGGGAACGATTGATGGACGCAGATTATTTCCTGACCGTCGCAAGGCAGGCGCTGTGGATATTGGCGCTGGCATCGGCACCGATCCTGATCCCCGCGCTCGTCTCGGGCCTTGTGCTCGGCATGGTGCAAGCGGCGACTTCGATCAACGAACAGACGCTGTCGTTCGTGCCGAAACTGGCGATCGTCGGCGTCAGCCTCGTCATCTTCGGCGGTCTGATCCTGGGCCTGATCGGCGATTTCACGATCGAGATCTTCAACATGATCCCGGATCTGGTGCGCTAGTGATCCGGGGGATGGTCTAGGCCATGTTCGGCTTCGGCCTCGCGATCGAGCCTCAGCTCTGGACGCTGATCTATACGATGGTCCGCGTCGGCGCCGCTTTCGTCGCCGCGCCGATCTTCGGCGCGGTCGGCGTGCCGGTGCAGGTCCGCATCATTCTGTCGGGCGCGATCGGCGTGCTGGCGATGAACGTCATGCCGATCACGCCGCCGGCCGAAATCTTTGCGATCACCACCTTCCTGTCGATCGCTGCCGAAGCGCTGGTCGGGCTCGCGCTCGGCTTCGTGCTTCAAATTGCGTTCGCGGCACCCCTGATCGCGGCGGAGGCGATCGGCATGTCGATGGGCATCGGTTTCGCCGCCGCCGTCGATCCGCTCAATGGCCGCCAGACGCCTGCGCTCGGCAATTTCCTGTCGGTGCTGATGACGCTTCTGTTTCTGTCGGTCGACGGACATCTGGTGCTGGTCGATCTGGTGGTGCGCTCCTATGAGCTGCTCCCCCCCGGCGAAGCCTGGCTCGCACCCGAACGCCTGCGCAACATTGCGCTGTTCGGCGGCTATGCGTTTCTCGCCGGGCTGCTGCTCGCGCTGCCGGTGGGGTTCATGCTGCTCTGCCTGAACATCATCGTCGGGATGTTGTCGCGCTCGGCCCCTTCGCTCAACCTGTTCGCGGTCGGCCTGCCCGCCAGCCTGCTCGCGGGCGTCATCGCGCTCGTCATCGCGCTCCCGGCGATGGGCGATTACATGCTGGTCATCATCGATGAAGTGCTGACCGCCACACGTGTTCTGGTGCTCGACTGATGTCGGAGACGCCCGGCGAAAAAACAGAAGCCCCAACGCCCAAGCGGCTGGAAAAGTCGCGGGACGAGGGACAGATCCTCAAATCCCGCGAGTTCGCCGCCGCGCTCATCATCCTGATCGGCTGTGGCTGGCTGGTGATGATGGGGCCGGCGCTGATGGGTGCGATCCAGGAAGTGATGATCACCTCCTTCTCTTTCGGGCGCGGCGATGTCGAGGATTTCCAGCCGTTTCGCCCGCTCGCCGAAGCGGGTTCCCGGATGCTGCCGTCGCTCGGCGCGCTGCTGGCGCTCAGCTTTGTTGGTGCGATCATCAGCCAGGCGGGTCTGGGCGCGCTGCGATTCAATGCGAAACTGTGGAAACCCAAGGGCTCGCGCGTCAATCCGGGCTCCGGCCTCAAACGCATGTTCGGTTCGCATGGCTGGATCGAACTCGGCAAATCGTTGCTCAAGGCGGTGCTGCTGCTCGCGATCGGCGCGTGGATTTTGTGGGACGCGGCACCCCAGATGCTCAGCCTGGTCCGCTCCGACATCGGTCGCGCGGTGGGTGAACTCAGCAAGACCTTCTATTTCCTGGTGTTCACGATGGCGGGCGGCCTGTTGCTGATCGCGCTGATCGACGTGCCGGTGCAGCTGGTTCAGCTGCTCAAGAAACTGCGCATGTCCAAGCAGGAAGTGAAGGACGAGCACAAGCAGACCGAGGGCTCGCCCGAACTCAAGGCCGCGATGCGTCAGCGCCAGCATCAGATGGCCAAGCGCAATTTCCGTACCGCAGTGGGCGAGGCGCATGTCGTCCTGACCAACCCGACCCATTTCGCGGTGGCGCTCCGATACGATCAGGGCCGGGATCAGGTGCCGGTGGTGGTCGCCAAGGGGCGCGGCGAAATCGCGCTCGCGATCCGCGAACTGGCGAACGAACTGGCGGTGCCGACCCTCGAATATCCGACGCTTGCCCGCGCCGTCTATTACACCAGCCGCGAAGGGCAGGAGGTCCGCGACGATCTTTACATGGCGATCGCGACCGTTCTCGCCTTCGTGTTCGGGGTCAACGTCGCGGCGGGCGGTCGCCAGCCCGACATCCTGGTGCCGGAGGGGGCGCGGTTCGACGAAAACGGCCTTCCCACGCCTGGAAAGGCATAGTCACAATGACATCCTCCCATTCCGTTTGTTTCGAGCGAAGTCGAGAAACGTGAACCGAGCGCTTGCTAAGCGTTTCTCGACTTCGCTCGAAACAAACGGAGGTGAAGGACTTAAAGTTTTGCCGGTTTCGGTCGTTCTACCAGACCAAAGGGGTAACGCATGACCGTCGAGTCGATCGCCAAGACGCTGGGCACCGGGTCCGGCATCGATATTTCCGCACTGGTCACCAGCCTGGTCGATGCGAGCTTCGCCAACAAGACCGCGCAGTTCGAGCGCAAGTCCGAAACGCTGACGGCCCAGATTTCGGGGATCGCCACACTGAAAAGCGCGATCACCGGATTCTCCTCCGCGCTGACCTCGATCGCGCGATCGGGCCAGATTTCGACCCAGCCGACCAGCAGCAACCCGTCGATTCTGGGCGTGGCGCTGCTCAGCGGTGCGACGGCCCCGACCAGCGCGACCTCATTGGAAGTGCGCCAGATCGCGCAGGGTCAGGTTGCGCACAGCGGCTTGATCGCCGACCGCACCGCACCGGTGGGCCAGGGCACGCTGACCATCAGCTTTGGCACCGCAACGATCGAAAACGGCGCGATGACGGGCTTTGCCGCAGGCGGCGGCACGCCGTTCGACGTAACGATCGACGCCAGCAATTCCAGCCTCGATGGCATCGCCGCCGCGATCAACGCCAAAAAGAGCGGCGTCACCGCCAGCATCCTGTCCGACGTCAACGGCGCACGGCTGGTGCTGAAGGGACCGACCGGCCAGGCGCTGGCGTTCGAGATGACCGTGGCGGAGGATGGCGCGGCTCCCGGCCTGTCGCAACTCGCGGTCGGGCGCGGCGCCACCGGCACGACCATCGGCACGACGGCGCGCGACGCGATCGTCGCGATCGACGGCATTCCGGTGCAGCGCGCCTCCAATTCGATTTCGAACCTGATCCCCGGCCTGCGCCTCGACCTCGTCTCCGCTGCGGTCGGGACCAACGTCGTCATCGGGGCGACGCCGCCCACCGAAGGGCTGCGCACGGTGGTCGAGGATTTCGTCGCGACCTTCAACGACCTGTCGACGATGCTGCGCGAACAGACCGATCCGCTGACCGGCGCCTTGTCGCGCGATCCGGCGGCGGCGGCGATGAAGCGCTCGCTCGCCGGGATTACCCTGGCTCAGGTCGATACCGGCGGCGCGCCTGGCGCCCCCACATCCTTGGCGGCGATCGGCGTTGCGACCAATCGCGACGGAACGCTGCGCGTCGATGCCGCCGTGCTCGGCAGGGCTCTGGCCGAACATCCGGCGGCGGTCGAAAAACTGTTCGCCGCCGCGACCGGGATTCCGGCTAAGCTCAATGAAATCCAGCGCGCTGTGGTCGATACGAAGAGCGGCCTCGGCGCGTCCGAAACCCGCTACACCAAGCAAAAGCGCGACCTGTCCGACCAGCAGATGAAGGCGCTGGAACAGGCCGAAGCGATGCGCGCCCGCATGACCCAGCAATTCGCCAGCATGGATGCCAAGGTCGCGGCGTATAAATCGACGCAGAGCTTCCTCGAACAGCAGGTCGAAGTCTGGAATTCGCAGCGGTGAGCCGGTACGCCACGGCGCTCGCCGCCGATCCCTATCAGACCTATCGTCAGATCGACCTGGCGGGAAAGACCGCGACGACCGAGCCGCACAAGCTGGTCGGTCTGCTTTACGACGAACTCATTCGCGCGCTGCGAACCGCCGCCATCGCCACCGAACAGGGCAATCATGCGCTGAAAAGCGAGCGCGTGACGAAGGCGACGGCGATCCTGTTCGCGCTCGAATCGGGGCTGGACTTCGCCGCGGGGGGCGATGTCGCGGTCACGCTGGCGACGCTCTATCGCGGGGTCCGGTCGCGGGTGGTGGATGCGGCGATCGGCCGCGACCCGGCGCCGTTCCGCGAAAGCGCCGACATGCTCGCCGAAATTGCGGAAGCATGGGCGTCGGTGGGGTTGGCCTGATTTAGAGCAGACGATCCTCCCCATTCGGTTACAGCCATTCCGCCTCTCCGCTGGTCTCTCCGCCCGCTTTGCGCTAGCGCGTGGCGCGATGACCCAGCCCCACATCGTCGCGATCGGCGGCACGCTTTCCCCGACTTCCTCGACCGCCCGCGCGTTACAGAGCGTGCTTGATGCGGCGGTCGAACGCGGCGCGCGCACCACGCTGTTGACCGGCGACGCCATCGCCTTCCCCCATTACGAACCCGAAATCGCGCGCGCCGATGCCAAGGTTGCGGCGTTCCTCGACACGCTGCGGTCCGCCGACGCGCTGGTGATCGGGTCGCCCGGCTATCACGGGACGCTGTCGGGCATGGTCAAGACGATGCTCGATCATGTCGAGCTGACGCGCGGCGATGCGCGCACCTATTTCGACGGGATGCCGGTCGGGCTGGTCGCGGTCGCGGGCGGGTGGCAGGCGGCGATGTCGACGCTCGGCACGCTGCGCACCGTCACCCACGCGCTGCGCGGCTGGCCGACACCGCTCGGCATCGCGGTCAACAGCGCCGATGCGGCATGCATCGACGCGCTGCCCGGTCAGGCGGCGATCATGGTCGATCAGCTGATGGGGTTTCTGAAACGCTGATCGGCGTGCGATCGTCGATCCGGTAGAGCACGCTCGTCCCGCCCTGCCACACCGCGGTCATACCGCGCGTCAACGCCGGGTCGTAACGCGGCGGATCGATCAGCCAGACATAATCGAACGCATGGCGCGGGGTCAGTTCGAGCGCCCGATTGATCGGTCGCCAATATTCGCCGCGGCACTTGTCCTGCGTCACGATCTGCGACGGGTCGTGGCTGAACCCCTTGGCAATGGCATAGCGGGTGGTCAGCAGCTGGCCGCCCAGCATCGACCACTGGTCGTTGCTATAGGCATAGTTGCGAACCAGCCCGATCCCCGGAATATGATGCAGTCGGCTGGTATACCATTGGTTACGGCAGGGCATGCCGACGAAACTGACGACCCGCGCGCCGACCGGCAGCACCTCGAGCGCCTTCAGCTCCTTCTCGTAGGACCGGTCGTAGAGCAGGAAGCTCCAGGTCGTCGCGCCCGTCCGAAGCAAGAAGAAAGAGAGCCCGGCGAGAGCGATCATCCCCGCATGGCGCATCGACAGCCCTGCCTTGGGGCGTAGCGAAAGCAGCGCGAACGCGAACAGATAGGGCGCAAGCCGCATATCGGCATAGGCCGATCCGAACACGATGCGCGGCAGCAGGATATAGACCGCGATCAGGAACAGCGTGGAGATCGCCAGATTGCGCGAATATTCGATTGCCGGATCGCGCACCCCCTTCATCAGCACCAGCCAGAGGACGGCGACCGAGGCGAGGTCGAACAGCTCCCACCGGTCGCGCAGCACCATCAGCAGCCACATCACCTTGGCGCGCAGGTTGAACCAGTCGGCGGTCTGGCCCGACGAATGGCCGGTGCGCCACAGGACCATCAGCAGCGCGGGCGGGGCGAGCACCAGGCAATGCACGCCCGCGCGTATCCACGCCATGATCCAGTTTTCGCCGCGATCGTGCTGGCGGATCAGTTCGGCCGAAAAGGCGAGCACGCCCAGCGTCCCCCAGCCGAACGTATGCGTGATCCAGATCACGAACGCGATCGGCACCATGACGATGGCGCGGAGCCTGATCCGCCCCAGCCGAGCCAGCCACAGCCACAGCGCGAAGGCATTGAGCGCCAGCGCCATCGACAGCGCGAAATTCACGAAGCCGAAGTGGAAGGGATAGGCATAGACGAGCGGCAGCGCGAACAGCGCCGTCGGCGGAATCCGCCCATGCACTTCGCGCGCGATCCAGAGCAGCCCGATCGCGGTCAGCGGCGGGATGGCGAGCACGATCAGCTTGGTCGCCAGTTCGACGCCGAACAGTGGCTCCAGCGCGACGATCAGCAGATCGACGCCCAGATTGCCGATCAACTGCCATTCGAAGGTGAACCAGTCACCCAGCCACGGCACATCGTCCAGCGACTGCTGAACCCGGAACCGACCCATGTGACCGGGCAGATCGACCAGCGGCGCGATCTGGGGCCAGATCAGCGGCACCGCCGCGACGAACGCCATCGCCGCCACGAACCAGCGTGTCTCCCACCAGTGAAGCGGTCTAAGCCCTTCGCCGTCCAACGGTCGCCCCTATCCACTCGCCGAGGCGTGATGCGATAGAGGTCGATGCGCACATCGCGCAAGAGCAGACCTGCGACGATTCCCGAGCACAAATCCAACAGCGGCCTGCGTTTAACCCGAACTTAGGCGGCAAGGACTAATCTGCTCCCCATCGCGAGAGGCGGACATGGCGAGCATGAACAGACGGATAGTGTGTCGGTTGGGGGGTGGGGTAACCCTTGATGACGCTGTGCCTGCGCGGGAGTTTTCGCGATTGAAACTTCAGCGCACCCGCGCGTGGATTGCGTCATTCGTTTCTCTTGGCATGGCTATCGTAGCTCCGCTCTTGACCGGTTTTCATGTCGATTATCCGAGCTTTCTGCCTCTTCTGGTGGTACCCTTCGCCCTTCTGCCTGTCGGCGTCTACCTGTACCGCCGGGGCTTGTCCGACCTGCTAGGCGCTGTCGAGGGGCTGGCGCTGATCATCGTGCTTGCCGTGCCCATCCTTATTCTCTCCTACGCCGCGATGCGCCTCAACCTGCCACTCGCGGACGCGCTGCTAGCGGGGTGGGACCGCGAGTTTGGTTTGAGCGCCATGACGGCTGTGAGAATCGCGGGCCGTTCGGAATGGCTCGCGACACTGCTCGGCCTGAGCTATTCCAGCTTCAGCCTGCAATTGCTGGCGATCCCGCCGCTCCTGATGCTCGCTGGACAAACTGCGCGCGGTTACTGGTTTGTCGAGGCGTTTGTGATCGGATGCCTCGTCTCGATCGGAATATCAGCCTTTTTCCCGGCGTTGGGAAGTTATGTCCACTTCGCGCTCACCGCCGAAACGACCGGCGCCATAAATCCTTTTTTCGGCTATCACTTCCTTTCCAGTTTTGACTCGGTGCGAACCGATCCGGATTTCGTTCTGTCACTCGGCGCGGCGTCGGGCATTGTCACCTTCCCTTCGATCCACGCTGCAACGGCCGTATTATGCAGTTACGCGGTCTGGTCGGCGCGCGTGCTTCGTATCCCGTTTCTGGTGTTGAACGTGGCGATGTTTGCGTCGGCAATCACGCATGGTGCGCATTATTTTGTCGATGTGGTGGCCGGTGGACTGGTCGCGTTGCTGGTTATTCGGCTCCGCGGTCCGGCGGCGACGCACACGACATGAAATAATCGATGGTTTCTCCGTTCGGCCCCTGAGGGTTCAGCCATGCGCGGATGCCTTCGCCATTGCGGTGATAGGGCGCGGCCAGCACATGATGGTCTGTCTGTAGCAGCAATTGGGGTCCGAGATCGATCGGTGCCAGCACGGTTGCGGGCGGAAGTACGCGCAGCGCGGTGATCGCCGGTTGCGAATTGCACCGCTGCGCTACGGGCGCTTCGGTGGTGGCAATCGCCTTACCCGCCAAAGGATAGCTGATGCCGATCGAAACCAGCCAGGCAAGCGGCGCCCAGCCCTGTCGTCCGGCGCGAATCTCGGCCACCAGCGGCGCCAGCACTGCCGGGGCAAGGGCTGCCGCGACATGGATCGCGCGCGCCTGAAGCATGGCCAGCGCAACCGATCCGAAGATGATCGCCATCACCAAACCCCAATCGCCATCGCGCCGCTGCGCCGTTCGTGCGATCGCAGCGACCAGCGCGACCAACGAAAGCCCGGCCATGCCGATCCATTCGCCCGGCGTCAGCGCCATCAGCCCGCGCGCTTCCTGCACATGCGCCATCCAGCCCGACCGGACCAACGGATCGACCGCCGCATAGGGATCCGCAACACATGCGGGTGCGAGCAGCGCGATCGCGCCCAGCGTCACCATGCCCGTCAAGCAGGCCGCAACGGCGCGTCCTCGCCGCTCAAGCCCAAGCGGGAGGTGCGCCAGCACCGCCATCGCCGCCGCGCCGCACATCGCGGCAATCGCCGCCTGGCGCGTAAAGGCATCGCAAGCCGGGTAAATCCAGTTGGTCGGGGCCAGGATCGCCATGACCGCCAATCCGGCAAACAGCCCGATCGCCAGCCCCGACAATCGCTCGCGCGCGCCATCGTCGATCCACCGCGCACACGCATAGCCGCACAGGGTCGCCAGCGACGCGACCAGTTCCACCCCGATCGCCAGGCTCGCCGCGATCGCGACACCCACCGTCACGCCCGCAGAGCGCGTCGCCGTGCCGACCATGTGGCGAACGGCGACCAGCAGCAGCACCAGTTGCAGCCCATGATGGTCGATCCGACCCGGCACGAACATCGCCGCCGCCGGAAAGGCGAGCGCGGCCAGCACGATCGCAACCCCGGTTGCCCGATCGCCGCCGAGCACGCGCGCGATCGATCCGCTCAGCAGCATGAAGGCCAGGAACAACAGGCTCGGCCACAGGATCAGCGCGGCAAGCTCTGCACCGCTCACGCCCAGGATCGGCCGCGCCGCCAGCATGATCGCCGCAGGGCCAAGGTCGCCCAGCCGCGACCAGTGCATGGGCGTGCCGTCGGCGCCGCCCAACCGATACTGGGTCAGGTCGAAAAACCCCTGCCCGCCCAGCCAGTCGCGAATCTGGACCAGCCGCATGACATCGTCGGTATCGGGCAGATTGTATGACGAGAGCGCCGCCCAGCCGGACAGGCTGCGCCCTGCCGCCAGCACCGCGCACAGTCCCACCGCCAGCCACAGGGTCGGCGCGGAAAACGTCGGGGCGGGCCGGGCGATGGGCGGCATCGCACCGGCTTAGGCGAAGATGGTTAACCAACCCTCTCCGGCGCGAACCGCGTCACGCTTGATCGCGGCGTCCCAGCAGCCGCAGCCGCAGCGCGTTGAGCTTGATGAACCCTGCCGCGTCGCGCTGGTCATAGGCGCCCTGATCGTCCTCGAAGGTCACGACCTTTTCCGAATAGAGCGTGTGGGGCGACTTGCGCCCGACGACATAGACACCGCCCTTGTAGAGCTTCAGCCGGACGGTTCCTGCGACCTTTTCCTGGCTGTGGTCGATCGCCGCCTGGAGCATTTCGCGTTCGGGCGCGAACCAGAAGCCGTTATAGATCAGCTCGGCATAACGCGGCGCCAGCTCGTCCTTCAGATGCGCCGCGCCGCGATCGAGCGTAATCTGTTCGATGCCGCGATGCGCGAGCGCGTAAATCGTCCCGCCCGGCGTTTCGTACATCCCGCGCGACTTCATCCCGACGAAGCGGTTCTCGACCAGATCGAGGCGACCGATGCCATGCTTGCGGCCGAGTTCGTTGAGTGCCGCCAGCAACGTCGCCGGGCTCATCGCCTCGCCGTTCAGCGCGATGCCGTCGCCCTTTTCGAAATCGATGGTGATGAATTCTGGCGTGTCGGGCGCGTCCTCGGGGTTCACGGTCCGCGAATAGACGTAATCGGGAACTTCATCCCAGGGATCTTCGAGCACCTTACCTTCCGACGAGGTGTGAAGCAGGTTCGCGTCGGTCGAAAAGGGCGATTCGCCGCGCTTGTCCTTGGGCACCGGAATCTGGTTTTTCTCGGCAAAGTCGATCAGCGCGGTGCGGCTGGTAAGATCCCATTCGCGCCACGGGGCGATCACCTTGATGTCGGGTGCCAGCGCATAGGCGGACAGCTCGAAGCGCACCTGGTCGTTGCCCTTGCCGGTCGCGCCGTGCGAAATCGCGTCCGCACCGACTTCGCGCGCGATCTCGATCAGGCGCTTGGAAATGAGCGGCCGCGCGATCGACGTGCCGAGCAGGTAGAGCCCTTCGTACAGCGCATTGGCGCGCATCATCGGGAACACGAAATCGCGCACGAATTCCTCGCGCAGATCGTCGATATAGATGTGTTCGGGCTTCACGCCCATCAACTCGGCCTTGGCGCGCGCGGGCTCCAGTTCCTCGCCCTGGCCCAGATCGGCGGTGAAGGTGATGACCTCGCAGTTATAATGCTGCTGGAGCCATTTCAGGATGACGCTGGTGTCGAGCCCGCCCGAATAGGCGAGGACGACCTTGTTGATCGGATCGGTCATGGCGGGGTCTCCGGGTGGCAGGGATTTGGGGCGCGCTCTATGCGTGTGCAGCGGCTGGCGCAATGGCGCGGCAGCGCTTCTCGACCTCAAGCTCTGAAAGCTTGAGGTCGAGAAACGTGTTCCGAGAGCCGCATTTGCGATATGCTCGATGGCGGGAGAGCCGCCGATGTCCGAAAACAAGACCCAGCCCACCACCGCTTCGGTCGATGCCTTCATCGCCGCCGCAGAGCCGCCACAGCGCAGTGAGGATGCCAAACTCGTCCGTGCGACGATGGAGCGCCTGTCCGGCGAACCCGCCGCGATGTGGGGGCCGTCGATCATCGGCTTCGGATCGTGCCACTATAAATATGAAAGCGGGCGCGAGGGCGACATGCCACGCATCGGCTTTTCGCCACGCAAGGCCGAACTGGTATTTTACCTGTCGGACGAATTTCCCGAACATGCCGACCTCATGGCGCGGCTCGGCAAGCACCGCACCGGCAAGTCTTGCCTCTACGTCAAACGCCTGTCGGACATCGACATGGGCGTGCTGGAACAACTGATCGCCGCCTCGCTCGCGGACATGGACCGCCGCTATCCGCGTTAGATCCCCGCATACCATTCATAATCGGCGACATCCTCCCAATAGCCGCCCTTGCCGCCATACAGGCCGTCGAGCGACGCCACCGCCTCGATCCGCTCGACAAATTTGGCGTGCTTGTAGCCAAGCTGGCGTTCCACCCGAAGGCGCACCGGCGCGCCGTAAGGCACGCCCAGCACCCGGTCGTTCATCGCCCAGGCCATGATCGTCTGGGGGTGAAACGCGTCCACCAGGTCGATCGATTCATAATAGGGCCGACCGCCCAGCGTATCGGCGCAGTGGAACACCAGATACTTGGCCGCTGGCTGCAAGCGTGCGGTGTCGAGGATCAGCGAAAGCCGCGGCCCCGTCCATTTACCGATTGCGCTCCACCCCTCGACGCAATCGTGGCGGGTGATCTGCGACCGGGCGGGCATGGCGCGGATCTGGTCCATCGACAGCGACAGCGGATTGGCGACCAAGCCGTCGACGGTAATGCGCCAATTGGCGAAATTCGCGGCGGCCTGCGCGGCATAGGCATCGCCTTCGGGTCGCCTGGTGCCGTTGGCGCGAAAGATCGGCGACATCTGGTCGGGGCGATATTCGCGCGCCAGTGCGTTGCGGTTCACCAACAGTCGCTGGAGCGCAAGGTTGGCGTCCTCACCACGGCGGAGCAATCCGCGAAACCCTTCGCTGTCGTTCAGCCGGTCGCAGCCCGTGAGCAGCCCGCCCGCGCCCACCGCCAGTCCGGCGATTACCGTGCGACGATGGATCATGGCTTGTCCTCTTGTCGGTGATGGCCGGGCACACTCCACCAGCCGGTAATCATCGAGCGCAGCTCGTTCCACACCCCCGCCAGGATGACGAGCGCCAGATGCACGACAATGAATCCGGCGAGCAGCATCGCGACGATGAAATGGATGGAGCGCGCCGATTGCCGCCCGCCGAACAGGTCGAGCAGCCACGGCCACGCCGCGTTCATTCCCGGCGACATGGTCAGCCCGGTCAGGATCACCAGCGGCAGCATCACGAAGATGACGAGGATGTAGCTCCATTTCTGCAAGCTGTTGTAGCGCGCCGGTTTTGCGGGATCATGGAAGCGCAGCGCCAGATGCTCGCGCACGTCGTGGGCGAGGTGCTTGGGCGACACGTCCTCGCGCGCCACGGTCAGGTCGCGTCTGAAATGACGGTTGACGAGGCTGGCGATCATGAAGACGAGCAGCGCGAACCCCAGTATCAGCGCGAAGAACAGATGCCAGCGCCGCGCGGCGGACAGGCTGTAATTGCTGGGGATGGTCAGCCATCCGGGCACGCGTCCGTCGGCAAATACCATCGACACGCTGAACCAGGGTTCGTCGAAATTGGCGCCGAACTGGCCCCAATAGAGGTGCGGGTGCGCGTTCAGGATCATCAGCCCGCTGCCCAGCAACACGATCACCGTGACGGCGTTGATCCAGTGCCAGAGCCGAGTCGCCAGCCGGTGGCGATAGATCATCGGGCGCTCCGTCCCGTCTTGCGTCGCATCGCCCATCCACGCCTCCTCCCCGCTCGATCCTAATCCCGCTCAACCATAAGCACGAACGAAAAACACGATCGTGGTGACGCCGGTGACGAGCAACGTCCAGATACGCACCGGACCCGGCGCCAGACGCTTGCCCAGATGCGCGCCACCCCATCCGCCCAGGATCGCGCCGATCAGCATCGGCACGCAGGACCGCCAGTCGACCATCGCGAAACCGATGAACACGATCGCCGCCGCCAGATTGGCGACCGCCAGCATCAGCGTGCGCGCAGCGAACATCTCGCGCGGGCCGATCCCGGCAAGCAGGCCGTAGGTGGCCGTCGTCATCAACCCCACCCCGCCGCCGAAATAGCCGCCATAGATGCCCAGCAGCGACTGGACCGCCATCAACGCCCGCCGCCCGATCGTCACCCGCTCCGCCAGCCACGCCGCCCCGCGCTTGCCGATCAGCAGGACGACGAAGGCATAGAGCACCAGCCACGGGATGATGACGTCGAACGTGTCGCTGGGGGTCACCACTAGCAGCCAGCTTCCCAGCAACCCGCCCGCAAAGGTGATCGCCGCCAGCACCGGGATCGCCACCCGCGCAATCGGGCGCAACTCGTCGCGAAACGTCCACGCGCTTGCCGCCGCGCCCGGCAACAGCGCAACATTGGAGGTCGCATTGGCGATGTTGGCGGGCAGCCCGATTGCCAACAGCGCAGGCAACGTCGCGAACGTGCCCCCACCCGCCAGCGCATTCATCACGCCCCCGGCGATCCCTGCGACCAGAGCAAGCGTGAAAGCGGCGGCATCGAGCATCGCCCATCGCTAGAGCGGATGGGCAGGCACTTGTCGAGGGGCAGCACTCCGAGCAGGGCGGCCATGCTCCTAATCGTCATTGCGAGCGAGGCGCGGCAATCCACCCTTCCGCACAGGGCTCTGGACTGCTTCGCTTCGCTCGCAATGACGGAACTGGGTCGGTCGTGGTGGCCGGTTCAAGGGCGACCGGATGTCGTTAACCCAGCGCCGCCTGTTTTTCCTCGGCCAGCCGGTCGAGTTCCGCCCGCGTCTTCTTCTCCGCCGCGGTTTTCAACTGTCCGCACGCCGCATCGATGTCGCGCCCGCGCGGGGTGCGAGTGGGAGCGGAGATTCCCGATTCGAAGATGATCTTGGAAAACGCCTTGATCCGCGCCGGCTCCGAACATTCATAGGGCGCGCCCGGCCAAGGATTGAACGGGATCAGGTTGACCTTGGCGGGCAAGTCATAGTGCCGCAGCAACCGCACCAGTTCGCGCGCGTCGTCGTCGCTGTCATTCTTGTCCTTCAGCATCACATATTCGAACGTGATCCGCCGGGCGTTGTTCGCACCGGGATAATCGGCGCATGCCTGAAGCAGTTCCTCGATCCCGTATTTGCGGTTGAGCGGCACGATTTCGTCGCGCACTTCCTTGGTCACTGCGTGTAGCGACACCGCCAGATTCACGCCGATCTCCGCGCCCGCGCGTGCCATCATCGGCACCACGCCACTGGTCGACAGCGTGATGCGGCGCTTGGACAGGGCAATGCCGTCACCGTCCATGACGATCTTCAACCCGTCGCGCACCGAATCGAAATTATAGAGCGGCTCGCCCATCCCCATCATCACGATGTTGGTCAGCATCCGCCCGTCGGGCTGGCTCGGCCATTCGCCCAGTGCATCGCGCGCCAGCATGACCTGACCGACGATCTCGCCCGGCGTCAGGTTGCGGACCAGCCGCATCGTTCCGGTGTGGCAGAAACGGCAATTGAGCGTGCAGCCGACCTGGCTCGAAACGCACAAAGTCCCCCGATCGGCGTCGGGGATGAACACCATCTCGTAATCCTGGCCGTCGTCCGACCGCAGCAGCCATTTGCGCGTACCGTCGGTCGACACCTGCGCCTCGACCACCTCGGGCCGCGAAATCACGAAGCGCTGCTCCAGCCAGGGCTGCATCGTCTTCGAAATGTCGGTCATCTTCGAAAATTCGGTGACGCCGCGATTATAGATCCAGTGCCACAATTGCTTGGCGCGCAGCTTCGCCTGCTTGGGGTCGAGCTGCGACGTCTCCAGCGCCATGCGCAAGTCCATCTTGGACAGGCCGAGCAGATCGATTCGCCCGTCGCTGCGCGGCACCAAGGCACGCGGCACGGGCACGGGATCGATATGCCCCGGAATGGACATGGGAACGACGGAAGCTGTCTGCATGGCGCGCGATATAGGGGAAAAGCTGCCCGAACGCTAGGTTGCGTTGGATCAGCCTGTCCGCCGGAACAGACCGCCGATAATTCGGCCCGCCGCACGCCAGCCGGATCGCCACTGCGGTGCCGCCGTCCGCCGCATCCATCTTGCGCCCCTGACAATTGCGAGGACCGCCGGGGCGATTTCCAAAAGCAATCGGACCCCAGCATAACCAAGCCAGCATGGAACCGAAATAATGAAGAGCACGAGCAACGCCCGGTCGAAAATATAGGCGGTCGGGCTCTGGGGGGTTAGATGAACGTGACCCCATAACATCAGAATGAACGTGGCCACCCCGCCGATCATCGTGGGCAGCAGCACAAGATTCATCATGCCCGATGGATCGGTTCGCCGCGCCCAGCGATAACAGCGATCGGGCCAGAGCCAGAATTTCACCGCGCGCAGCCCAGCACCGCCGCGTCGATGGCGGTCGCCGCGCCACCCAGCGCATAGGTGTCGGCGAAGGGGCGGCCGTTTGCGCCGACGCTTTCCACGCTCATGCTGCGCTGGCCGCGCATCGCCGCGACGATCGCCGCGTCGGTGGCGGGGTCGGGGGCCCAGGCGTCGGTTGCGCCGGCGATCAGCGCGAAGCGGCGTTCACCGATTGACAGGGTGACGCGGGCGTCGGGGCGTTTCGCGCGGCTCAACCGGGCGTGGAATTGCGGGCGGGGGGCGCTGCCCGGCCAGATGCCGATGCTGGCGAAGGCAGGGTTGCGCTGGCCTGCGCCCGGTGGCCGTGCGATCGCAAAGCAGCGCCGGGGGCTGGCGTCGCGGAATGCGCCCCAGCTTTGGTGGACGCCGATCGTGACGCGCCCCGCGGGCCGCTCTGGCGCGGCTTGCGTCTGCAGGACGACAAGCAGCGCGACCAGGATCATGCCGGGGCGTGTCCGGTGCCGCGATGGACGATGCGCTCGACCCCGCCCTCGATCGCGACCACGGTGCCTTGGGGCAATCCGCCCGCAATCGGCGCCCGGAACTTGGGCAGCACGTCCGCGCCGGTCAGCACGCCGCGCAGCACCCGGCTCGACATGCCGTGCATGATGACCAGTCGGTCGCCGTCACGGTCGGTATCGTCGGCCCAGGCGGAAACGCGCGCGGCGATGCCATCGTAAAACTCCCCGCGCGGGGCCGGAACCGCGAAAAGTCCGGTTTCGGGGTCGATGAAATTCCCGGCCTCGGCGAAAATCTCGGCGTAATAGCGCCCTCCCCAGTCGCCCATGTCGATCTCGGTGAGCCGCTCGTCGGTTTGCGCCGCGTGCCAATCGAGTTCGAGATGCTCGGCGATCACCGCCAGGGTCTGAAGCGCGCGTCCGGTCGGCGATGCCCATAATTCGAGCGCAGGTTTCGCACCAAGCTCGGCCCGCAACGCCCGCCCCATTTCGTCGGCCTGGGCAAAGCCCGCACGCGTCAGCGGCGTATGCGGATGGGTGCCCTGCAACCGTTTGACGACGTTGAACACCGTCTCCCCGTGGCGCGCGATGATGTCGCGTCCCTTGCGTGTCGCCGCTCGATCCATCGCACCCAATGCCTTGTCGTCCACGGCCACCATTTCAAGCCCCTGTGGCCCAAAAGCAACGGAAATCCTTGTTTATCTGAGGTTCATGCAACATTCGCCGCGCCGCACCATTTAGCTCCCTCCCCGGCACGATCCGGGATTTGTAAGGAATGGAGTTTCTTATGCGTAACGCACTCATTGTCGCACTCGCCGCCTCGTCGGCCTTTGCAACGCCCGCCTTCGCCCAGGATGTGAATCCCACGTTCACCGGCGCCCGCGTCGGCGTCGTCGGCGGCTTTGACGGTCTGCGTCCCGGCACCACCGAAAGCATCGAAGGTGTGGACCAGAAGGTCGACGGCTTCCTGTATGGCGGCGAAATCGGTTATGATTTCGCGCTGAACAACGGTCTGGTGATCGGTGCCGAAGCCGAACTGAGTGGATCGACCGGCAAGGTCGAAACCAACCGCGTCAATCCGAACACCTTTGGTTTCGGTGAAGTCAGCGTTGGCCGCGACATCTATATCGGCGCGCGTGTCGGTGCGATGGTTGCGCCCACCACCATGGTCTATGCAAAGGGCGGCTACACCAATGCTCGCCTCAACCTGCTTGGCAGCGACGGCACGACCACGACCGACGAGAATTTCGAGCTGGAAGGCTGGCGCGTCGGTGCCGGTGCTGAACAGGCAATCGGTCGCAACACCTATGCGAAGCTCGAATATCGTTATTCCAACTATCGCGAAGCGGACTTTCAGTTCCGCAACGGCGCGACGACCGGCCAGTTCGACATCGATACCGATCGTCATCAGGTCGTCGCCGGCGTCGGCGTGCGTTTCTGAACGCTCTGACCGGAACGATGCCCCAGTAGCGTAGGCGGGTATCGAATCTGGATATGGGAGGGGTCGGGGCTGCTTGCCCCGGCCCTTTTTCGCGCTAAGGATAAATTCGGCGCAATGCCACCGGCCGCACATGCGAATCACGGTGGGTTTCAAAAAAGGGGCGGCGGCCCGGGGGTACATGATGAAGGCGACGATCGAACGCGCAACCCTGCTCAAGGGGCTCAGCCACGTCCAGTCGGTGGTCGAGCGGCGCAATACCATCCCCATCCTGTCGAACGTGATGATCGATGCGTCCGCCGACGGCATCATCCGCCTGATGGCGACCGACCTCGACCTCCAGATCGACGAAACCGTCGCCGCTGCCGTCGATCAGGCGGGCGCGACCACGGTTTCGGCGCACACTTTCTTCGACATCGTCCGCAAATTGCCCGAAGGCGCGCAGGTCGAACTGACCGCCGCGGAAGGCAAATTGTCGATCGTCGCGGGCCGTGCGCGGTTCGCGCTCGGCACGCTGCCGCGCGACGATTTCCCGGTCATCGCCGAGGGCGAATTGCCGACCCAGTTCGAGCTTCCGTCGGAAACGCTGAAGGCGATCATCGACAAGACGCGGTTCGCGATTTCGACCGAAGAAACCCGCTATTACCTGAACGGCATCTTCTTCCACGTCTCGGACGAAGGCACGCCGGTCCTGAAGGCGGCGGCGACCGATGGTCACCGCCTGGCGCGCGTCACCGTGCCGCGCCCCGATGGCGCCGAGGAAATGCCCAGCGTCATCGTGCCGCGCAAATGCATCGGCGAACTCCGCAAGCTGCTCGACGAGGTCGACGGGTCGGTCGGCGTGTCGCTATCGGGCTCGAAAATCCGCTTCGATCTCGGCCGCGCCATCCTGACCTCCAAACTGATCGACGGCACCTTCCCCGATTATTCGCGGGTGATTCCGACCGCCAACGACAAGATTCTGAAGATCGACCCGAAAAGCTTCATGGCCGGCGTCGATCGGGTCTCGACCATCGCCACGGAAAAGACCCGCGCGGTGAAAATGGCGCTCGACCGCGACAAGATCACGCTGTCGGTCACCAGCCCCGAAAACGGCACTGCAGCAGAGGAAGTCCCCGGCGACTATGCGAGCCAGGGCTTCGAGATCGGTTTCAACAGCAAATATCTGATGGACATATTGGGTCAGGTCGAAGGCGATCTGGTCGAAGTGCACCTGGCCGACGCCGCCGCGCCGACGCTGATCCGCGAGAACGACAAGGCACCCGCGCTCTACGTGCTGATGCCGATGCGGGTTTGATTGGCGGATAACGCCGGTCGCCCTTCACGTCTCCAGGCCCCCGCCACAAACCCGTCATCCCGGCGAAAGCCGGGATCTCAAGCCGCATCACTCCCCTGCCTGATATCCCAGCTTTCGCTGGGATGACGGTTGTGGATAGGCTGTTGCGTACCAACGCTCTTGAAATCTTAACCCTCTGCCGTCATAACTGACATCAATGTCAGTTAAGGGTTCGATGATGGCGACTCAGGCAATCGAGCAACCAATCAATCCCGCACTCCCCATGAAGCGCGATTGGGGCGCGGCATGGGCGGCGTTGCGCAAGCTGCTCGCCAATGGCGACGATACGGTGCAGGTGTTCCGCATCATGCGCGCGCTGAATGGCGACTCCGCGCAGCGCAACTATGCCAGGCTGATCCGCACCCCCGAGGGCGGCCGCATCGCCTATCGCCGCACCGAACTCGCAAGGCTTTTCTCCAATCGCGAATGGATCGACTCGCTGCCCGAAGGCTCGGTGGGCGCGCATTATCGCGCCTTCCTCGACCGCACCGGCTTTTCCGCCGATGGGCTCGCCGACATCAGCTATACCGATAACGACGGCTGGCGCGATCTGGAGCATCCCGTCAGCTGGTTTGGGCGGCGCGAGCGCGACATCCACGACATCTGGCACGTCCTGACCGGCTACACCGCCGAGGAACATCTGGGCGAGGCGTGTCTGGTCGCGTTCAGCTATGCCCAGACCGGCGGCTTGGGCTGGGCCGCGATCGGCGCAGGGGCGGCGATCAAGTCGCTGCGCGTTACCGGCGAACGGCTGTTCCTGAAGGCGGTGATCGAAGGCTATCGCCACGGCAAGCGCGCCAAATGGCTGTCGGCGGAGGATTACGAAACCCTGCTGGCCGAACCGCTTGAGGCGGCGCGCAAGCGGCTGAACATTGCCGAGCCGGTGGCGTACAAGCGCGCGCAGGCAAGGCTGCGCGAGCAGAATTTGGCGGGCATTTAAGCGAGATCGCCCTGTTCCCGCCGTCATTGCGAGCGGAGCGAAGCAATCCAGCTTTCCGTGCGCGTCGTACTGGATTGCTTCGCTCCGCTCGCAATGACGATTGCAGCCTTCAGCTCCCGCTCGCCACCATCACCGCCCAGATCGGCCACGCCGCCAGCGCCATCAACGCGCCGAACGCCACGCGGTCGGTCGCGCTGACCGCCTGACCCATCGCGCGCCGCAACAGCGCGATGCCCAGCCCCATCAGCGCCGCGCCCAGCAACACGAAAGGCAGCGGCGTCCACCCCAGCCACGCACCAATCGCCGCCAGCAATTTGGGGTCGCCGCCGCCCAGCCCCGTGCGCCCGCGCGCCAGCCGGTAGGTTGCGCCGATCAGCCACAAGGCCGCGAACCCCGCCGCCGCGCCGATCAGCGAATCGAGCGGCGCGACGCCCAGCCCCAGCGCCGCGGCGACCCACCCACCCGCAACCAGCGGCAACGTCACCCGGTCGGGCAGCCAGAAATGCCGGGCGTCGAGCGCGATGAGCAGGATCAGCGCCCATCCGAACGCCATTCCGGCCATCGCCTGTGCGGGCGGCGCGACGACCAGCGCGACTGCGCCGACGAGTGCAGCCGCAAGTTCGATCGTCGGATGGACGGGATCGATCGCCGCGCCGCACGAGCGGCATCGCCCGCGCTGGACGACATAGGACAGGATCGGAACGAGCGAGGCGAAGTGAACCGCATCGCCGCATGCGTCGCACCGCGACCGCCCCCGGCTCGCGCTCTCCCCCAGCGGCCAGCGGATCGCCAGCGTCGCGAGGTAGCTGCCGATGATCGCTCCGCCGATCGCACCGGCGAGCGGGAGCCAGAGGGGCGTCAGAAAACCTCGGCGATCAGGTCGGCGGCGGGCTTGCCGGTCCAGTCGGTATCGCCCAGCACGCGCCACACCTCGCGCCCTTCGGCGTCGTAGAGGATCGTCGTCGGCAGGTTGGCGCCATAGCCGACCGACAGCGCCATGCCAGGCTCAAGATAAGGCTGCAGGCGTTTGAACGCCGCCTTTTCAAAAAATGGCGCGACCTTTTCCGCACCGTCCAGATCCTGGCTGATGACGAGCACCTGCAAGCGCTCGCCCTCACGTTCCGCCAGCGCATCGAGCGTCGGCATCTCCGCCACGCAGGGCGCGCACCAGGTCGCCCACAAATTTACCAGCACCGGCTTGCCGCGGAAATCGGCAAGCGTCGTCTCGCTGCCATCAGGGGCGGTGAACGGCGTGTCGGGCGCGGCCTCGCCGGCATTCTCGCGGCTCACCTGACCCAGCTTGTCGGCCTCGAATCCGGGCGGCGTAGCGGCGGTTTCGGCAGCGACATTCGCGCTTGCTTGTGCGTTGTCCGCCGATTGCCTATCGCAAGCGCCGAGAATGAGTATGGCAGGCAGGAGAAGCGAGATTTCCGGGCGCAACGGCACCTCCAATAGCATGTGGGGCGGGCGCTTCGCCGAAGGCCCGTCGGCAGTCATGCGCGAGATAAATGCCTCGATCCCGTTCGACAAGCGAATGTGGCGTCAGGACATTGCCGGATCGAAAGCCCATGTCGCGATGCTGGGCAAGACCGGCATCCTGAGCGTGGAGGACGCCGCGACGATCGATGCCGGTCTGGACGCGGTCGCCGCCGATTACGAGGCGAACGGCGTTACCGAAGACCTGACGCTCGAAGACATCCATATGCAGACCGAGGCGCGGCTGGCCGACAAGATCGGCCCCGTCGCCGGTCGCCTCCACACCGCGCGCAGCCGCAACGATCAGGTCGCGACCGATTTCAGACTATGGGTGCGCGACGCCACCGACCAGACGCTGGAGGCGCTCGCTGCCTTGCAGGACGCGCTGCTGACCCGCGCGGAGGAACATGCCGACGCGGTGATGCCCGGCTTCACCCATCTGCAAAGCGCGCAGCCGGTAACGCTCGGCCATCACCTGATGGCCTATTTCGAGATGATCGACCGCGACGCCGCGCGGTTCCGCGATGCCCGCGCGCGACTGAACCTGTGCCCATTGGGGTCGGCGGCGCTGGCGGGCACCGGCTTTCCGATCGATCGCGAAATGACGGCGGCGGCGCTGGGCTTCGACGGCCCGACGCGCAATTCGCTCGACGGCGTCAGCGACCGCGACTTCGCGCTCGATTTCCTGACCGCCGCCACGCAATGTTCGCTGCACCTGTCGCGTCTGGCCGAGGAATTCGTGATCTGGGCCTCGCAGCCCTTCGGCTTCGTCGCATTGAGCGATCAATGGTCCACCGGCAGCTCGATCATGCCGCAAAAGCGCAATCCCGATGCCGCCGAGCTGGTTCGCGGCCATTCGGGGCGGATCATGGGCTGCATGACCGCGCTGATGGTGACGATGAAGGGGCTGCCGCTCGCCTATTCCAAGGACATGCAGGACGACAAGCCGCCGGTGTTCGAAGCCGCCGACCTGCTCGCGCTGTCGATCGCGGCGATGACCGGGATGGTCGAAAGCGCGACGTTCCGCACCGATCGGATGCTGGCGCTGGCCGAAAGCGGCCATGCTACCGCCACCGACCTGGCCGACTGGTTGGTCCGCGAAGCGGGCGTGCCCTTCCGCGAGGCGCATCACATCACCGGTCGGGCAGTCGCGCTGGCGGACGAACGCGGTGCGAAACTCTCCGATCTCTCGATCGACGATCTGAACGCCATCGACGATCGCATCGAGCCCGGCATTTACGACGTTTTGGCCGTGACGGCATCGGTCGCAAGCCGCATGAGTTTCGGCGGCACCGCGCCGGTGCGCGTGCGCGAAGCGACCGCGGCGGCGCGCGCCAGGGAGATTGAGGCATGAAGCCGTTATTGCTGATCGCAACCGCGCTGGCATTGACCGCCTGCGGCTCGCGCGGCGCCCTCAAGCTCGAAGAAGGCAAGACGCTGCCGCCCGCGCCCTATGGTGCGCGCGAAACCCCGACCCCCGACAAATTGCTCGAACCCGCACCCGAAACGCGTCCGGGCCGAAGCGACGAAATCCTGACCGAATCGCAGGAACGCGAGGACGATCCGTTCGATCTTCCCCCGCCGGGCGCAAACTGATGGATCATTTCAACCCAAAGGACGGCGTGCTCCATTGCGAGGACGTCCCCGTGTCCGACATCGCCGAAGGCGTCGGCACGCCCGTCTATATCTATTCGCAGGCGACGCTCGAACGGCACGCGCGCGTCTTCCGCGAGGCGCTGCAGAACGCAGGCGTTGGCGAGGGAAAACCCGTCCACATCGCCTTTGCGATCAAGTCCAACCCCAATCTGGGCGTGCTGCGCGTGCTCGCCAATTGCGGCTATGGCGCGGACGTGGTGTCGGCAGGCGAGATGAACCGCGCGCTCGCCGCCGGGGTCGCGCCCGAACACATCGTGTTTTCCGGCGTCGGCAAGGCGCGCTGGGAGCTGGAGGCCGCAATCGAAGCGGGCATCGGCCAGATCAACATCGAGCTGGAGGACGAAGGGCGCCTCCTGTCCGAACTCGCCGCGGCTCGGGGCGTGCGCGTCCCCGCTACGCTGCGCGTCAATCCCAATGTCGATGCGGGCACCCATGCCAAGATCTCGACCGGTCAGGCAGAGGCGAAATTCGGCGTCGGCATCGATGTCGCGCCCGGCATCTACGACCGGCTGGCGGCGCTTCCGGGGCTCGATATGCGCGGCGTCGCGGTGCATATCGGCAGCCAGCTCGCCAATCTGTCGCCGCTGGAGGCCGCGTTCGGACGGATCGGGCAGTTGGTCGCCGACCTGCGCGGCGCGGGGCACGCGATCACCCATGTCGATCTGGGGGGCGGGCTGGGCGTCCCCTATCGCGCGGGCGAGCAATTGCCGACGCCCGACGATTACGCCGCGATGGTCGCACGCGCGACCGCCGGGTGGGACGTCACATTGATGTTCGAGCCCGGTCGCGTGATTGCGGGCAATGCCGGCGTGCTGATGACCCGCGTGCTGTACGTCAAGCCCGGCGCGCGCGATCCTTTCGTGATCGTCGATGCGGCGATGAACGACCTCGCGCGGCCCGCGCTGTACGACGCATGGCATGATTTCCACGCAGTCGAACCTCGCGGGGGACGGATGACCGCGAACATCGTCGGCCCGGTGTGCGAAAGCGGCGACACCTTTGCCACCGGGCGCGACATCGACCGGGTGGAACAGGACGACCTCGCGATCTTCCGCACGGCGGGCGCGTACGGCGCGACGATGGCGTCGAGCTACAACAGCCGCGGGCTCGTTCCTGAAGTGCTGGTATCGGGCACACGCTGGGCCGTGGTCGCCGACCGCATCCCGTCGAACGACCTGATGGCCGCCGAACGCGTGCCCGAATGGCTGGAAGACTGATCGCGCGATGAACGGTTTGCCCATCGTCGTTCGACTGGCGGGCAAGCCCGTCATTCTGATCGGCGAAGGCGAAGCGGCAGACGCCAAGCGCATCCTGATCGAACGCGCGGGCGGGCATGTCGTCGGGCTGGACGATCCGCATGCGCGACTGGCAATCGTCACCGCCGATGACGATGCCTCAGCAGAATCGGTCGTTGCCGATCTGCGAGCGCGCGGCGTTCTGGTCAACGCGGTCGATCGCCCTGGCTTGTGCGACTTCACGCTGCCCGCGATCGTCGATCGCTCGCCTGTACTGGTCGCGATCTCCACCGGCGGCGCGTCCGCCGGGCTGGCGGCCGCGGTGCGCCAGCGGCTCGAATTACTGCTGCCCGCTTCGCTTGGGGCACTGGCCTCGGCGCTTCAAGATGCGAGGGGAAAGATGCGCATGCGCTGGCCGGATGGTGCCGCTCGGCGCCGAGCGCTGGGTGCGGCATTGTCCGACGGTGCAATCCTCGATCCGCTTCGCGCGGATGCTGTGGACGGCGTCGAGGCGTGGCTTGCGGACCGTGCGGGCGAAGCGTCCGACATGCTGGTCACCATCCGGCTGCGCAGCGATGATCCCGATGACCTGACGTTGGGGGAGGCCCGCGCACTGGCCGCCGCCGACACGCTGTTTCATCGCCCCGACATGCCGCCTGCCATCCTGGCCCGCGCGCGCGCCGACGCCGCACGAATTGCGTGCGACGCTCCGCCCGATGCCCTTCCCCCCGGCCTGTCGATCGACCTGGATCGCGCGGCGTGAGCGGTTTCGCCTTCGCGGTCGCCGCCGATGGCGTCGCGCACTCGATCGCGATCGACGACGCGCCGACCGCGACCGGCGCATTGATCTGGACGCATCTCAGCCTCGGCGAAAACGAAGTGCGCGCATGGCTCACCGAGCGCGCCAGTCTCCCGCCCTTCATCGTCGATGCGCTGACCGCAACCGAAACCCGCCCGCGCTGCGACGCGGCCAGCGACGGTGCAGTCATCAACCTGCGCGGATTGTCTACCAGCTCTAATCAGCCAGGCGATTCGCTTGCCTCGATCCGCATGTTCGTGTCCGCCGGGCGCGTTTGGTCGGTATCGCGCCAGCCGCTCGACGCGATCGAGCGTGTCTGCGCTGCGGTGCGCGCAGGCCGCGTGCTCGATCCGGGCGATCTCGTCACCGAAATCGCACTGGCAATCACCGACGAACTTGATCCGATGGTCGCCGATCTGGGCGACCAGCTCGACGATTGCGAAGAAAGTCTCGAAGCGACGCAGGCCTTCGCGCTGCGCCGATCGGTCAACCGCGTACGCGTCGAGGCGATCGGGTATCGGCGCTTCGTATTGCCCCAACGTCAGGCGCTCGAGAGGCTCGCTAACCTGCCCGCGGCGTGGCTGTCGGAGGAAGATCGGCTGCACCTGGCCAGCGCCGCCGACCGCGCCGCGCGCATGGCAGAGGAGCTGGAGGCGATTCGCGAGCGCGCCGCCCTGGTCCACGAAACCCTGACCGACCTGCGCGCCGAACAGCTCGACCAGCGTTCGCTCGTGATCGCGATCGCGGCGATGGTGTTCCTGCCGCTCACCTTCCTGACGGGGCTGCTGGGCATGAATGTCGAGGGCATACCCTATGCGCAGGAGCCGTGGGCATTTTGGGGCGTGGTTGGGGTCTGCGCGGTCATGGCGTGCGCGATTGCCGCCTATTTCATCCGGCAACACTGGCTCCGCTGATCTGAACCGGCACCCCTTTTCGAGACAGATCAAAGCGCCTATATCGGTCGTGCCGGGTTCGCCCGGCTATGGCGATAAATCGCGGCGTACAATAGGCACAGCGGACCCGGGGGCAGTACCCGGCGGCTCCACCACCGGAGCTGAGCCGCTCGGCGGCACGATATCCAAGCGTGTCGACGATCGGTTCAGCGGCGCTGATGGGGCCGAACCAGGATCGACGTGTGTTGAAAGGCGCCGTTTTCGCTCGGAATGGGACCACCGCAACGGCCCATTACACAAGTGCCAACGATAACGAAGCACTCGCGATTGCAGCGTAACTAAGGGCCTAACGGCCTGAAGTTACTCTTACAAAAGCGCGGTCGGACCCCACCGGGCAACAGAAGGGGATTCCAGCGGCCGCCGGGGGGCCGGGCAACAGAACCCCCGGCACTTTCGGTCGAAAGCGCGGAGCACCGGGCAACGGACGCTCCGCACTTGCTTCCTCAATGCGGCACCACGCCCATCTCCACACCGGTCTTGTCGTGCAGCGCGAAGCGATCGACGATGTCGGCGCTTGCGCGGTTATATCCCACCATCTCAACCGCCTTGCCCTCGCGCCGCAGCCGCGCGACCACCTTGTCGAGCGCGCCGACCGCGGAAATGTCCCAGAAATGCGCCTGGGTCATGTCGATCATCACCATCGGCGCGCTTTCCTCGCCCTTGAACACCCGTTCGAACCGGTCGACCGAGGCGAAGAACAGCTGTCCCTTGACCACATAGGTCGCAAGCGCGCCGTCGGCGGAGACATGCCGCTCGACCGTGAACATACGCCGCACCTTGCCCGCGAAGAAGATGCCGGACAGCAAGACCCCCGCCAACACGCCGAGCGACAGGTCGTGCGTCGCCACGACGACGATCACGGTCGTCAGCATCACCGCCGACGACGGCCAGGGATGACGGCGCAGATTGGGGATCGAATTCCAGCTGAACGTGCCGATCGACACCATGATCATCACCGCGACCAGCGCGGGCATCGGAATCTGGCCGACCCACGGCCCCAGCACGACCAGCAGGAACAGCAGGAAACTGCCCGCGACGAAGGTCGATAAGCGCCCACGCCCGCCCGACGTCACGTTGATGACCGACTGGCCGATCATCGCGCACCCGCCCATGCCGCCGAAAAAGGCGCTGACGATGTTGGCGCTGCCCTGCCCCGCGCATTCGCGGCGCTTGTCGCTGTCGGTATCGGTCATGTCGTCGACGATCTGCGCGGTCAGCAGCGATTCGAGCAGCCCAACCGCCGCCATCGTCAGCGAATAGGGCAGGATGATCCGCAGCGTTTCCCAGGTGAACGGCACTTGCGGGATCGCCAGGAACGGCAGCCCTTCGGGCAGCTCGCCCATGTCGCCGACCGTGTTGACCGGCAGCGCCAGATAGATGCTCAGCCCCGACAGGATCAGGATCGCGACCAGCGGCGACGGCACGGCCTTGGTTACGCGCGGCAACAGATAGATGATCGCGAGCCCGCCCGCGATCATCGCATAGGCGTGCCACGTCACGCCGATCAGCTGCGGCAGCTGCGCCATGAAGATCAGGATGGCGAGCGCGTTGACAAAGCCGGTGATGACCGATCGCGACACGAACTGCATGACCAGGTCGAGGCGGAGCAGACCGGCGATGATCTGGATCACCCCCATCAGGATGCTGGCGGCAAGCAGATATTCGACGCCGTGATCGCGGACCAGCGGGATCACGAGCACCGCGACCGCCGCCGTGGCGGCGGAAATCATCCCCGGACGCCCGCCGGTGAACGAAATGACGATCGCGATCGCCACCGAGGCATAGAGCCCGACGCGCGGATCGACCCCGGCGATGATCGAAAAGCCGATCGCCTCGGGGATCAGCGCCAGCGCGACGACGATTCCCGCGAGAATCTCCGCACGCGGATTGGAAAGCCAGTCGCGGCGAAGCGTGGCGAGATTGGTCATGGAAGGTCCGAATATGGCTACGGCAGCGAATGTGCCGGTTGTCCCGGGGATAGGCGCCGGGCCGAGCCACCCGTCACGGAGCCTTGCTCCGGTCGAGTCCGTCGAATGCAGGCGCTATTGCGCCAGCATCGCTGGAATTACAAGCCTGAATGCTGCGACTGCGAAACCGCTTATACCGGCAGCGACAACCGCGCGGTCGTGCCCTTGCCCGCCAGCAGTTCGAACCGGCCATTCAACTGCGCCGCCAGCATCGTCGCGATGCGCAGGCCCAGGCTGTTCGATGCCTCGATCTCGAACCCTTGCGGCAAGCCGTGGCCGTCGTCGCGCACGTCGACCCGCACCACCCGCTCGCCGTCGCGGGTCAACTCGACCTCGATCAGGCCGTGTTCGCGATCCGCAAAACCGTGTTCGATCGCGTTGGCCATGGCCTCGGCCACGATCAGCGCCAGCGGGATCGCCGCATCCGATGACAAAGGCGCATCGTCGGCGACATTGACGGTGCAGCGGATGCCCTTTCGCCCGCTGGCGTCGATCACGTCGGCGCATAGCGGCTCCAGAAATTCGCGCATCGACCGCGTTGCCCCGCCCGCGTCGTAAAGCTGGCGGCTGATCCGCCCGATCAGCGCCAGGCGGCGGGACGCTTCGTCGATCGCCGCCTTGCCCTCGGCCTCGCTCACCCGCCGCTTCGACAGCGCGAGCAGCCCGGCGGCGACCTGAAGGTTGTTCGAGACCCGGTGCTGCAATTCGCCGAACAGCAGCGCGCGCGTCTCCGCCAGCCTGCGGTTGATCTCGCGCTGGTCGGCCAGCCGGTTGTTGGTGCGTTGCAGCCAGTGGAGGATGAGCAGGTCGGTGCCGATCACCAGAATGTAGAATGCAAGCGCGACGACCGCCCCCGACCCCAGCCGGAAACTTTCCAGCGGCGGGATGAAGAAATACCAGGCCAGCAGTCCGCACAGGATCCCGGCGAACACCCCCATCCGCACCCCGAACAGGAACGATGCGATGATGACCGCCGGAAAGAAGGTGACGTAGGGAAAGCCCGGCGGCAGCCACGGTGCCGCGATCACCCGCAGGAAATACGCCCCCGCGATCAGCCCGCACGTCGCCGCAAACGCCGCCAGCGGGCGGCCTTGCGCGATCGGCAGGCGTTCGAGCCAATGGCTCGTCTGGATACGGTCTTCGTTCATTCGCATCCAGAACAGAAAGGAGTGCCCCGCGCACCAACCCTTTAGCGTCAGCCTAGCCTCGCGCCACAAAGCGGATCAAGGCCGTAACGAAAAAGGGGCCTGAAACCAGACCCCTTTCCCGATTATTCACCAAAACGATCGTGCGAGATCAATTCTCGGTGATGAACGACGGCAGGCCGATATCGCCGCCATCGTCATCGCGCTTTTCGAGGCGCGGGGCGCGGTCGCCCCGATCCCCGCCACGCGGACCGCGGTCACCGCCGCCGTCGCGACGCGGCCCGCGATCGCCACCGCGACCACCACGGTCACCGCCGTCACGGCGCGGACCGCGGTCGCCACGATCACCGCGTTCGCGCGGTTCGCGTGCGGGGCGCGTGTCTTCCAGCTCGGCACCGGTTTCCTGATCGACGACGCGCATCGACAGGCGAACCTTGCCGCGCGGATCGATCTCCAGCACCTTGACCTTGACGTCCTGGCCTTCGCTCAGGACGTCGGAGACCTTCTCGACGCGCTCGTTCTTGATTTCGGAGACGTGGACGAGCCCGTCCTTGCCGCCCATGAAATTCACGAACGCCCCGAAATCGACGAGGTTGACGACCTTGCCGTTGTAGATCTTGCCGACTTCGGCTTCCTCGACGATGCCCTTGATCCAGTTCATCGCGGCTTCGATCTGGCTGAGGTCGGACGACGACACCTTGATCAGGCCTTCGTCGTCGATGTCGACCTTGGCGCCCGTCGTCGCGACGATCTCGCGGATCACCTTGCCGCCGGTGCCGATGACGTCGCGGATCTTCGACTTGTCGATCTGCATCGTCTCGATCCGTGGCGCGTGCGCCGACAGTTCGGTCCGGGTGTCGCTCAGCGCCTTGGCCATCTCGCCCAGGATGTGCGCGCGGCCTTCCTTGGCCTGGTTCAGTGCGACTTCAAAGATTTCGCGCGTGATGCCCGCAATCTTGATGTCCATCTGCATCGTGGTGATGCCTTCCGACGTGCCCGCGACCTTGAAGTCCATGTCGCCGAGGTGATCTTCGTCACCCAGAATGTCGGAGATGACGGCATAATCCTTGCCTTCGAGGATCAGGCCCATCGCGATGCCCGACACCGGACGCTTCAATGGCACGCCCGCATCCATCATCGACAGCGAACCGCCGCACACCGTCGCCATCGACGACGAACCGTTCGACTCGGTGATGTCCGACAACACGCGGATCGTGTACGGAAACTCGTCCATCGACGGCAGCACCGGGTGCAGCGCGCGCCATGCGAGCTTGCCGTGGCCGACCTCGCGACGACCCGGCGCACCGAAGCGCCCGACTTCGCCGACCGAATAGGGCGGGAAGTTATAGTGGAGCAGGAAGCGCTCGTACGACAGGCCGTTCAGGCCGTCGATCATCTGTTCCGCATCCTTGGTGCCGAGCGTGGTGGTGCAGATCGCCTGCGTTTCGCCGCGGGTGAACAGCGCCGAACCGTGCGCGCGCGGCAGGAAATGGACCATCGCCTCGATCGGGCGCACCGTCTTGGTGTCGCGACCGTCGATGCGGCGGCCTTCCTTCAGGATCGCGGTGCGGACGATTTCGCCCTCGAGCTTCTTCACCAGCTTCAGCGTGCCCAGATACTGCTCGGGATCGCTTTCCTTGAGGTCGGCGAGCGCGTCGCGCGCCTTGGTGCGCGCGTCATTGATCGCGTTCTGGCGCGCCTGCTTGTCGGTCAGCTTGTAGGCCGCCGCCAGATCGTCACCGATCAGGCCGCGCAAGCGGTCCATCGCAGCCGACTTGTCGGCAACGGGGGCGAGTTCCCACGGGTCCTTCGCCGCCTTTTCGGCGAGGTCGATGATCGCGTTCACGACCTTCTTCGCCGCGTCGTGCGCGAAGATGACCGCGCCCAGCATGACGTCTTCCGGCAATTCCTTGGCTTCGGATTCGACCATCATCACCGCGTCGCCGGTAGCGGCAACGACCAGGTCGAGTTCGCCGCCCTTCACCTGTTCCAGCGTCGGATTGAGGATGTATTCGCCATTTTCGTAACCGACGCGCGCCGCGCCGATCGGACCCATGAAGGGCACGCCCGAAATGGTCAGCGCCGCCGATGCCGCGATCATCGCGACGATGTCGGGCTCGTTTTCGCCGTCATAGCTCAGCACCTGGGCGATGACGTTGATTTCGTTGTAGAACCCTTCGGGGAACAGCGGACGGATCGGACGGTCGATCAGGCGGCTGGTCAGCGTTTCCTTTTCGGTTGCACCGCGCTCGCGCTTGAAGAAGCCGCCGGGGATGCGGCCTGCTGCCGAATATTTTTCCTGATAGTGAACGGTCAGCGGAAAGAAATCCTGGCCTTCCTTCACCGAGCGCGCGGCGGTGACCGCGCAGAGGACGACGGTTTCGCCAAGCGTCGCGATCACCGCGCCGTCGGCCTGGCGGGCAACGCGCCCGGTTTCGAGCGTGAGGGTCTTTCCGCCCAGCTCGATGTCTACTTTCTTGATGTCGAACATTTGATTTCCTTCACTCTCCGCGTGCCGATCACGCGGAGGGCCTATGAGGGAGCCAGTATTGGCTCGTGGGACTCGACCGAATTGTCTCGTCCCGCTTGTGCTCCCGCATCAGGCGGGAGCCCAGGAGTAACAAGCGTCGCGCCTGAAACTCTTAATCCCCGCCTTCGCGGGGACAAGGCAATACGTAAACGGCCCGCCGAAGCGGGCCGAACGATTGCGTTACTTGCGAAGACCCAGCTTCGCGATGAGATCGGTGTAACGCTGCGCGTCCTTCTTCTTCAGATAGTCGAGAAGGCTGCGGCGCTTGTTGACCAGCATCAGCAGACCGCGGCGCGAATGATTGTCCTTCGCGTGGGTCTTGAAATGCTCGGTCAGGTTGGCGATGCGCTCGGTCAGGATCGCGACCTGAACTTCGGTGCTGCCGGTGTCGCCGTCGCCACGGCCATGTTCCTTGACAAGCGCGTCCTTGCGCTCCTGAGTGATCGACATCGTCATCCTTTCAAATCAGAGGTTGAAACCGCGGACGACGCGAACCTCATGGGCCCTGGCTTCTACCAGCGCGATCGGTTTGGTCCCGGTACACGCGAAATAGTGGCCATCGTCAGCAGCGATCCCGACCAGGACCCGCCCTTGTCTGAGCAGCCCTGCCTGGTCGGGGGAGAGGGGTAGAGCCGGGATGTCGTCCAGCCCCGCCCTCAACGGCAGGAGAATGTCCTCAAGCGCGCGGTCCTTAGCGGATTCGCCCAGTTTGTCCAGCGATATCGCGGATGACAGCTCGAACGGCCCGGCTTTGACGCGCCGCAACAGGGTGACGGTACCGACCGTGCCGAGCGCTATGGCGATATCGCGCGCGAGTGAGCGGATATAGGTGCCTTTGGAGACATGGGCGGTGAGAGTGATCTCACTCAATTCCTCCCCCATCGGGGGAGGGGGACCAGCGAAGCTGGTGGAGGGGGAACGCCCCAAACGCTGCGCTTTGTGGCCAGCCCCCTCCGTCGCGCTTCGCGCGCCACCTCCCCCAATGGGGGAGGAATGAAGTGCGAAAACCGTCACCTCCCGCGTCGCGAGCACCACATCCTCGCCCGCGCGCGCCAGATCATAGGCCCGCTCGCCATCGACCTTCAGCGCCGAATAGGCCGGCGGCACCTGCGCAATCGCACCGGTAAAGCGCGGCAACACCGCCTCGACGGCAGCCAGAGTCGGGCGCACATCGCTGGTCGCGATCACCCGCCCTTCGGCATCCAGCGTATCGGTCTGCTCGCCAAACCGCACGGTGAAGTCATACACCTTGGACGCATCGAGCATCCGCCCGGCCAGCTTGGTCGCCTCTCCGACCGCGATCGGCAGCACGCCGGTCGCGAGCGGGTCGAGCGTCCCGCCATGCCCGACCTTGCGCTTCGGGTATCCCCCGTCGCGCAACGCCCGCTTGACCGCGCTCACGCCCTGCGTCGAGCCCAGGCCAAGCGGCTTGTCGAGGATGATCCAGCCGTGCACGCCGATCCGCTGGGATTTAGGCCTGTGCGCTCGAACGCCCGCCGCCGCCACGACCGCGACCACCGCGACCACGACCGCCGCCGGGGCGACCCTGACCCGCAGGCTTGGCCGAATGGGTCGCGCGCGGACGGCGCGGGCCTTGTTCCTGACGACGTCCGCCACGCGGTCCGCGATCGGGACGTTCCGCCGGGATCGGGCCGACGCGGCTCGACTTCACGGCTTCTGCCTGCGCCTGGAAATTGGCGGGCAGCGGCACGACCTCGATCTTCTGGCGCGTCAGTTTCTCGATGCTCTTCAGATAGGGCCGCTCGTCATCGGCGCAGAAGGCAAAGGCGATGCCGTCGGCACCGGCACGCGCGGTGCGACCGATGCGGTGGACATATTGTTCGGCGACGTTGGGCAGTTCGAAATTGACGACATGGCTGACGCCGCTGACGTCGATCCCGCGTGCCGCGATGTCGGTGGCGACCAGGATCGGCACCTTGCCCGCGCGGAATTCGGCCAGCGCCTTTTCGCGCTGCGGCTGCGACTTGTTGCCGTGGATCGCGTTCGACGCGATGCCGTTCGACGCCAGCAGCTTCACGACGCGGTCGGCGCCATGCTTGGTCCGGGTGAACACCAGCGCGCGGTCGATCTTGTTGTTCTGAAAGAACATCGTCAGCAGGATCTGCTTTTCCGCCTGGTTGATGAAGGTCACGAACTGATCGACGCGCTCCGCGGTGGTCGATGCAGGCGCAACGCGCACTTCGGCCGGATCGGTCAGGAACTTGTCGGCAAGCTCGCGGATCGACGTCGGCATGGTCGCGGAAAAGAACAGCGTCTGGCGCGCCTTGGGCAGCATCGTCACGATCTTCTTGAGCGTGTGGATGAAGCCCAGGTCGAGCATCTGGTCGGCTTCGTCCAGCACCAGGATTTCGACGTCGGACAGGCTCATGCAGCGCTGTTCGATCAGGTCCATCAACCGGCCCGGAGTCGCGACGAGAATATCGACGCCAGCCGAGGTATCGCGGCGATTGCGCGCGATCGGCACCCCGCCGAACACGGTGGCGACGGTCAGCTTGGTGAATTTGGCATAGGTGCGCGCGCTGTCGGCGATCTGGCTGGCCAGTTCGCGCGTCGGGGCGAGCACCAGCATCCGGCAGCGCATCGGCTTGCGCCGCTCGTTCGCCTTGATGAGGTTGTCGATCGACGGCAGCATGAACGCCGCGGTCTTGCCGGTGCCGGTCTGCGCGATGCCGAGCAGATCCTGGCCGTCGAGCAAGGTCGGGATCGCCTGTTGCTGGATCGGGGTGGGAGTGTCGTAGTTCTTCGCCGCAAGCGCGTCGAGAACGGCCTTGGACAGGCCGAGTTTTGCAAACGTCATGATATTCCTTGAAAAAACAGTGCGGCTCCGCGTGCGCCGGGCGCACGAGGGGACGGGGTCAAAAATGACGACCCGCGTGACTAGGGAAGCCGGTGGGCAGCGAGACGAGCCTGGGCGGCAATCCGCCCGATCACGCTGCAAAAAGCCGCGCTGCGGTGCGGCATATGAGCGCAATCGCCCGATTTGTCAATGGCACGCCCCCGGAACGATTTCGCCGCCCGCCACGTTGAAGACGCCGTGATCGGTACGGAGAGTCGCAATGCGTAACCTGTTCCTCCTCGCCGGCGTCGCCGCGCTCGGCATCGCCGCCCCCGCGCTTTCGCAGCAGGGCAAGGGCGGCGACGGCCCGCCGGGCAAGGGCGGTGGCGAACGCGCCGGCCCTCCCTCGAAGGGCGGCGACCGCGGCGGACCTCCGCAGGCGCGCGGCAACGATCGCGGCGGACCGCCGCAAGCAAAGGGCAATGACCGCGTCCGCGAACAGCGCGCCGATCGGGGCCGTGACGATGCGCGCGGCAAGGGAAATCAGGGACGCGACAGGGCGGAGCGACGCGGCGATGATCGCCGACCGGACTTTGCGCGCGAACGCGGCGGTCCCGAATATGTCCGCGTCACCGACGATCGCGGAAAGGGCGACCGGGCAAAAGGCCGCGACGCCGCGCCCAAGGGCAAGCGCGCCTGGGAAGGCGATCGCCGTGTCCGCATCGTCGACTCCAATCGCGGTCCCGGTATCCGCTGGTCGCGCGGCGACCGCGACGATTGGCAGCCGATCCGCCGCTACGACCGCGGGCGCTACGTCTATTCGGCCCCCGCCTATATCCAGGGCTGTCCCCCGGGCCTCGCGCGCCAGGGCACTGGCTGCCTGCCCCCCGGACAGGCGCGGCGGCTGGCGGACGATCGCGAACCTTATCAGCAATGGTGGGGCTATCGCAGCTGGCAGCCCGACGATCGCTACGATTGGCGCTATGACAATGGCTATCTGTACGGCGTCGATCGCTCGTCGAATCTGATCGGCAGCTTTCTGCCGCTGCTGGGTGGCGCGTTGTTCGCGGGCAACCAATGGCCCGGCGGCTATGAGAATTACGACGTGCCGCAATATTATGACCGTTTCTACGGCTATGACGACGCCTATGACTATCGCTACGCCGATGGCGCGATCTTCGCGGTCGATCCCCAGACGCAGGGCATTCAGGGGATTGCCGGACTGCTGACCGGCGACAGCTGGGGCATCGGCCAGCAAATGCCCGCGGGCTATGATTTCTACAACGTCCCGCTCGATTATCGCGACCGCTATGTCGACAGCGACGATGCGATGTACCGCTACAGCGACGGCTATGTGTACGAAGTCGATCCGACGACGCGGCTGATCCAGCAGGCAATCGAACTGATCGTATAAAAAGGGGAGCGAGAGGGATGCGGAAACTCATGGTCGCGGCGCTGGGTGGCGCTGCGTTGACGCTGGCGGCATGCGGCGACGATGCGCCCGCGAACAATGTCGCCGAAGCCGCGCAAAGCGACAGCAACATTCTGGCGGCGCTGGGCAGCCAGAGCGACCTGTCCACCGCGACCGGGCTGCTGAAATCGGCCGGGCTGGAGCGGACGCTGAACGGCGTCGGCAGCTACACGCTATTCCTGCCCGTCAACGACGCGTTCGAGAGCTTGCCCGAAGATCAGCGCACCGCGCTCTCGACGGAAGCGGGCCGCCCTCAGGCGATCGCACTCATCAGCCAGCACATCTCACCCGGCTATGTCGCGCGCGACGACATGATGCGCGGGCTGGCAGCCGAAGGCGGCACCGGCCAGCTCGCGACGATGGGCGCACAGCCGCTGGCGTTGCGCCGTCAGGGCGATTCAGTCGTGATCGGCACCAGCGAAGACGGCCCGCGCATCGTCGGCGAGCCCGTCATGGCCCGCAACGGCATTGTCTATCGCATCGACCGGGTCATCCCGCCAGCGGGGTAATTGCCTTCACCACACTCAAGACCGTCATTGCGAGCGTTAGCGAAGCAATCCAGTGCATCTTGCGGGAAGGCTGGATTGCTTCGCTACGCTCGCAATGACGAAGGGGAAGAGGCGAGTGACTCAACCCCCACCCGGCCCCTTCTGCTCCATCGGCCGCCCATGCGGCTGCTGTGCCTTTCCGCCACGCGGTTTCTTCGACCAGGCAATGCGATAGAGATCGAACCGCCGATCGGTCAGGTTGCGGACCGTCCCTTCCGCCCGCGCCCAGGTCAGGTCGGCCAGGTTCACGTCGGCGATCGTCAGCGTCTCGATATTCTCGCTCGCCTCCGCCGCGATGCCGTCGCGCGCAAACGGAAAATCGCACGGCGTCAGGATGCACGACTGCGCGTACTGGATATCCATATTGTCGACGCCGGGCAGGTTGCCGACATTGCCCGACATCACGACGAAGCACTGGTTCTCGATCGCGCGCGCCTGCGCGCAGTAGCGCACCCGCATATAGCCCTGGCGATTGTCGGTGCAGAACGGTACGAAGATGATCCGCGCACCTTCGTCCACCAGCCGCCGCGCCAGTTCGGGAAATTCGCTGTCATAACAGATCAGCACGCCGATCGGCCCGATATCGGTCTGGATCACGTCCACCCCGTCCCCGCCCTTGATCTTCCACCAATAGGCTTCGTTGGGGGTCGGGTGGATCTTCTCCTGCGCGTGCACCGAGCCGTCGCGCAGACAGACATAGGCGACGTTCTGGATCTCGCCGTCATCGGTGCGCGTCGGGTGCGATCCGGCAACGATGTTGATGTTGTAGGACAGCGCCATCTCGCTCAACTTGTCGACCAGCGGCTTTCTGTGCTCGGTCAGCCGGTCGATCGCCTCCATCGGCGTCAGGTCGCGCTTTTCGAACGACAATAGAGACAGGGTGAACAGTTCGGGGAACACCACGAAATCGCTGCGATAGCCAGATGCCACATCGACGAAATATTCGATGTTGCGGATGAACTCGTCGAAATCCTTCACCGGCCGCGCCTGCAACTGACAGGTCGCCAGCCGCACGCTTTCGATATCGCGCGGCACGCGGTGCTGCGGGCGCTCGTCAGGATCGACATAGGGGTTGCGCCACACCATATGCGCCGCGAACGACCCCGACGCCTTGTCCTCGGGCAGGTATCCGGGGAGCACCCCGATAGGGTTGAAGCCGTTGGCGATCTGGAAATTGAGCACCGGGTCGCGCAATTTCCCCTCGCGCACCTGCTCGATATAGTCCTCGGGGCTATCGACCTTCCTGGCGTTGCGCCGGTAATTCGGCATCCGCCCGCCGAACGCGACGCCCTTCAGTTCCAGCCGCTCGACCAGGGTGCGGCGCGCTTCGTACAGCCGCCGCGCGATCCGAAGCCCGCGCTGCTGGTTCGATACCGCGAGTTCGTAACCGTAGAGCCAGTCGCCCGTCGGATCGTGGCGACTGCCGAACCCGTTGCCGGTGATCGATTCCCAGTCATGCGCAGACAGCGCCAGTTCCTCGTCGATCCGCATCGACGCGCAGTAACCGACGATTTCGCCTTCATAGACCGCGACGAACTGGCCTTCGGGGAAGTTGTTGATCTGCCCCCGGATCATGCCGGTCGTATAGCTGTCCCAGCCGGGATAGACCGTCTCGATCAGCTTCAGGATGCCCGGAATGTCCCTGGGCCGGGCTTCGCGGATGTCGAGTTTGGCGGGCGTCGCGCGGGGCATGGATTTCCTTCGATTGGATTTTGTTTCGGAACGGCAACGCAAATCAGCGCGGGTCGATCCTTCCGCACGCAACTTCCAGCCGCAGCGCATCGCCTGGCACGCCGTCGAACAGCCGCGCTTCGGTGCCGGTCATCCACACCTGCCCCCGCCCCGCCAGCCGGTCGAACAGCGCGTGGCGACGCGCCGGGTCGAGATGGGCGGCGACCTCGTCCAGCAGCAGCACCGGCGGACGCCCGGTGCGATCGGCGACCAGTTCGGCATGGGCGAGCAGGATGCCGAGCAGCAGCGCCTTCTGCTCGCCGGTCGAGGCAAGCGCGGCGGGCTGGTCCTTTTCGTGGTGAGTGACCGCCAGGTCGATCCGGTGCGGACCCGCAAGCGTGCGCCCCGCCGCCGCATCGCGCACGCGACCGCTGGCGAGTTCTTGAAGCAATTGGTCGGACGATCCCGACCAGCCTCCAATCGCCAGCACGGCGCGCGGAAAGGCATCGCTCTCGACCCCGGCCAGCCGCTCGGACAGTGCCGAAACCGTCGCTCGCCTCTCGGCATCCAGTGCCGCGCCATGTTCGACCATCCGCGCCTCCAGCGCCGCCAGCCAGTCGGGATCGGCGACGCCCTCCCCCAGCAAGCGGTTGCGCTGTCGCATCGCCGCTTCGTAGCGCGCGGCATGGTGCGCATGGCCGGGGGCAAGCGCAAGCGTCAGCCGGTCGAGGAACCGCCGCCGCTCGCCTGCCGCCTCGACGAACAGCCGGTCCATCGCCGGGGTCAGCCACAGGATCGACACGCGCTCGGCCAGCGCCGTCGCCGGGGTCGCGACGCCGTCCACCCGCACCACCCGTCGATCGGGAGCCTCGCCCAGCGTTCCCGTGCCGATCACCACCCCGTCGGCCAGCGTCGCCGCGATCCCGAACCCGCCCCCGCCGCCCTGCCGCGCCATGTCGGACAGGCTTGCACGCCTCAGCCCCCGCCCCGGCGCCAGCAGCGACAGCGCCTCCAGCACATTGGTCTTGCCCGCGCCATTGTCGCCCGCCAGCACCACGAATCCCGGCGGCGCGGCGATCACGCTGTCGGCATGGTTGCGGAAATCGGTCAAAGACAGGCGCGCGATCATCGGTGCGGCTGCTGTAGGCCAGGCGTGCGACGAAGCGAAGCCCTGCGCGCGATGAACCTTCCCTGCGCTTGTGGGTTGCGCTAGCACGAATTCGAAGGAGAATTGCCTTGGCCCGTTTCGTTCCCCTTGCCGCGCTGGCGGCGTTCGGCCTGACGCTTGCCGCGTGCGCTGAGCCCACCCCGCAGCAACAGGAAGCCGATCGCATCAAGGATGCCGCCGAAGCGCAGGCCGACCAGATCGAAGCGGAAGCCAACAACCGCGCCGCCGCGCTCGAATCGCAAGCGGCGGAAATGGTCAATGCGAGCGGCGTCGGCGGAAGCTACGACGCGCAAATGGCCAAGGTGCGCAGCGACGCGCTGAAACAGGAAGCCGAGCTGGTGAAGGAAAAGGCCGAAGCGCAGGCGAAAGCCGTCCGCGATCAGGGCCAGGCGCAGGCGAGTGCGCTGCTCGCGCAATAACGCCTAACCCTCGCCGAGCGTCCATTCGCGCTCGATCGCCAGCGTATCGCCCGCAACGCGGAATCCGGCCGCGCCCAGCAACGGCACCAGCATCGCCGGCACGCGGCTCACCACTGCGCGCGCCTGGACGCGGCGGTCGCCGTGGACGCGCAGTTCCAGCCGTTCCGCGCCGCCCGCACTGGCCAGCGGCAGCAGCAGCGCGCCCGCATCGCAGCGGATGCGCGCGTCGAGCGGCGGGATCGCGCCCTCCGCCCAGGGCAAGGTCACGACCGCGCTGACATTGCCCCCCGCCTCGACGCACTGGCCGTCGACGAACTTGACGGCCACGCCGCTCAGCCGCAGCGCGCCGATGCGGACTGCGCCGAGCGCCGGAAACCCTTCGAGCAACGCCTGGTCGATGTCCGCCTCGACCGATCGGCGGGCGACCGTCACGCGACCGTTCAGCCCGGTCGGGTTGGAAAGGTTGACCTGCGCGCGACCCAGCAGCAGGGGCAGTGGCGACAGGCTGGCATCGACATCACCCAGCGCCGCGCCACCGAACTGCGCTTCGCTCAGGCTCGCATTCCACACGCTGCCGCGCACTTCGCGGGCGGTGAACCCGGCGCGATCGAGACCGATCAGGTCCATCGCCACGCGCATCGGAAACAGCGCGACCAGCGCGGCGAGCACCAGCAGCGCGAGCAGCCCCCAGCGCGGGATCGTCATCCGCCACCTCATGCCGGCCCTCCCGTCGGCACCAGCCGCATCGTCACCACCAGCGATCCGCCCGCCTCCGGCCGCGCGGCCAGCGTATCGACCGACAGTCCGCGCGCGCGCATCCGGTCGATCAGCGTGAACAGCGCCTGCGCACCGATCACCGGAATATCGACGCGCACCCCCCCGCCGTCCGGCTGGACCAGCGACGGCGTGATCGCGATGGCGTCGGCCTCGGCACGGACAACGTCGATCGGCGCGCCGCTCGGTGCCGATCGAGCAGGAAGCGCCCTCAACCGAGCCGCTTCCGCCTCGATCTGCGCGACCGCGACCAGCGTGTCGCCATGCCGCTTGCGGGCCTCGGCGCGAGCGTCGGACAGCGGACGCAACATGCCCAGCCAGACGATGACGACGATCGCCAGCGCCGCCATCACGATCAGCAGGCGTTGCTCGCGCAGGCTACGCGCCTTCCACCATAGCCGCACCGCGTCGCTCATCGGCTGATCCTCAATTCGGCGCGTTGGCCATCGACTGCGCTTTGCGGCGCGGCGTCGGGCACGACGAAGCCCTGCGCGCGCAGCGCGTTCACCACTTGCGCCAGCGCTTCGGGGCTTGGCGCGCGAACACTGGCGGTGAGGGCGCCGTCGCCGGTCCAGCCGATGCCCGTCAGCGCCGCATCGGGGATGTCGGCGAGCGCGCGCTGGGTGGCGGCGAGCATCGCCAGCAATTCGGCGCTGCCGTCGCCGCGCGCGACATTGGCGGCGCGCAATTGGGCCAGCGGCTCGCGAATCGTCTCACCGGGGAGCAGCGGCGTCGCCACCGCCACCGCGCGGACCTCAAGCGCATCGGTCGCCGCGTTCAGCTTGACGAGATCGACGAGGCCAGCGCCAACCCACAGCACTGCGGCCGCGCCTGCGAACAGGCCCACGCGTCGCAAGCGTTTCCAGTCGATCGTCATCCGCCTGCGAGGCGCGAACGGCCCCTGAGCCAGATCGACCGCCGCCATCTCGATTGCGCGATCGAGCGGAGGCACTGCGACCGGCTCGACATTGGCGTCGCCGACGATCAGCCGCGTCGCCGCATCGTCGACCATCGCGCATTCGCGCCCACGCAGCAGCTTCTCGCCCCCGATTTCCGCGGCTAGGAAGCCGTCATCGGGCGCAGGCAACAGCGCGCTGGCCGGGACGATGTGGCGCGGATCGAACCCCCTCGCGCGGCAGATTGCGATCCATTCGATCATCCGCGCGCTGGCCACGACCGCCGCCATCCGCGCGCCGTCCTCCGCCTTCGGCCCCAACGCGACGTGCAGCGTGTCGGCGGGCGCGGCGGCATTTTCCGCAGCGATCAACATGGCGGCGGCCCGCGCCTGAGCGGGCGCAAGGTCGGGCAATTCGATGCGGTAGAGCGGCGCATCGGCGGCGGGCACGATCGCCGCGACCTTGGGCGGCGGCTCCAGCGCCGCGACCGCATCGGCGACGTCGCTCCCCACGCCTTCGCCGATCAGCACGCCGTCGCGCCACAGCGACCAGGGCAGCGCTTCGCCGGGCGTGCCGGGGAACAGGACCAGCAGGCTCTCGCTCATGGCTCGAACCGGTTGCGCCGGACGACGCGCGCGGGCGCATCCTGGCCATCGATCAGAATCTGCTGGTTCAATTCGGCTCCGGCGAGTTGGACGGTGATCTGCAAGTCGAACCAGCGCGGGCGTACCTGAAGCTGGCTCCACGCGCCATCGGTCATCTCGACCCCGGCGAGCGCCGGAAGCTGGCGGACGACCTGAACCGTCTGAAACCCCTGTGCAGGCCGCGCGCTCAGGATCGACCGTGCGGTGGCGACGGTCAGGCCGCGCCGCCCGAGCATCGCGAACAACTCGGCCCGATCGGGCGACACGGTGTCGATGTTGATCGGGGACAACCCGCCCGTCGGCAACGCGCACATCCACGGCAGCAGCCGCGCGGCAATTTCGGGAGTCATGCCCGGAACGCCGACAATCTCGCTGGGATCGTCGATCAGGCGATTGGGCGGGAGCAGGCCGTTCGCTTCGCCCTCGCTGCCGCCGGCCATCGGCACCGCGTCGCTATCGATCCAGTCGGCGACCGCCGTCGCGATCTGCACGCCGCGCGCGCGCGGCACGCCCAGCAGCGCGGCGAGGTTGGCGAACTGCTCGATCCCTTCCGGGTTGGCGGTGGTCGTGCCGGTCGCCCGGTCCTCGATCACGACCGAATTGACGTTCAGGCAATTGCCGCCATCGCTGAGCCGCGCGACCGCAATCCCTTCGGGCACGCGAAAGCCCAGCGGGCGCGTCTGCCATTCGGGCGGCAATTGCCCGGCCTGCATCGCATCGCCGATCCGCACCCGCGCGATCGTCTCGACCGCCTGGGCATAGCCGTGCGCACGCGCCTGCACGCCCGCGTTCGCCGCCAGATGCGAGGCGACGACGATCCGGTCGAGCATCGCCGCCGACACCACCGCCATCAGGCCGATGATGAGCAGCACGCTGAGCAGCGCGACGCCCTGTTCGCGGGGAGGGGGCGTCACTGGCCCGGTCCCACGGGCAGGCGCATCGGCGCGACCCGTCCATCGGCAAAGGTCACCGCGATCTCGACCGCCTGCGGCAATTGCCGCGCATCGGTCGGGCGCCATGCGTCCTGCCAGTTGCCGTCGCTGCGATAGCGCAGCGCAACCGCGGCGACATTGTCGGCGAGCGTCACGGGTGCCCCTTCGGATCGGCTGTCCGCGCCGTCGGCGACCGCACGCGTCAGCCGCCCCTGGTCGAGCCGCCAGGTGACGCGCCGCACGGTCGGACGCGGGTCGGCGCTCTCTCCGCCGCCCACACCACCCCGCGTCAATGCGAAGATCCGCGTTCCCGCCTGTGGCTCGAAGGCGGGAAGGTCACCGCCGCTTCCGCGCACCGGCCGCATCAGCGCGGCGCCCATGTCCTGCATGGCCAGCGCGTGGATGCGCCGCAACCCCGCCGACTGGTCGAGCCGCTCGGCAACGACGCCCTGCGCGTCGACGCTGGAGACGAGCAGCGCCGTCCCCGCCGATGCCAGCAATCCGAAGATGACCAGTGCGACCATCATTTCGACCAGCGTGAAGCCGTGTTCGGCGGAACGCACAAGCGACGTGAAGCCGTGTTCCCGAGTGACGGGAGATGTGGGGCGCGCACGGTGGCTCACCGCACCGCCCCCAGCCGCACGACCGTCGTCCCGGCAAGCGTCCGTCCGTCCTGCACCACCGCCACATCCACCCGCAGCATCCGGGGATCGGCGGTGCGCGTCACCACCCGGCGCCATGCCCAGTCGACGCCCATGCTGCGCTCGACCCCGCCGCTTGCCCCCACCGCGGGCGGGGCCGCGTCGGTCAACGCATCGGTCGCGATGTTCTGCGCGACGATGCTCGCGACCAGTTGCCGGTCGATCGCGCCGGTGCTGGCGAGCGTGACGCCTTGCAGCTTGAGCAGGGCGAGGCCGGCGATCGAGAACAGCGCGAGCGCGACCAGCAGTTCGACAAGAGTAAAGCCATGCTCACCCCCCCCGTTCGTTTCGAGCGAAGTCGAGAAACGCCCACAAGCGCCTGGCTTGCGTTTCTCGACTTCGCTCGAAACGAACGGGTCCGGGATGCGCGTATCAGCGAACGACATCGACGCCCCCCGCTGCATCGACGCGCACGGTCACCCGCGCCTCGTCCGCGCGTAGCACCACATCGACCGGCGCATCGGGCAGCCCGCCGCTGTCGAACCCCAGCATCGCCCGGCTCGCGCCCAGCGTCACGCCACTCGGCAAGGTCGTCGCGCGCAGCCCCCGATCGGTCACCGTCACCCATTCGCCGCCGCTTCGCTGGGCGAAGCGGTAACCGTCGGCGACGAACTCGACCCGCGTCGATCGCCCATCAACGATCGCGCGGTCGCGCGCGCCCGCGATCCTGAGCGCCAGCCGCGCGGCCTCGTCCCCCGCCGCCGCGTCGGGTCCGCGTGCCGCGAGCATGACTACGCTTGCCGCCAGCCCGATCAGCACCAGCACGACCATCAGCTCGACCAGCGTGAATCCCTGTTGGGCGATCCCATGCGTCGCCGCGCCCTCATCCTTCGACAGGCTTAGGGTAAGCGCGGGTGGGTTCGACATCTCCACAACATCACTGGGCGAGACGGATATCGGCATTCTCGCCTTCGCCGCCGGGCTGGCCATCGGCCCCCAGCGAATACACGTCCACCCCGCCATTCGGCCCCGGATTGGCGTATTGATAGGGCCGACCCCAGGGATCGTCGGGCAGGCGACGGATCGTGCCGCTTTGCCCCGCCAGCACCGCCAGCCCTTGTGCGCTGGTCGGATAGGTCATGTTCGACACGCGGTACATCTCCAGCGCCTGGCCGATGGTCGCGATATCGGCCTCCGCTTTCTTGCGCATCGCCAGATCCTGACTGGGCATCACGTTGATGACGACGAGCGTGGTCAGCAGGCCGAGGATGACGATGACCACCATCAGTTCGACCAGCGTGAAGCCAGCTTCGGCTTCTTTCTCATCATGGCTGCTCAGGCTGGCATCTCTATCGTCGGGAGCGTCGGCCTGAGATTCCAGCTTCCGCTGGAATGACGGTTGGGGGCGGGGGGACATGACACACCTCATACGCTTGCAAGATTCTGGAGTTCGAGGATGGGCAGCAGGATGGCGAGCACGATGACCGCGACCACGCCGCCCATCAGGACGATGATGCCGGGTTCGACCAGCGACATCAGCGCCGAGGTGACGGCGTCGAATTCGCGCTCCAGCGTCGCGGCGGCGCGTTCCAGCATCTGGTCGAGCCGCCCGGCGCTTTCGCCGCTGGCGACGAGATAGACGAGCAGCGGGGGAAAGATCGCCGCCCGGCGCATCGCCGCCGACAGGCTGCCGCCGCCGCGCACTTCGGCGACGATTGCTTCGGTCGCGGCGCGCAGCGCATGGTTGCGGATGGTGGGGACGGTCAGCGCCAGTCCTTCGAGGATCGGCAGGCGGCTGGCGACCATCGTCGCCAGCGTCCGCGCCATCCGCGCGGCGTGCAGATCGCGGATCAACCGCCCCAGAAACGGCAGCCGCAGCAACCAGCCATCGAACCGCAACCGAAACGCAGGCTGAGCCAGCGCCCGCGCAAAACCGAGCAGGCCGAGCGCCAGCGCGATGCCGATCGCCCACCACCAGCTTGCCAGAACGTCCGACAGACCGATGACAATGCGGGTGACCAGCGGCAATTGCTGGCCGACATCGTCGAACTGCGACACGACCTTGGGCACCACCAGGATCATCAGCGCGGCGACCACCCCCAGCGCGACGATCGCCAGAATCACCGGATAGGCAAGCGTGCCGGTCAGCTTGCCGCGCAATTCGGCCTGACGCTCCTCCAGTGCGGCCATGCGTTCGAGGATTTCGGGCAGCGCGCCGCTCGCCTCGCCACCCGCGACCATCGCGCGGTAGAGCGGCGAGAAGCTCTTTCCCTCGCGCGACAGGGCGCTCGCCAGCCGCGCGCCTTCGACCACGCCCGCATGGACGCGGGTGACCACCGCGGCGGCGCGCGCGCTTTCGGTCTGGCGGGCGATGGTGCGCAGCGCTTCCTCAAGCGGGCTGACCGACACCAAGGTCGCGAGCTGGCGCGTGAACACCGTGCGTTCGCGCTGCGACAGCTTTTCGCGGCGCAGGCGAAGCTGCGACAGCAACGACGCGCCCGATTCGCGCGGCGGCTCCGCCACGCCCGCGCCTTGCGCGACCGATACGACATAGAGCCGCTTGCGCATCAGCGCCGCGCGCGCCGCCGCATCGTCCGCCGCCGATACCGATCCGCGCTTCTCGCGGCCCGCGGCATCGATCGCGAGATAGCGATATTCAGCCATCCTCGCCGCTCCGCCGCGTGATGCGGATCGCTTCCTCGGCGGTGGTCAGGCCCGCTCGCGCCATCCGCCGCGCCGCGCCGCCCAGGGTCGGCGAGTTGACGAAGGCGTGCCGCGCAATGATCGCCTCGTCCCCGCCATCGTTGATCAGGCGCCGGATCGTGTCGTCGACCTTGACCGCTTCATATACGCCGATGCGCCCCTGATAACCGGTGCCGTTGCACGCCGGGCAGCCATCGGGTTCGTAAACCACGGTGCCGGGCTCGAACCCCATCAGCGACGCGACCAGCGCCGATGCCTGAACCGGACGCCGGCACTCCTGGCACAACTTGCGCACCAGCCGCTGCGCGATCACCGCGCGCAGCGTCGAGGCGAGCAGGAACGGCTCCACCTTCATGTCGCGCAACCGGGTGATCGCCCCGACCGCGTCGTTGGTATGGACGGTCGTCAGCACCAGATGCCCGGTCAGCGACGCCTGAACCGCGATGTCGGCGGTTTCGCGGTCGCGCACTTCGCCGACCAGCACGATATCGGGGTCCTGACGCAGGATCGCGCGCAGCCCGTTGGCAAAGCTCAGCCCGACCTTGGCGTTGACCTGGGTCTGGCCGACGCCGTCGATGGCATATTCGACCGGGTCTTCGACGGTCAGGATGTTGCGCTTGCCGTCGTTCAGCTGGCGCAGCGCGGCATAGAGCGTGGTGGTCTTGCCCGATCCTGTCGGGCCGGTGACCAGCACCACGCCATTGGGTTCGGCCAACGCTTCGTTGAAGACGGCGAGCGTGTGATCGTCCATCCCCAGCACATCGAGGTCGATGCCGGCATTTTCGCGGTCGAGGATACGCAGCACCACGCGCTCGCCCGCGCGGGCGGGCAGAGTGGAGACGCGCACGTCGAACAATTTGCCGCCCAGCGACAGGCTGATCCGCCCGTCCTGAGGGATTCGCCGCTCGGCAATGTCCAGCCGCGCCATCACCTTGATCCGGTTGACCAGCACCGGGGCGACATGCGCGGGCATCCGCAGCGTTTCGCGTAGCACGCCGTCCAGGCGGAACCGCACGATCAGGCCAGTCTCGTACGGCTCGATATGGATGTCCGACACCTGCTGGCGCGCGGCGTCGGCGATGATGCCGTTGACCAGCCGGATCGCGGGCGCATCGTCGGCCGACGCGAGCAGATCGTCGGCGGTGGGCAGGTCGCTCGCGAGCAGATCGAGTTCGCTGTCGATGGCGAGCGCGCCCGCCACTTCCGCCGCCGCGCCGCCGTCGCGCGAGTAACGGTCGGACAGCAACTGGTCGAAGGCGGGCGGCTCGACGATCGCGACATCGAAGGGACGGCCCAGCACCCGGCGGACTTCGAGCAGCGCGCGCGGATCGGCGCCCTCGCGAAGCGCGACCGACACCCGGCCATCGGCGGCATCGACCAGCACCGTGCCGAACGTGCGTGCAAAATTATAGGGGATGGCGACCAGCAACAGCGGCTCGTTCGCCGCCGCGTCCGCAGGAACTGGCTCCGCTGCCATCGACACCGGCAGCGGCAGTGGCTCGACCGCCTCGCCCAACTCGCCCCCCGGCCCGGTCATGGCTGCACCGGCACGGGTTGCACCACCTGATCCCCCGGTAGCGGCGCGACCGCAGGCGGCACCGTCCCCAGATAATCGCGCACCAGTTCGTCGAGCGTCGGTTCGCGGTCGGGTCGATCGATCAGCTGCTCGCGCCGGGCATAGCCATAGCGTTGCTCGGCGATCGCCCGCGCTTCGGCCGCCGACCGCACGATGGTCGGGCGGATGAACACCATCAGGTTCGTCTTGTTGCGGCTGCGCGAGCGCGATTTGAACAGCTCGCCGATGACGGGGATGTCGCCCAGCAGCGGGATCTTCTCGATCGTGCGGCGCTCATTGTCATCGAGCAGCCCGCCCAGCGCGACGATCTCTCCGTCATCGACGGTGATCGTCGTCTGGATTTCGCGCTTGTTGAGGATCAGGTCGGCGGAATTGTTCGACACGGGCCCCGCGATCGAGCTGACTTCCTGGCGCAGGAACAATTTGATCGCGCCGCCCGAATTAATCTGCGGCGTGACCTCCAGCTGGATGCCGACATTCTGGCGCTGGATGGTGCGAAAAGCATTGTCGAAATTGTTGCTGAGCGCCTCGCCGGTCGAAATCGGGATTTCCTGCCCGACCAGGATTTTCGCTTCCTGATTGTCGAGCGTGTAGAGCCACGGCGTCGACAAAATGTTCGATTTGCTGTCGGACTGCACGGCATTGACGATCGCGCCTAGGATGCCGTCGCGCCCCAGATTGGTGGCGATCCCGCCCAGCCCGCCGGTGGTCGCCAGCAAGGAAGCAGCCGCGGCCTGCTGCAGCGTGTTCGACAGTTCCGAACCCGTGGAGGTCGTCACCGTCTGCCCGTTGATGATCGTCGTGGTCTGGTCGATCTCGCGCGCGGCGACCGCGCCCGCGATCGCGGTCAGGTTGGGGCCGCTGTTCGAATAATTGGTGATGCCGAACGGAATGCCGCTGCCCGGACGCCCGGCGAGCAGGAACTGCACGCCCAGATTCTTGGCGGCCAGGTCGGAGATTTCGACGATGATCGCCTCGACCAGCACCTGTTCGCGGCGTACATCCAACTGGCGGACGACTTCGCCCAATATCTTCTGCGCCTGCGCCGACCCGGCGATGATGATCGCGTTCGCGCCCTCGAACCGGGTGACCACCACCGGCCCGCGCCCGATCGCCGATTGCATGGCGGCATTGCCCTGACTGGGCGCGCTCGGCGCAGGGGGCGAAGCGGCAGCGGCGCTTGCGCCATTTTCGCCTGCGGGCCGGTTGGCGGCGAGCGTATCGACCGCCGCCGCAGCGGGCTGGCCGACCAGTGTCTGCAACACCGGCAGCAACTGCCCGGCATCGGCATGTTCGAGGAAGACGACGCGCACTTCCGCGCCGCTTTCGGCGCGGCGGTCGAGGTCGCGCGCCATCTCCGCCAATCGCGACACCAACGCCTTGTCGCCGCGCAGCGCGATCGAATTGCTGCTGTCGATGGGGACGATCGACGCGGTGCCGCGCCCGCCTTCGCCGGACCCAACCAGGCTTGTCAGCGAGGTCGCAATTTCGCGCGCACCCGCATTCTGCAACGGGATCAGCACGGTGGACGAACTGTCGGTATCGATCTGGCCCAAAAGCGTGCGGATGCGGCGGATGTTGTCGACGAAATCGGCGACGACGATCGAATTGGCCCCGCGATTGGCGGTGATCGACCCTTCGCGCGACACCAAGGGCCGCAGCGTCTCCAGCGCCGATGCCGAATCGATCGATCGCAGGCGGAACACCTCGGTCACGAACTGGTTCTGCGCCGCGCCCCGGCTGCCCACTCGGCTCGGCTGGGTCGCCGCTCCATCGGCAGGCTGGATGCGATACGCGCCACCGGTGGTCGGAATCGCGACCAGGCCGTTGGCGCGAAGCGTCGAGAGAAACACTTCGAAATATTCGGATCGCGACAGCGGCCGGTCGGTCACCACCGACACCTTGCCCTGCACCCGCTGATCGATGACGAAGGTGCGGCCCGTCTGGCGAGCGGCGTCCTGAATGAAGGCGCGGATATCGGCATCGCGGACGTTCATTGTCAGCTGCGCCGCAGCGGGCGTTGAGAACGCCAACGCAGCGGCGGCGAGAAGCAAACCGGCGCGCTTCATCGCGCCACCTGCATCCGCACGGTCTGGACCTGTCCGGCGCGTTCGACGGTGAAGATGGCGGCACCGTCGGCGCGCGGAGTCGCCGCGCGCTCCAGCAATTCCTCGATCGACGTCACGGCCTCTCCATTCACGCGGGTCACGATATCGCCGGGCTCGAAGCCAGCGGCGCTGAGTTGGTCAGGGTCTGCGGCGGACAGCACCAGCCCGGTGGTCTGTCCGTTCTGAACACGCGGCGTCGCGCGCACCGATGCGGCGAGCGCGTCGAGGGTCATGCCGCCAGCCGCTGGTGCGGGTGCGCCGCCTTCCGGCGCTGCCGTCTCGGCAGGCGTCGATTGATCGACATAAAGCAACTCCTCGACCCCGCCGCGGGTCAGCACGACATGGTCGAACGCCACCGCTTTCAGGACGACGCCGGCCATCACCTCGTCGCCGACGGCAAAGCTCGATTGCAGGCTTTCCACCTCGATGATCGCGGAGCCACGCCCCGACGCGGTGTTCAGGCTGATGCCGAACAGCTTGAGCGGCAGCGCCGTCACCACATTGGTCGCGCCCGCTGCGGTTCCGCGATTGAACGGATCGAACCGCGCCAGCACCGCCATGTCGGCGGCGGGATCGAAGCCGCGTGCGCCCGCGACCTTCCAGTCGCCATAGGCGCCGACGGGGGTCAGGATCGTCCAGATCAGATAAGCGCCCGACTTCGCTGCCAGCGCCATCGCGCCCAGCTCGATGCTTCCGTAAATGCGTGGGACCGGCAGCGTGCGCAACCGCGCCACCAGCCCGTCCATGTCCCGAACCATGAAACCCCGCCCCTGTTGCGATGCGAACGCTCTAGGGCGATTCGGCGACCGGACGGTGACGGCTGGATGACGGGTTTGTTACGCTTACAGCCGCAAAATGCGCCGCGCCCGACCCCGCTACGTTCGGGGTCGGACACAGCAGGCGGGGGGGGTTAGAATTTTACCGAAGCGCCGACCGAGAAGCGCGTGCCAACATCATAGGTGTTGACGTCGATCCGCGAATCGCCCGCATCCTGAAACTCCTCGTATTTCTGACCCGTAAGGTTGCGCGCCTCGAACTTCAGTTCGATCTCGCTGCCCATCAGCTGCACGCCCTGACGCGCCACGAAGTCGAGCCGCAGGCCGGGCCGCTCGACGATGTCGGGCTGCTGGGGCGTGCCCGCCGGACCACGATTGGTCACGCGATCGCTGGCGTAATTCAGAATCAGCGTCTGCTGCGACAGCCGCTCGGTATCCTCCAGCCCGATCTGGACATTGGCGATGTGCTCCGACTGGCCGGTCAGCGGCGCGCCCGAGCGGAAGAAGTCCGCGGCCGGCAGCACGCCGCCGGTCGAGAAGATCACCGTGTCGTCCGCACCGACCTTAATCTCCGACTTGGAATAGGTGTAATTGCCGATGAGGACCAGGCGGCGCGGCAGGAAGAACCCGCCGAGCGTGTCGAGCGGCACATATTTCTGCACCTCGACCTCGGCACCGTAAAGGTCCGCCGACGGCGCGTTGGCGAAGCTGGTCTGGAGCGTGCCGGTCGAGCGGAAAGCGAAACTCTCGATCGGATTCTCGATCCGCTTGTAGAAGCCGGCCAGTGTGAAACGCTGGTCGCGCCCGAAAAACCATTCATAGCGCAATTCGGCATTATAGAGTTCGCTGTCGATCAGGAACGGGTTGCCGAAGAACTGGCGATCCGAATCGGTATCCTGATACAGCTGGAACGCCAGTTCGCGGAATTGCGGGCGCGCGATCGTCTTCGACGCATTGGCGCGCAACTGCATGTCGTCGGCGAAGTTCCAGGTGACCGTGGCGGCGGGCAGCCAGTAGCTGTTCTCGATCACCGTCGAACCGACGCCGCCCGCGCCGCTGCCGAACAGGTCGACCGGCGTCACGAACTGGCGGCCATCCTCGTAACGGACCCCGAAATTGGCCGACAGGCCGGGGACGAATTCGACGTTCGCCTGGACATAGCCCGCATGGGTGCGCAATCCCGCCTCATAAGCGGCGGCCCCGGTCTGACCCGAGGTTTCGGTGATGCCTATGCCATAGGTATAGATGTTGAAATCGCTCAGCAGGAAATCGGGGCGCTGCTGGGCGACGGCGAAGGGCAGTTCGCCATCGGGCTGGAACCGGAATTCGCGACGGAACGCATCGCGCGTCGTGTCCGAATAGGCATAGCCCGCGGTGATCGACGCGCTGAGCGTCGTCGGCAACCGCCATGTGACGTCCGCACCGCCCGACCAGATCGTCTCGTCCAGTTCGCTGAAGGTGATGCGCGCATTCTGTCCGGCCGAGCGCAGGTTGTTGACGTAATCGTTGATCGACGGATCGAAGATATAGCTGAACGAGCGCTCATAGGGTGCATCGCGTTTCGACCGGCCATTGGCACCGCGCAGGTCGATGCTGATATCGCCGAATTCGAACTCGCCGACGACCTGGGTGTTGCGCAACTCGCGTTCGTACCAGGCGGTGTTCTGGGTCAGCACGGGAATGTTGGCGCCGATGCCTTCGCGGTCGAACCCGGTGGCGAGCCGCGCCTGTTTCAGCGTGTCGTGGATGTAAAGGTTGGTGATGCGGATCTGGTGCTCGCCAAACTCGGCACCCGCCCCCAGCAGACCGTTGACGACGATCCGGTTGTCGGTCCGCACCGACTGGAAATCGACGGTCGGGCTCAACACGCCATCGGCGAAACCGCCCGACAATTGCTGGATCGCGTCGCGCGTCTGCCAGCTGTTCGAATACCCCCCGGCCGCGATCGCGCCGACACGGATGTCGCCGAAATAGGTCGATGACCCGAACGCGAAATCGGCAGCGAAATTGGGCGGGATGAACTTGTTGCGCTGAACGACCGAGGTCGCCGAATTGGTGAAGCTGGCGGCGATATCCTGAATCTCGCGCGTCGTGAAATTCGGCCCCGCCGTGATGAGGTTGCCCGACCGGAACGCATCGCCGAACGCGCCGGTGATCGAGCGCGCGCCATCGTCATAGCCGAGAATATCGGTGTCCGACCCGAAATAGGTATAGCCGACATTGTCGGTGGTGAACGTGTCGCCGGAAATGCTGCCGCCGATGGTGAGGAAGGTTTCCTCGGGGATCGCAGTCGTCGTCAGGTTGATGACCCCGCCGCCGAATTCGCCGGGATAGCCCGGCGAATAGCTTTTCTGGACCAGCACCGACGACACCAGGCTGGTCGGGAACAGGTCGAGGGGGATGACGCGCTTGAGCGGTTCGGGCGAGGGCAGCGGCGAGCCGTTGAGCAGCGCGAGCGAATAGCGGTCGCCCAGCCCGCGGACATAGACGAAACCGTTGCCGACGACCGACAGACCGGTCACCCGCTCCAGCGATCCGGCAATGTCCCCGTCGCCCGTGCGGGCGATGTCTTCGGAGGACAAGAGCGAGACGATCTGCGGCGTCGATCGCACGACGTCGGGTACGAAGCGCCCGGTGACGGTGATCTCGGTGCCTTCGCCGCCCACCACCGATACTTCGGGGGCCCCACTGCCCTGAGCGGGCTCTTCGGCGTCCTGTGCATCGACCGGAGTCGATCCGACCGGCGGTGTGGTTTGCGCCAATGCGGCGGGCGCGACCAGCGCGGTGCCGACGAGCAGCGCGCCGACGAACGCGAGCGGCTTTTTCATGTCTAAAGAACCCCCGAAAAACTGATCTGTCATGATCGGACGAAGGGGCGGCGGCGCTGATCCGCGCGCCGCCGCCCCCCTCTCCATTGGCCGGTTTAGGTGGTCGGCAGCGCGGTGCAGGCCGCGTTCGAACCGAAGCTCGCGGTCGCCGAATCGCAGCTCCAGCCGCGATACCAGGTGTCCGACGCGTCGCGGACCGCACCGATGTAGCTGGTGTTGACGAAGAACGAGCTGAGCGTCGAGGCATTGAACGGCGTCACCGCGCGTTCGTTCGGACCGTTCACGAACACGTCGGTCAGCGTCGAGGTGAAGTTTGAATTGTTGTTGGTCCCCGCGTTGAAGAACGCCTGGATCTGCGCGACGGTGACGTTGCCGTCATCGGCAAACGCGCCCTGGCCGCAGCTCATCACCACCGAATGGACAACCGGCGGACCGACATCGTCCAGCGCCGGATCGGCCGCCCGTACCGTGCCCGCACCATCGACGTCGAGGCAGATGCGCGGGGTCGTCACGATGCCGTTGACCATCGTGTAATCGGTCGCTCCGCGCAGCAGGATCGCGTTGGTCGATGCCGCCAGCGTCGAACGATGGACGAAGGTGAAGTTGGCAAGGCGCGTATTCTGGCGCGGCAAGGCGTCTTCGTTGCCGTTCGAATCGGCCTCGATGATCGCATCGCCCGAATTGCCGCCATTACGCTGAACCGCGATCAGGAACTGGGTAAAGCCCTTATAGCCCAGATCGGTGTCGTAGCTGTCGTCGTCGGCGCCGGTGATAATCAGGTTCTTGAGGTTGGCGCGACCGCCGAAGATCTCGATCCCGTCGTCCGAGCTGTTGTGGACATGGACGTGGTCGATCGTCGTGCCCGAACCGACGCCGCCCAGCGTCAGGCCCTGAAGCTCGTTGCCCGGCGCGATCTCGAACCCCGAATAACGGATCTGAACGTAGCGGAACACGCCCGAATTATCATTGGCGATGGCGCCGCCGTACAACGCGTTGGTCGCGCCCTCGATCTGTTGCTGGCAGTTGGCGCTGCCGCCGACCGCGCCCGACAGGCAGTCGGAAATCGGCGCACGACCCAGCAGCACGATGCCGCCCCAATGGCCCTGCGAATTGTCGGTCGCGGTGCCGGTGACGTTCTGGCGCGAGGTGAAGATGATCGGATTGGTCGCGGTGCCCTCGGCATTGATCCGCGACCCGCGGTTGACCACCAGGAAGTCAAGGCCCGACGAAGCGAAGATCACGACGCCCGGATCGATCGTCAGCGTGACCGACTGGCCGCCGGCGGCCGCACCGTCGCCGCCGACATCGGTGCCGACATCGACGCGGCCTGCGAGCGAATAGATCGTGCCGGGCAGGTTGGCGATGGCGAGGTTGCTGGTGATGCGTCCGCTGATTTCACAGTTGCGGCGATTGGCGATGACGCCGCGATCGGTGAAGCCCTGCGGACAGCTGGCGGCCGGTGTCCCCGCACCCGGCGTCGGCGTCGGCGTCGGCGTGGGTGTAGGCGCAGGCGTCGGCGCCGGCACCACGATTACGCCTTCACCCGGCGATGCGATGTCGGCCGCGCCATTGCATGCTGTCAGTGCAATCGCCGAACTTGCGAGCAGTACAGTAGAGAAACGCTTCATCGAACTTTGCCCCTTTGCTGTCGCGGGCGCCGCGACTCGCACGTCGCGCCCCGTCTGAACGGGCCTCTAGGGTTCGATTGTGAGAGTCGTGTGACACGAAGTTACGCATTGGTCGCGGTTTGTAAAATTTTATTGTCATAGAACTGCCCTGCGACTGTCACCGTGGTGAAATTGGGATGTCACGCAGACGTCACAAATTGCTCCCGGTGATCAGGTTGCTGGCTGGCATCGGCAATGTCGAAAAAGTCTGGATGCCCCGTGAGGATTCGAACCTCAATTGACGGAGTCAGAGTCCGTAGTCTTACCTTTAGACGACGGGGCAATCAGGCCGGGGCGAATAGGCTGGGGCTTCGGCGGGGTCAAGCCCCTCCTCGCGAGCAGCAGCTTGCCCCGCTCCGTTGCTTGCGATAGCGTCACCGCCAAGCACCGAACGGCGATCGCGCCGTGACGGATAGAATATAAGCGAGTGACGACATGGGGGATGTTCCCGCCAATCTGTCGTCCCCATCGGGGCAGCAGCGCCCCCGTGAGACGACACCGAGCGCCGGGCGCGATCGCGCCGCCCGCCCGCGATGGCCATCGGCGCGTCATTATGCCGCGCTGGACCTGGGCACCAACAATTGCCGCCTGCTGATCGCCCGCCCGCAGGGCAAGGACGGTTTTGCCGTCGTCGATGCGTTTTCGCGGATCGTCCGGCTGGGCGAAGGGCTGGCGGCATCGGGCAAGCTGAGCGACGCGGCGATCGAACGCACCATCGCCGCGCTCAAAATCTGCGCCGACAAGCTGAAGCGCCGCAACGTCACGCTTGCCCGGTCGGTCGCGACCGAGGCGTGTCGGCGCGCATCGAACGGTCCCGAATTCATCGAACGGGTCCATGCCGAAACCGGCATCCTGCTCGACATCATTACCGCCGAAGAGGAAGCGCGGCTCGCGGTGCTCGGCTGCCACGCCTTGCTGGAACCCGGCGATGGCCCGGCGCTGGTGTTCGACATCGGCGGCGGATCGACCGAACTGGTGCTGCTCGACGCCAGCGAGCCGGTGCCGCGCGTCCGCGCCTGGCATTCGGCGCCGTGGGGCGTGGTGTCGCTGACCGAAGCGCATGGCGGCGGCGACAGCGCGGCCGCACGCGCCGATGCCTATGCGCGGATGCGGCGAGTAGTGACGGAGGCGTTTGCGCCCTTTGCCGACAGGATCGACGACGGCGGAACGGGCCACCGGCTGCTTGGCACCAGCGGCACCGTGACCACGCTTGCCAGCGTGCATCTGGAACTCACCAGCTACGACCGGTCGGCGATCGACGGGCTGATCGTGCCCTCTGCGGCGATGCGCGGCGTGAGCGAGCGGCTGTCGCGCATGAGTCTGGAGGAACGCGGGCAGGTGCCGTGCATCGGACGCGAGCGCGCCGATCTGGTGGTCGCGGGTTGCGCGATTCTGGAGACCATTCTCGACCTGTGGCCAGCCGAACGGCTGGGAATCGCCGATCGCGGCATCCGCGAGGGGATCCTGCGCCGCCTGATGAACGGACGTGTGGCATGAGGAATACCGGACACACGCGGGTCAAGACCGCCAAGCGCCGCACCGCGCAATCGACTCGCTGGCTGGAGCGCCAGCTGAACGACCCCTATGTCCGGAAAGCCAAGGCGGAAGGGTATCGCAGCCGCGCGGCGTACAAGCTGATCGAACTCGACGAGCGCTTCACCCTGCTGCGCGGGGTCAAGCGCGTGGTCGATCTGGGCATCGCGCCCGGCGGCTGGACCCAGGTGGTGCAGAAAAAGGCAAGGAACGCCGCGATCGTCGGCATCGACCTGTTGCCGGTCGATCCGATCGAGAATGTGACGATCCTCCAGATGGATTTTTTGGCCGAGGATGCGCCGCGCGTCCTGACCGAGGCGCTGGGCGGGGACGCGGATATCGTCCTGTCGGACATGGCCGCCAACACCGTCGGCCACCCCCAGACCGATCATCTGCGGACGATGGCGCTGGTCGAGGCGGGGCTGGTATTTGCCTGCGAAATCCTGCGCCCCGGCGGGGCCTATGTCGCCAAGGTGCTGGCCGGGGGCGCCGACCATGATCTGGTCGCCGAACTCAAGCGCAATTTCGCGACGGTCAAACACGCCAAGCCGCCTGCGAGCCGCAAGGGTTCGTCCGAATGGTATGTGGTCGCGCAAGGGTTCAAGGGGCGGGGTAAGGCCGGGGAAGAGGACTAAACTCCCCCTTCGTCACCCCGGACTTGGTCCGGGGTCCACCAAGCCGCTTGCACATCGTTACGTGAATCCAGCCGCGCGCGTGCCGCCCGGTAGACCCCGGAACAAGTCCGGGGTGACAGAGTCAGTCGCGTGCGCACCCACACGCCAAACAAAAAGGCCGCCCCGGAGATCCCGGCGCGGCCTTCTCAAATCCTGGCGATCTAACGAAGGACTCAGCCGTCGTAATCGCCACCCACATTGGTGTTGCGCGGCGGGGCGGCGGCGGTCAGGCGCAGCGCCTCTGCAGATGCCGACAGCGACCCGATTTCGTCCGGCGCTTCCTCGTCGTCGATCTGAACCTTCTGGAGCGAGCCGACGAGCGCTTCCTCGAGGTGAGTCGGGCGCACCGTCTGTTCGGCGATTTCGCGGAGTGCGACGACCGGGTTCTTGTCGCGGTCGCGGTCGAGCGTCAGGTCCGCGCCGCCCGAAATCTGGCGGGCGCGCTGGGCTGCGAGCAGCACCAGGTCGAAACGGTTGGGGATCTTGTCGACGCAATCTTCGACGGTGACGCGCGCCATGAACGCTTCCTTCGCAAAACTTCTGACCGGTATCGGAGAGAGGCGCGAACTAGGGGCTGGAGCGCCGATTGTCAAGAAATCCGCAGGGTGTGGCGCTTGCGATGCTAGGCTTTGCCCGCCATGAGCCAAGGGTGATGGACGACCGCCCCCCGCAGCCCAGCTTTCACGTCGACGGCAATCGGTTCACGCTGCTCGACACCGGCGCGCGGCGGATGGAGGCGCTGATCGATCTGATCGACCGCGCCGAACATTCATTGCGCGTGCTGTTCTATATCTATGTCGACGATGCCGCCGGGGCGCGGGTGCGCGATGCGCTGGCGGCGGCGGCGCGGCGCGGCGTGCGCGTGTCGCTGATCGTCGATGGACTGGGCGCATCGGCGGCGGACGACGATTTCTTCGTGCCGCTGGAGGCGGCGGGCGCCGACCTGTGCCGCTTCATCCCCCGGCTGGGCCGCAAATATCTGCTGCGCAACCATCAGAAGATGGCGATCGCCGACGAGACGCGTTGCATCATCGGCGGGTTCAACATCGAGGATGCGTATTTCGGCACGGTCGAACAGGGCGCGTGGCGCGACCTGGGGCTGCTGGTCGAGGGGCGCGCCGCGCGGCGGCTGGCGGGCTATTTCGACGCGCTCAACGTGTGGACGCATCATCCAAAGTCGCCGATTCGCGGGCTGACACGGCTGTTGCGCGCCTGGTCGGAGCCTGAGGGCAAGGTGCGCTGGCTGCATGGCGGCCCGACGCGGCGGCTGTCGCCTTTCGCGCGCGCGATCCGCCACGAGCTGAAACGCGGCAAACGGATCGACATCCTTGCGGGCTATTTCGCGCCCGGCGTCAGTTTCCTGCGACGGCTGGGTCGTGCGGGACGGCGCGGGCGCGTGCGGCTGGTGCTGCCGGGCAGGACCGATCATCAGATGGCGATCTGGGCGTCGCGCTTCACCTATCGCGGGTTGCTGCGCAAGAATGTCGAAATCTACGAATATCAGCCGACCAAATTCCACACCAAGCTGATCGTGATCGACGATATCGTCCATATCGGGTCGGCCAATTTCGATATCCGCAGCTTTTTCATCAACATGGAGGTGATGCTCAGGATCGAGGACAAGACGTTCGCCGATCATGTCCGCGCCTATGTCGATGGCGAGGTTGCGGATTCGGAACGCATCACCAAGCAGTTGCACCGCGCCCGCACCAGCTGGTGGAAGCGCATCGCCCGGTTCGGCGCGTTCTTCGTGATGACGGTGCTCGACTATAACGTGTCGCGGCGGCTGAATTTCGGGCCGAAGGACACATGAAAAGGGCCGGTCCTAAGCGAGGACCGGCCCGTTCTTCCTGCAGTTTCTGGTGCCCCATGTCTAACCAAAATGGGCACCCAAATCATTGGGAAATTTTAGTGGGTTTAGTCTGAAGCTGGGCCGATGCACGAACCTGCTGCGAGGGATTGGCTGCCGAGGTAGCCACCAGCACCCGTGTGGTCTTGAGCGCGTCGATTACCGCGGCAATGACGCCTGCGTCCGCGCCACTCGCAATCCTTACGGAAACGCCGTCGATCTCCAGCTCGACGGCGATTGATGATCCCCGCCGACGCTGCATCCGGCCCGGCTTCGCGCGCTCGGGAACCGGCTCGATCGCGGCAGGTACGACCATCGGTTCTGGCAATGACATCGCCGATCACTGTGCGCTCTCGGCGACATACCGCAGCTCGCGCCGCCACGTGAAAAGCTGCGACGGTCGAAGATCGTGCTGACGCGATAGCTCGCTGCTGTTGTCGCAACCCGCCATCCGGGTCACCAGCGCCAGCTTCTCCTCGGTCGAAAACGACCGCCGCCGCCCCGTGCCAGTGAAGACCTCGAAACGCCAAAACGGCTCCGAGCTAGCCCCCACTCTTAACCCCAACATAGCTGCAGGCTCGCCCACATCCATCCCGAAGGACTCGCAGCCGCAGCGACACCCCGCAAGGTGGAGTCAGAACAGCGCTTACAGTCTTTTCGATTTGACGCTAGGTACACTCGGAATGATCAGGCCTCACTCGATCCCAGGGAGGGACTGACAACGGCCAAGCCGCTGCCGAAGACGATCGCATCCTCGACAAAGCCAGTCGGGGCCTGCCCGTAGCGCCGCATCGACCACTTGCGCGCTGCAAGGCCGGCGTGGGAGGAAGCAAGCGCTGCGCCAACTGCAATGACTGCCCCCAACACGCGCTTGTCGCGCGGCGCCAGTGCAGCACCCGCATAGGCTGCTGTGACACTGCGCACGGCCAGACCGATGGGCACCGCACGATCGGGCGCTGTCTTCATCTTGTCGCCCGCCATCTCGGCTGCCGCCATGACAGCAGTGCCGGCGGCGACGATCGGGTTCAGCATCAATTGCTGGAGCGGCAGGTGGGGCGCGATCTCCTGCCTTCGGGTGGCCGTTGCAATCACGGCCAGCGGCGTCATGCCGCGCTGACCCGCCACCAGACCGATAAGGAAGGAGCGTAGCATATGAATTCTCCGATCAAGGAACGAGGAGTTTCTTCAGGCGATATTTGACCCTCGAGACCGAGTGCTGTGCTGCGCCAGGATGGAAACCAGATCGCGCACGCTTTCGCGCAGCGCCTCGACGCATTCAGAATTGTAGCCGTTCGCCATAGTCTCAGGAACGTGCAAGGCCTGGTTCCGAAGCGTCTTGCCCCGTTCGGTCAGCGTGACCACAACGCGCCTCTCATCATTCGGGTCGCGGGCGCGGGAAAGCAAACCCGCACCCTCCATCCGCTTAAGCAGCGGCGTCAGCGTGCCGCTGTCGAGATAGAGTCGCGCACCCAGAGCCCCTATCGTCTGAGGCTGCTGTTCCCACAAAACCAGCATGACTAGATATTGTGGATAGGTGAGGTTCAACTTCCCTAACACCGGGCCGTAGAGGCGGCCCAACAGATTGGTTGCTGCATAGAGCGGGAAGCAGATCTGGCGGTCGAGCAGGAGCGGGTCTTCCTCCAGCCCCAAGGTCAGCCCCGCGTCGCTCACCGCGTGGTCACGTCGAGTTGAACGTCGATATTGCCTTTCACCGCGTTCGAATAGGGACAGACGGCATGAGCAGCCCGAACGATCTTCTCGGCTGCCGCCTGATCGACGCCCGTGATCGCAATGCCAAGCGTTACGGCGAGCCTGAAGCCACCCCGGTCGTCGGGGAGCAGCCCCACTTCGCCGGTCACCTCGACGTCCTCGTCGCGAACCCTGTCGGCCTGCGCACGGGTCACATGAATGACCGCATTCTCGAAGCACGCGGCATAGCCGGCCGCGAAGAGCTGTTCGGGGTTGGTGGCACCGCCCTTGCCGCCAAGTTCCTTTGGCATCGCCAGTTGCAGATCGAGGATACCGTCTTCGCTGCGAACGGTCCCGCTGCGTCCTCCGATAGCCGTGACCTTGGTAGTGTAGAGATGGCCCATAGGTTCTCCTGCCAGACTTGCGATTCCTATTTGCAGTCCTATCGCCGACAATTGAATTGCGCGCAAGGCATTATCGCTGGCAGCGACGCTAGTCGTCTCCTTCAGCGGACACTGACGGATGGCATGAGCTAGCGGTCTTTGGGCCCCTCCCAGCCGAGCCCAAGGGCCTTATGGAGGCCCACAAACGCACGAACGAACTGTCCCTGCGCTTCCACCGCGGAGATGTCCGCCGTCAGCGCCGCGCGTTCTGCGTCTATGGACGACGTCAGCGGTGCAGCTCCGCGCTCGAACCGCTGGACTGCAAAGCGAGAAGACTGCCGGGCGCCCTCGGCGCTTCGGTAGCTCGACAGGAGGGTCGCGCGCAGATTGCCGAAGCGCGACAGGCTCGTCTCGGCATCGGACAGAGCGGCGAGAATGGACTTGCGATACTGCGCCTCCGCCTCGTCCCGTCCGGCGCGGGACTGCTCCACCCGGGCGCGGTTGCGGCCGAAATCGAGAAAGCTCCAGTTGATTCGCGGTAACAACAGGCTCGACACGTTGCCGGTATCAAGGACGTCTCCGATATTCGGGCCGCCGAGTCCGATGATTCCCATGATGCTGACCGAAGGAAACTGGCGCGCGACGTCGACGCCGATCTGCGCGGTGCCAGCGGCCAGTTGCCGCTCGGCGGCCCTGATGTCGGGCCGGCGCCGCAGCATCGCCTCAGGATCGCCGATCGCGACGCTCGCGGGGACAGAGGGGATGGCCCCGGGGGAGGAGAGGGTGGCATCATGTGCACCGGGCTCGTCGCCCGTGAGCAGCGCAAGCTGGTCGAGCGTCACCGCGATCTGGCCTTCGAGCGGTAACAGGCCGCCTTGCGTCCGGTTGAGTTCGGTGCGCAGGCGGACGACGTCGTCGCGCGACGACGCGCCGCGCCGCTCGCGCTGCTCAAGAAGCGCAAGCGACCGTGCGAGCAGCGCGGAGGATCGGCGCGCCAGCACCAGCCGCTGCTGGAGTTCCCGCAACATAACGTAATTGTCGGCGATCTCGGCTGAGAGGCGAACCTGCGCATCCGCCACGTTGGCATGGGCCGCGTCCGCCTGCGCGGAGGCGGCTTCCGCGGCGCGGCGGCGCCCGCCGAACAGGTCGATCTCCCAGGAGGCGTCGAGGCCCACGTTATAGAACTCGGCCTTGATCCGGTCGTCCTGCTCTCCCTGCGATGGGAGAGCGAGAGATCCGGCGGGGAGGTCCGCAATGATGGCGGTCCCAGTGGCTGATATCGAGGGCGACCGGTTGGCCCGTTTCTCACGCGCCGCGGCGCGGGCCTTGCGCACTCTCGCCTCTGCGATCGCGACATCGGGACTGGCAGCGAGCCCACGCTCGACGAGCGCGTTGAGGCGCGGGTCGGCCATCGCCTCCCACCACCGCGCCAGCGGGGGCTCGGCAACCGTCTGGGCAGGGTCGGCGCGGCGGAACGTCGCACCCGCTCTTTCGGCACTCGCGACGGGGTGCGGCCCCGCATAGTCGGGTCCGACTGTGCAGCCGGCAAGCAGGAGCGGGACAGTGATCAGGAAGCGGATCATCAATGCATTGCCATCTGGGTGCCGGAGGGGATGGGGCGAAGGAACAGCGCCAGCGGGGTCGTGACGGCGATGGCAATCGCGAGGACGACGTAGAGGTCGTTATAGGCCATCACGGTCGCCTGCTGTAGTATCTGGCCCGCCAGCTGACGATACGCCCCGGCCTCGCCAGCCGCCCCCGCCATCGCGCGACCGAACCATTCCTGCGTCGCCGCCGCGTTCGCGGACGCTGATTCCGCCAGCCGGTTGAAGTGCAGGACGGTTTGACGATCCTGCAAAGTTGCCATCATCGCTAGTCCGATGGACCCGCCCAGGTTGCGGCCCGCATTGAAGAGTGCAGACGCATCGCCCGCGTCTTCGGGCGCGACGGCACTGATCGCCGCTTGGTTTAGGAACATCAGTGCGAAGATCTGGCCGAACCCCCTGACCAGCTGGGATCCGACGAGATCGCCACCGGCCGTGTCCGCCGTCATATTCCAATCCATCACGCAACTGATTCCGATGGCGACCATCCCGATAGCGACGGCCACACGGACATCGATATACTTGAAGGCGATTGGCAAGAACGGCATCATTAGCAACGCCGGGATGCCGGATACGAACACGATCTGCCCCGACTGCAGCGCGCTGTAGTCGGCCATTACCGCCAGAAACTGAGGGATCAGGAAGGTCACCCCATAGAGAACGACTCCGATCACGAGGCTCAGCACGAACACGCTGCCGAAGGTGCGGCTGAAGATCAATGACAGTTTAAGCACCGGCTGCGGCGACCTCGCTTGGCCGACGGCGATAAGCACGAACCCAAAAACCGTGGCAACGGCGAGCTTGATAATCGTCGCCGATTCGAACCACATTTCCCGCTGCCCCTCCTCCAGCATGACGGTGAGCGAGCCGAGCCCGATAGCTAGGCCCGTGATGCCCAGCCAATCGGCGTTCCGCAGCTGATCAAGGCGCAGCCGATCGTGGTCGAGGCCCACGAGTAGCAGAACAGCCAAGCCGGCACACACCGGAACGTTCAGGAAGAAGGCATAGTGCCAGCTGTAATTGTCCGTCAGCCAGCCGCCGATGATAGGACCGAGCACTGGCCCAAGGATTGCCGTTCCGCCAAAGGCCGCAGTCCCAATCGGTTGCTGTGAAGGCGGCAGCCGCGTGGCAATGATGGTCATCGCGGTAGGGATGAGTGCACCGCCCGTGAATCCCTGTCCGACGCGACCCGCGATCATCATGGGCAGCGTCGTCGCAATACCGCAGATTACCGAGAAGCCGGTGAACAAAAGGGCGGCGGCGAGCAGAAAATTGCGCAGCCCCAGCAGGCGCACGAAAAAGGGGCTCAGCGGGATCATGACGATCTCGGCGACCAGATATGAGGTCGCCACCCAAGTCCCCTCCGTTCCGCTGGCGCCGATCTCACCCTGGATCGTTGGGAGCGCCGCGTTGACAATCGAAATGTCTAGCAGCGCCATGAAGGACCCGATCGTGCCCGCGGCGACAGCGAGCCAGTCCCGTGCGCTCGCGCGTTCACGGGTCATCTCCGTTTAACCTGCGTCTCGCCGCGCCGCAGACTTTCGCTCTCTTCCTCGATGCGCTTGCGGCTGCCCTTCGCACCGACAGTGTCAACCGTGACCTCCACGGATAGTCCCGCCCGCAGCACCGTTCTCGCCTCTGGTCCGGCCTCAATGCCGATGCGCACCGGCACACGTTGCACGATCTTGGTGAAGTTGCCGGTCGCGTTCTCGGGCGGCAGCACCGAGAATTGCGCACCTGTGCCGGGCGCGAAGCTCTCGATACGACCGCGCAGTTCGACCCCGTCCAACGCATCGACCTTGATGGTCGCCGGCTGGCCGACGCGCATGAGGGCGACTTGGGTTTCCTTGAAGTTCGCTTCGATATAGAGCTGGTTGGTCGGCACAATCGACATGAGCCGGGTCGCGGGCTGGACGAACTGCCCTACCCGTACCGCCTTGTCAGCGACCACGCCGTCGATGCTGCTGCGGAGATCGACAGCGCCAAGGTCGGTTGCGGCGCGGTCGAGTTGCGCTTGCGCGGTTTCCCGTTGAGCCAGAGCCTGACCAATGCGGGCATTCTGCGTGTTCAGCCCGCGCCTTGCCGCCAGATAGGTGGCGCGTTGGGCGCGCAGGTTGACGACCGCGCGATCGCGCTCGAGTACCAGGGCCGCCAGCCGCTCGCGCGACTCCGCCCCGGAACGCGCGAGCGGTTCGTAGCGCCGAACCTCCGCGGCTGCGGCCTCGGCGGCGACTTCAGCGGCGGAAACTTGCGCCGCCGACTGCGCGATGACGGCACGCTGCTCGTCGAGCGTGCTGCGTGCCGTCCGGATGCCGGCGACGGCCGAAGCGACCTGCGCCTGCGCCTGTGCGACGCTTGCACGATAGTCCCGCGAATCTAGTACGGCCAGGAGTTGCCCGCGCGTCACGGGCTGATTCTCACGCACGAGAACCCGATCGACATAACCGCCCAGCTTGGGAGAAACGGTCACGAAATCGGCCCTCACATAGGCATTGTTGGTTGATTGGCGGTACTGCCCGCGCTCACGGTAATTCAGATACCAAGCGGCGCCTGCGACGACCCCAGCCACGAGCGCTACGATCAGGACGTAACGGATGACCGGATATCGCTTGAGAAGACCGGGTTTGCTCCCCCGATCTCCGTCATCGCTCTTTGGCCGATCGCCGCGCCCAGCTCCTTCCTCGTCATGCTCAGGTGCGTCTGCTTCGAAATCCCTGCGATCTGCCACTCTTCGCCCTTGCGATATGTAAACCGTTCCGTTTCATAGGATGTAGTCGGGCTGATTTCCAGCCACGAACTTGGTTTGGAAAGTTGGCGAGTGGTTGGCAAAAAATCCACGGTGATTCGGCTGATCGGCCTGGCCACGCTAGGCGGGTGCGCGCTCTCGGCATCGAATGCCCATGCACAGGCCGACGAGCGTGTCGAAGACGATCGCTCCCGCATCACGATCGGTGTCGGTGCCGCGACCTTGCCGGACTACGAGGGTTCCGACCAGAACAGCGTAACTCCCGGAGCCGTGATCGTCGGCAAGCTCGCCGGGCACGACGTATTCACACGCGGGACCCAGCTCCACGTCAACCTCGTGCCTAGCGGGGAAGGACCGCGGACGAATTTCGAGCTCGGTCTGATCGGCGCCGCGCGGCTTGACCGCACCAACAAAGTCGATAATCTGCAGGTTCGTGCGCTCGGGAAGATCGACACTGCATGGGAAGCCGGTGGCTACATCGGTGTGAGCCGCACCGGAGTCGTTACGAGCGACTACGATACGCTGACGGTGCGGGTCGCCTATGTCCACGACGTCTCCGACGTCCACGACAGCTACGTCATCACGCCCCAGATCAATTATACGACGCCGCTCTCGCCCCGAACGCTCGTCTCCATCGGAACCTCGGCTGACTATGTCGGAAAAGGCTACGGGCGCACTTATTTCGGCGTAACGCCCACGGGCGCGCTCGCGAGCGGGCTGCGGGCGTATTCGATCAACGACTCCGGCTGGAAGCGCTACAATCTGACGGCGTTCGCTTTTCAGAGCCTGAGCGGGGATCTGCGCCGTGGGCTCGGTTTAGGGGCCGGCATACTCTACGGCCGGATGCTCGGTAGGTATAAGCGCAGCCCGATTGTCACGGACATTGGCGACGCCGATCAGTTCTCGGCCGCCGCCGGGCTAACTTACACTTTTTGATCGGGGGCGCTAGAACCAACACCAACGACCGCAGTCAAGTTAGCCGTCAGACTGGCTCAGAAATTCGCATTGCGCGGTGCAGACGAGTGCGTCGGGCTCATCCTGCCATGCCTCAACCTGGGCAACCGCCACTCGCCTGCCGATTCGGCGCACCTGGGGGCGCGCGATCACCTTTGCCACTCGCATCGACGCGAGGAACTGCACATTCATGCTGATGAGGCGTGGCATACGGTGATGGTCCAGCTGGCGAGCCAGAACGACGCCGCAGGCGAATTCAAGAAACGCCGTGACTGCGCCGCCGTGAAGTGCCCGCACCACCGGGTTGCCGATGAGGTCGGACGTAGGCGACAGCGTCCACAGCATACCGCCTTCGGCTACGTCGATCATCTTGCCGAGTTTCGAGCTGAAGCCCGACGCGGCCACAATCGCCGCTGTCCGCGTATCGGCGCTCACGCCACGACCCGTCGATTGATCGAGAAAACGCCCTGAGCCGCAGCGAAGACCTCGTCGGGATCGCTGTCCCAGACCTCCGCACGCACGAACGTCATGATCTCGGAGATCCGATAACAGTGCGCCCACGCCGTCACTTGAGAGCGGGCCTTCGGCTGACGGATATGATCGATCTTGAGGTTGAGAGTCGCGATTGACACCAGCTCCAGCCGGGACATCACGGCGGTGCCGCATGCGTGATCTATGAGACTGGCGATCGCTCCGCTCGCAATCCCGCCGTCGGCCCCGCTAAGATCGGCACGCCAAGGCAGTCGCAGAGAACAGAGGCCATCGCCCGCCGAAAGGAGACGGAAACCCAGCTCTGCGCTCCACGGAATGATGATGTTCGCAGCATCGGCAAACTCGGACACGGTGATCTCACCTCCAGCGTTTATGAATAAGAGCTCCAACCGATCCCCGTCCAGTTAAAATCGATCGCACTAAAACGGAACCGATCGGTTTACATATTCTTGTGTCGAGCGTAATGTTCCGTCAAGGTTATGGAAACTCGCTCGAACCGCCTGCAGGTATTTTTGGTGATCGGTGCCATTGCCATGGCCTTGTTCGCGTTTGCGTTTTGGCTTCTCGCGGGCAAAAATCCTGATGGTCTGGAGTATTTAATTCGCTTCGAGGACAGCGTAATGGGCGTCAAAACCGGGTCGCCGGTCACTTATTCTGGCGTTTCGGCAGGTCTGGTTACAGCCGTACGATTCGATGGCGAAGATCCTTCTACAGTGCTTGTTACCGTCCGCCTCAACCCTGAGATACCGATCTTAGAAGGCGTCGAGGCGCAGATTTCCAGGTCCTTACTGGGTGGGGACGCAACCATCATCATCGACGGCGGACGGCCAGGGGCGTCGCGGATTGCGGCGACCGATGGCGAGTCCCTTCCGATCATTCCTGAGAAGAAGAGTGGACTTCTTGGTTCAGGCGGTGACCCGGTGGCACTGATCGAGAAGATCAGCCGCTCCGTCGATAACATTTCGGCCGATCTTGATGAAAAGGGGCAGCAGCGGACCCGTGAGCGACTGGCCGAGTTGAACGCCAAGACGGCGGTTTGGCCTACCAAGGCGGCTCGACTGGCTGACGTGATAGCGGGCGCGGGAGACGGAATGCGCGGGGTAAGCAACTCGATCGCGGGTGTCGGCGAGCGCGCCGCTCGCGTCCGCGCCAATCTGGAAGCGCGTCGCGATGGCAGCCTTGGAATCGATGACAAGCTGCGCAGCGCTCAGCGCGCGGCGGAAGAGTTTCGTGGCGACGTGGACTCTCTGCGCCCGGCCGTTCGCGCCCTCGAAGGCCGAAGCCGTGAGATTACAGAGTCCGTTCGCTCGGCGCGATCCACTACACAGCACCTCGGCGACCAGGTCGAACGCATTGATCGCGAAGGACTCCAGCTGTTCGGGGCGCCAAAGTTATCCGATTACAATTCAGCAAACCAGTCGCCACCACCATCGCGCTAGCGCCAGCGTTTCGTGGTACGAGGGACGTTCATCCTCGGGACCGCCCCCGATTGTATTCAGGGACCTCCCCATATTAAACAAGGCGGTGGCCGTGAGCGCCTGAGCAGGACATGGTGGCGGATCTTGGCAACCGGTCGCCGATTTCAGCTTCAGCGACTATCAGGCATCGCGGAGGCGAGATCAAAATGAAGGGGCGATTGGGGAGCGGCAAGCGAGGCGGTAGGACTGGGAGGCCAACGGCAGAGGCAGCGATCCGCCTCACCTCCCATATCCTGAAAAGCGCTCGTGAAATTTTCTTCGAACATGGCTTTGACAGCGCGAGCGCTGACATGATCGCCGAGCGTGCAAAGATCTCGAAGCGGACCCTTTACGCCAGGTTCGGCAGCAAAGCGCGTGTGTTCGAAGCTGTGATACTCGACGAGATTGACACGCAACTTCGGGCACTGGAGCCGGCCGTCGATGCGGATATTGCTGTCGTGGACAGGCTGCAGTCGATCGCCGATGTGCTTCTCGAGTGGCTGCTTACGCCACGCATCGCTTCAATGGAGCGTGTCGTGATCGCGCAGGCTGTGCGCTTTCCTGCGCTTGCCGCCAACATTCACGAGTTCGGCTTTCAGCGCGCCGCTCAGTGGGTGGCGAGCATTCTCGGGGCTGCTGCCGCCAAGGGTGAACTCGATCTACCCGATCCCGTTTTCGCCGCTGAACAGTTCGTGACCCTCGTGGTCGTCGCACCGATGCGCCGCGCGGCGCTTGGTCTCGCCCCTCCGGCCTATGATGAAAACGCTCGCGCCCGAGTGAGACGGGGCATCGAGCTTTTTATCGTGGGCTGTCTCCCTCTCGCACTCAGAAACGAGAATATGCAATGACCCAGGTCGCAGATGACATTCCGTTGAGTGAGCGGGAAAGATTTGGAGAGCTCGCGCGAATCTTCGCACGTCACGGACTCGGCGGCCTCGCCTCACGCGTCGGGTTGGCGAGCGGTCCGCTGACATGGTCCGTCGAGCCGGACGCACCAACTCGGGTAGTCGCGCTTCTTCGCGACCTAGGCCCGGTCGCAATAAAGCTGGGCCAGCTTCTCGCCACACGTGGCGATCTTCTGGGGCCGGAATGGGTGAGCGCGCTATCGACATTACAGGATCAAGTTCCCTCGGTACCATTCCAGGAGATCGAACCCCATCTCATCTCCTCTCTCGGTGCGCCCGTTGCTGATATATTCGCACGCTTCGATCGGATACCCATCGCCGCGGCGTCGATTGCCCAGGTGCACAGTGCGGCCCTTCACGATGGAACCGAAGTTGTCGTCAAGGTGCGCCGCCCGGGAATAGCGACCCGCGTCGACGCTGATCTGAGATTGCTACGACGACTAGCGCGTCTGACCGAACGACGTTCGCCGGAACTGCGGCGGCTTAAGATTGACGAACTGCTGCGCTTCTTCGCCGAGAGCCTGTCCCAAGAAATGGATCTGAGCGCCGAAGCGGCAGCATCTGAGGGGATCGGGTCATTTCTCGACGCGCTAGGCGTGCGGACACCGAAGTTCTTTTGGGACTATGTTGGCCGTCGCGTCAACGTCCAGGAGCGGCTTGAGGGAGTCTCTGTGCGCGGGGTCCTTATGGCAGCAGACGAGGTAACAGACGCGGCCGCAATCGCAGGCACCTACGCGGATGCCGTATTGCGCATGATCATCTTTCACGGCCGATTTCACGCAGATCCTCATCCCGGGAACGTATTCGTGCTGCCAAGCCGAAAGATCGCTTTCATCGACTTCGGCGCCACCGGAACGCTGACACCAAGCCGTCGCTCCGAGCTGGTCACCCTGGTCCTCGCTATCGCGGGAGAAAATCCGCGCGCGGTCGCGGATGTGCTGATAAACTGGTCAGGCGAACGCACCGTTGTGGTAGAGGGGTTGCAACAGGATCTTGAGTCTTTGATCGGTCAGTTTCGTGGCGCTGTCCTGAAACAGATCGATCTGTCCGAGATATTCTCGCGCGTGTTCATGTTACTGCGCCAATACCGTCTGGCATTGCCGCCCGACCTTGCCTTGCTCCTGCGGACATTACTAACTGCCGAGGGATTGGTACGGACTCTCGACCCAGAATTCGATATCGCGGCTAGGGCGATGCCAATCGCCCGCGAGCTTGCGCGCGAGCGTGTTAGTCCTGCCGAACTGAAAAAAAGTGGGCGCCGACTTGCAGCAGGAATCGGCCGCTTGGCCGCAGCCTCTCCCGACTTAATAGGATTTGTAGAGAAAGTAGGAAAGTCAGGCGCGATTCCTGTAAAAATTTCATCGTCGATACCCTCAAATGATAGAAATTACTCACAGCGGAATGATGTAATATTTGCCAGCATGATCATCGGCGGAGCGGTATTATTTGATAAACAAATACAAATAGCAATTATCTTATGGTGCTTTGCGGCGATCGGTTTAATTTGGCAGAATCTGAAATAATTAGGGCCGGTTGCTAGGTGTTTGATCCCACGGTTTAATGGTGCGATCCTTTCGCTGGAATGGAAGGAAGCCGCATGGGACAGGTACGTCATGGGTGCGCCACGACGACGCGCGCCGTCCGAGCAGCAATACAGCGATCGCAAGCTTCGCTCTCGACGCTGAGCCGTGAGCTGGGGATCAACCCGAAGACGGTCGCGAAGTGGCGTAAGCGGGCGACGGTCGAGGATCTGAAGACTGGGCCGAAGGCCCCTCATACCACCACCTTGTTCGAGGCGGAGGAGGCAACGGTTGTGGCATTCCGCCGTCACACGTTACTGCCGCTCGATGACTGCCTCTACGCCTTGCAGCCGTCGATCCCGTACCTGACCCGGTCAGCGCTGCATCGTTGCCTTCAGCGGCACGGCATATCCCGTCTGCCCGACGTCGAAGGTGACATGACCCCCGTCTTTCATCCGGCGGCAACCAAAGACCGACCGGTGTTGTCGCGCATGAGCGCGGGCGAAGCAACGGGCGGGGTTAACCCCGCCCGTTGCTGTTCGAGCCCGGCGGCGAACGCCGCCGGTGTGGCATAGCCGAGCGAGGAGTGCGGCCGCTCTGTGTTGTAATCATCGACCCAGCGCGAGAGGATCGAGCGCGCTTGGCGGACCGTGAAGAACAACGTCTCGTTAAGCAGTTCGTCGCGCATGCGACCGTTGAAGCTCTCGACGAACCCGTTCTGCGTCGGCCTGCCGGGCGCGATATAATGCCACTCGATGCCGACATCGCCGTACCACGCCAGCACCGCGTTCGACGTCAGCTCGGTGCCGTTGTCGCTGACGATCATCTTCGGTGCTCCACGCCTGGCGATCAGATCGTTCAGCTCGCGGACCACCCGCCGGCCCGAGATCGACGTGTCGACCACCGCCGCCAAGCACTCGAGCGTCACATCGTCGACGATGTTGAGCACGCGGAACCGCCGCCCAGTGACGAGCTGGTCGTGGACGAAGTCCAAGCTCCAGCACTGGTTGGGAAGCGCCAGCACGGGAGCAGGGGCCCGCGCGCCCACGGCGCGCCTTCGTCCCTTCCTGCGCCTGACGGTTAGTCCCTCCTCGCGATACAGCCGTTGCGTCTTCTTGCGGTTGATCGTGATGCCGTCACGCCGCAGCAGGATGTGGAGCCGACGATAGCCGAACCGTCGGCGCTGCTGCGCCAACTCGCGCAAACGCGACCGCAGGTCTCCATCATCTGCTCGGCATGAGCGATACCGCATGCTCGTGCGATCCGCTCCGACGACCATGCACGCCCGCCGCTCGCTCATCCCCAACGTCGCCTGGAGATGTGCGACCGCTTGCCGCTTCGCGGCGGGCGCTACCATTTTTTGACAGCAGATCTTTCAGACCCGCATTGTCGAGCATCGTGTCCGCCAGCAACCGCTTGAGCCGTGCGTTCTCCTCCTCGAGCGACCGCAAGCGCTTCGCGTCGGACACCTCCAACCCGCCGAACTTCGCCTTCCAGGCGTAGTAGGTTGCGCTCGACATCCCGTGCCGCCGGCACAGCTCCGTGACCACCGCACCTGCCTCGGCCTCCTTCAGGATGCCAATGATCTGCTCTTCCGAAAACTGCTTCCGCTTCATCTGTCCGTCCCTTCGTCGGGCCGGACTCTAGCTCCAACTGGAGGAAAAAACGGGGGTCATGTCAAAGGCGACAAACCGAAGCGGCAACGCTTCAAGCGCTATCCCATCGGCTCGTTCCACGTCGATATTGCCGAAGTGCAAACCGCCGAAGGCAAGCTCTACTTGTTCGTTGGCATCGACCGCACGAGCAAGTTCGCGGTCACTCAACTGATCGACAAGGCCGAGAGGCGCACCGCGTGGGAGTTCCTCGAATATCTGCTGAAAGCCGTGCCTTATCGCATCCACACCATTCTGACCGACAATGGCATTCAGTTCGCTGAGCAACCCCGCAACCGCAACACCGCCTCGTCGCGGCAGATGCGCTTCGACATGATCTGCGAGGCAAACGGCATTGAGCACCCGGCTCACGAAACCGAACCATCCGTGGACCAACGGCCAGGTCGAGCGGCTGAACCGGACGATCAAGGAGGCGACCGTCAAACGCTTCCATTACGACAGCCATGACCAGCTTCGGACGCACCTCGCCGACTTCATGTCAGCCTACAATTTTGCCCGCCGCCTCAAGACTCTCAGCGGGCTCACACCCTACGAATACCTTGCCAAGATCTGGACGTCAGAGCCAGGCCGGTTCATCGTAAACCCGATCCACCAGATGCCGGGACTAAACACGCGAGCTCATCGAGCAGCACATCGGCCGCGCGGCAGTCGGAGACCTGGCCACCGGTTAGCAGGAAGCGGAGCGGTCGACCCTCGCCGTCCGTAAGCGCGTGGAGCTTGCTGTTGCGACCACCCCGGCTGATCCCGATCGCCTGGACGAGCGCCCCCCTTTTCTGCCATCCGCCGAGCGATGCGCCTTCATGTGAGTGCTGTCGATCAGGACTTCGGCGGGCGGCCCGCCTGCCGCCGCCAGCGCGACGAACAGCTCCTGCCATAGCGACAGAATCCGACACGCTCATCGGCGCGGGCACGGCAAGATGCGGTCCTCAAGCTGGTGTTCGTGCCCGCGTTCGCCGAGAGCTTCGCGGTCTACGGTGTGCATAAAGTTGTGCGGCAGATGATGCGGGAGGCTTTGCAATCGACCGCTGCACGGTCGCGGCTGATGCGCGAGATGGACCTAGCAGCGGCGACCCGGGGCAAGCCGGTCCGCACGACCATCAGCGACAAGGCGGCACCGTGCCGGCTAGATCATGTCAACCGTAGGTTCTAGGCGTCGGCACTCAACCCCTCGGTTCGGCGTATATACTGTGAATGGCATCGCATGGCATAATGCCAATTCAAAAAAGGGAACTTATAAGTTTCCTTTTCGTTTAGCACCATGATCAACGTAGTAAAGCCTAGCCTTATAGATGGAAAGATAGTGGTCACTGCCCTCATGCGTTCATTGGTATCGGTTCCGACCTATCCTGAGGCCGTTTCCAAGTCCACCTCAGAAGCGATGACTAGTTCGTATGTCGGGACAGAGCCGATAGCCAGCGAAACCAGACCAATTTATGTACTCGCCACCTCGGACGCAAAACAATTTTATAACAGGCTGTCCAGCTTAAAACAACACGGCGCAGCGAGACGACGTAAGCTCCTGCAAGCAAGTTTTTGCCAAAATCCAAGGTTGTACCCGCTTAAGAACCAGCAACTTACGATTAAGGCGCTATCGCCAGCGTTATCGGTTCATCCCGCTGCTCAACTTGGACTACTAGAAAAGGTGCCCAAAAACACAATTAATAACCGTTGTTTTATCCAGTCGGCGTGGGTGCGACAATCGGGCTGGGAAATTTATAACGGCTATGCTCAAGACGCACAGATCCGGTGCTGCAACAGATACCCAGCACAGCGTTCCCGTACTGGGTGACTAACTCACCACTCGCAAGTCACTAGCTCCCTCTGGGCTTACTCGTAGGTGAACCCCGCCGGGCCGGACCGATCAGTTTATATCGGCTCGGCCCGGCACCCAAGGTGTAAATTGTACCGTAAAATAAGTTTGCGCGCTTAAGCTTCGGATATTTCTCAGCAAGTTATTAGTGTTATCCTAGGCCCTGTCGACATGGTGCGGTGGGCAGACCTGACGGCGGCGAGGCACAGGAAGTTTAGGAATGATGAGGCGGTTTCGCCGCAGCGCGTAGCGATGCGGCGGAACCGTTTAAGTCGATTGAACAACCGCTCGACATGATTGCGGTTGCAGTATTTTCGATAATCGCACGATGCTGGCTCGTGACGGTTTGCCTTGGGCGGGACGATCGGCAGGATGTTGTGCAGCAGCAGCTGCGTTTCGCGTACAGCGTCGCTGTCAAGCCCTTGTCAGCGAGCATTGCCTTGGGGGGTTGTCACCGGCATGTCGAGCAATTGGGGATCGGCACGATAATCCGAGACCTCGCCGTCGGTCAGGACTAAAGCCAAGTGGGCGTCTTGACCGTCAGAGCGGGCGGAATTTTTGCTCGTAATGAACCGCGCCGGGTTTGTCGGAGGCTCCAACTCCCGAGAAGGTGGAGCCTGTATGAGCAAAACAACGAACAGGTATGCGCCGGAAGTCCGCGAGCGGGCGGTGCGGATGGTGGTCGATCACGAGCGCGATTATCCGTCTCGCTGGGCGGCGGTGGTGTCGATCGCGGAGAAGATCGGCTGCGCTCCGCAGACGCTGCATGAGTGGGTGAAGAAGGCCGAGGTGGACAGCGGTCGGCGCGCAGGTGTGCCAACCGATGTCGCCGCCCAGATGAAGGCGCTGGAGCGTGAGAACCGCGAGCTGCGGCAGGCTAACGAGTTTCTGCGCAGGGGGTCTGCGTATTGTGCTCAGGCGGAGCTCGACCGCCCGTTCAAGCGATGATCGCGTTCATCGATGATCAGCGCGCCGTTCATGGGGTCGAGCCGAATTGCAAGGTGCTGCCGATCGCCCCATCGACCTACTATGCGCATGTCGCGAAGCGGCATGATCCATTGCGCCTGTCGGCGCGGGCGCGGCGCGATGCCGCGCTCAGGATCGAGGTGCGACGCGTGTTCGAGGCCAACTTCCGTGTCTACGGCGTGCGCAAAGTCTGGCGACAACTGCGACGCGAGGGGGTCGACGTGGCCCGCTGCACCGTTGCCCGGCTGATGCGGACGATGGGCGGAGCAGCCGAAGGTTCCGGCGATGAGCAGCATCGTTGGAATGGCTGCGGAGGGCTGGCAGGCGTGATCCGGGGCAAGCCGGTGCGTACGACGATCCGGGACCGGTCGGCGCCATGCCCGCTCGATCCGGTGAACCGGCAGTTCCGCGCGCCAGCTCCCAACATGCTCTGGGTCTCTGACTTCACCTACGTCACGACCTGGGCCGGGTTCGTCTACGTTGCGTTCGTCATCGATACGTTCGCACGCCGGATCGTTGGCTGGCGCGCATCGCGCACCGCTCACGCCAGCTTCGTACTGGATGCGCTTGAGCAGGCGCTGGATGATCGCCGACCGACGCGCAGCGGCGGTCTCATCCATCACTCCGATCGCGGCAGCCAGTACGTCTCTATCAGATACAGCGAACGGCTTGCCGAGGCCGGGATCGAACCCTAGGTCGGTAGCGTCGTCGACAGTTATGACAACGCCTTGGCCGAGACGATCAACGGTCTCTACAAGGCTGAGGTCATCCATCGCCGCGGACCATGGCGCTCGTTCGAAGACGTCGAATACGCCAAGCTCGCATGGGTCGACTGGCTCAACCATTACCGCCCGCTTGAGCCGATCGGCAACATCCCGCCCGCCGAAGCCGAGGAACAATATTATGCTGCCATCGCCGCTATGGATGTGGCAGATTGACTCAAAACAACAAGCCTCCGGCAGACCCGGCGCGGTTCAAGGGCTAGGTCGAAATTCACGCATGCGGTTCCGAATCCCGATCGATCCATGTATCGATCATGATGCAGGGGCTTATCCAGGTTCGCCACCGTCTTGATGAGGAGTTGCGGCAAGAGGGACACGGCGGCGCGCGCCTGAAACGTTCCGCCTGAAGAGCCTAAAACTCGCGGTGAGACAACCGGCTTTCCGTTTGTCTCACCGGATCGACAGAACAATTAGCAGAGACCGCCACTATATTAGAAAAAACGATTTCTAAATATGTTCCAACTGCCCACACCGATATCACAATATTAATTGAGCGATTATCTGCAAATGAATTCAAAAAGTCACCCAATAATTAGTCTCATCTGCCGATTTAATTTTGGACGAGATAGCGGTCTCTACGCTACGGGTTATTGGTAATTAGGCCGTCTGTGCAAACGCTGTCCAATCTCGCAATTCACCTCCTGCCAACTTTTCCCAGCGTTCAAGTGCAGACGACCGCTGCGAATTTGTATGAAGCCAGGCTGCCTGCGGCTGCCCGATTCGAGATCCCTTCCAAAATCTGGCGGTAATCACGGCGTGGAAGTGAGGTCTCTTTATCCACCCACCATGTTCGTCGGCGAGCGCATGAATCGCCCAATCAACAATCATTCCACGCTGCACGATTTGCGTGTCAAGAAATGTGCAGACTAACTCGCGCCACCGCTCAGCATCCTGCTCTGGCGGTAACCAGCCCACCACATGCCATGCGACGGGCGCATTCGGCCGATCATGCTGAGCCGCTTCATCAGCGGCACGCCACAAATTCAGCCCCACCAAGCTGTCTTCGTCAGCGCTAATGGGTCCGCGGCGACCATGCGCTACCAAGTCGGGGCATGCCTCGAGCTTGGCGGCAAAATTCGGCGTGCGGCCAAACCGGTCGTGACCATCCTGGCGCACGATGTAGAGCGCATTTGCGACCGCCGACCAGAAAGTCCGGCTATGCTCAGGATGAAACCCGTTCTGCGGATGCAGGATCGGGGTAATGTCCAATAGCTTTTGCGGCAATGTGGCGTTCAGCGCATTGATCTGAGCCAGTTTGGCAGGTGAGATTGGCGTCGGGGTTGCATTAATCATGGTCGTTCCTTTGGAATCTGCGGCGGCCAATTGGTCCGTCTGCTTATGGGTCGTTTGAGAAGCGGGATTGCGATGCGTGGCATCGGTGCGGAGCGATAGGGTTGAGGCCGGAGTGGGCTGCCGATACCGACGGCCCACTCCAGGTTTGCTATCCGGCGAACCAGTCGGTTAAGGAACGGTTCAACGCGTCTGCGGCACCGTTCGATTGAGCGAGCCACAGTTGCCACGCGGCAATCATCCTGGCGCGAACGTCATCGCGCAGCACGTTCAGGTCGCCGACCGCCCAAGCGCTTTCGATTTCCGCTGATGACAAAGGCTCGATACGGATCGCGTACTTCCGGGCGACATCCTGCAGTGACAAGGCGTTATGCCCGCCATGCGCTACCGACAGATCGACGCTCGCTCCTGTCGCCAACTTCATCAATCGATCGAGAAAGCCACCGGCAATTTCGGGATCGTTGTCAGATGCAGCGTCGAGCAATGGATCGACGATGTCATCGCCGAGTTGCCACCCGATCAGCGTGCCCTCCTCCGGAAGCGCCTCAGTTAACCAGAGCAATAGCACCTCCTCGCTCGCGCCCGCTGGGATGACGTTCCATTTGAGTTCGAATGCCCAGGGTTCGGCGGCAGCTTCCCGTTCAGCGATCAGCATCGCGACGCCGACGACCTGTTGGGTTTCGCCGTAATGGCCGGTCGTACTAGCGGGGATGGTGACGCTCGTGAGCGCGAGAGTGACGAATCTAGTATTGATTTTCATGGTCGTGGTCCTTGTTTAATGGACACACGTCGTCGGCGCCGGCGAACCTGCGTTCGCAGCGAAGACGCGTGTGGTGATGTTTAGAAATGGCCGCCGTTCAGCGGCAGATAATCGAACGGTCAGGCTGAGAAGGCGCGCTCGTCGCGCGCTTGCTGGGCGCGTCGTTCCGCCGAAAGCAGTGCTTGTCGGACGCGGTGGAAGTGGATCCGACCCCTCGCCCAAAGCGCAGGTTTGCAGGTCGCAAAGATCCGCAGATGCTCGAACTCCGGTCGACTTTCGATCCAGACCGCAAGCTGTGCCAGCGGCACCACAATCCGACTTTCGTCATTCGCTCGCGCGGCCGTCCAGTATAGCCAGAGGATGTAGGTGGCGATGACATCCTCGCGGACATAGCTGGCAATGGCATCGATATTTCCGGCGCGCCAAAGCGCACCGACCTCCGATCCATCGGTCGAGGTCTTCACTGGAATGCCGAGCGTGTCACACAGTTCGGACAGCGGAACCCGCCGGGTCGCGCCATAGCCTGAAAACTGGTCGGCCAGATCGCAGTGGTCACTGCCAAATCGATGCGCGTGGGTCTGGTTGTTCAGGCCTTCGAGATCGAAGCGGTGGGCGGCCATCGCACCGAGCTGGAGTACCGGAGAATCAAAACCGCGAGCATTATACGAGATTCCGGTTCGGCCCTTTGGAAGAAGGGCATCAACGCTCTCGTAGAAGCCATCTTCCTGGCCAGGATGACAGATCAGCGTGGTCAGATCGAACGCATATCCCGAGGGACGCCAGTCTGCTTTCAGAAAGGCCGCCGCAACCGGGCGGTGTCGCGGCCATGGTGGAAAGGAGCCATCGTCGGGTTCGACATCGACGATGGTCTCGATGTCGAATGTCGTGATGTGTTGATATCCGTGATCATCGCCGGGGCGATGGGTTTGGGTTCGCATCTTGATTGCCTTCTATTGGGCGCGACGGTCGCTGCGCGCTTGAACGGATCAAGAAGGTTTAGGATTTCAGCGCCGAATGGCGCATTTTTCCCTTCAACCCTCCTGATCCCTTCCTTTTGCCCTTGGCACTTCTTCCGCCCGCCAGGCGTCATTCCGCGGTCGGCACTGCGGTTTTCCCGACCGGGCTGCAGACTGGTCGGTACATGGGGTAACCCAACGGATTGCAGGTTTGGCATTTTCCTCTCCTCTGCTGGTTTCAACCAGCTTGATTTTAAATGGGATTTCGAGATCGGTCGCCCGCGGCACGCCGTGTTGCGCCGTTCTGCTCGCGACCAGTGTCGCCAAATGTGCTTGCGATCGAAGTCGGCAACACCGCATGGCCCGTGGCGCCCCTCCCGCTCTATTCAAGGTGGGCTGGAAGTGACGTGGAGTTCGGACCTGATGCTAGAACTCGTGATCACTTGATACCATCACCTTCACGATTCCGGTTAGCAGCCGCCCGCCATTTGATTGTCGGCAAAGTCACAGCGGGTGTGTCGGCTCGAACGCCAATGTCGGGTTTTGAGATCTTTGTCGGAATAACTGAATGGTGCTGGACGTCAGCCGCAGCTTGGGTTTTGCTGAATGACATCGGGCCGTCGTCTGCAGGAGCGGCACGCTCATAGGCGCGAGCCCATCTCCGACGCTCTGCAGTCCTAAGCTGGTTTACCATGCGAGCCTCAAGCGCGCGTTGTCGTGTCGGGCCTAGGTCCCTGCGCTTTTTTCGAGCACGGCGCTGGGCTTCGACGACCGTGATCGTCTCTAGCTCAATACCGAGTCTCTGAGCGGCGCGGTGGCATCTCGCCAGATATGCCGCATCGCCAAAAACTGCGACGTCGCCAAACCGGTCACGCGCAAGCTTGAGCGCCGTCTCAACAGCGCGATCCGAATGATCGTTGACCCAGATGATTGCGCCTGTATCCACTAAGGCTGGCTGGCCACGCCGTGCATGATCATCGCGCGACCAATAGCAAACCGCGTCACCGCGCCGTTCGCTTTCGAACTCAGCGAGGGACGCGACAGCCGGCGGGCCATTGTCAACGTGCCAAGGTGCCGCGATCCCCACGTCGACCGCGCCTATCGCTTCCATATCCACGGCAGACAGATCGTCCGAACCGGCTGCGGCAGTCCGCAGGGCACGCACCGCAATGATGCGGGCATCGAATGCCGCTTTGATCGTCAAGGCTGCGGAGTGGCGCAACGTCGGGAACGCCGCAAATAGATCACGTTTCACACGCGGGTCGCCGTCGAACCCGGTCAGGTCCGCCCGATATGCAGACACCGCCGCTTCCATCCTTCCGAGAGCGGCATCTCTTGCCGCAAGCAATGCTCTTACACGCCCGTCGATCCGCGCAGAGACGTCGCGCATTTGGCGCGTGTGCACCAGCCAGGTCTCGGCCTTGGCTGGATCGAGAATGCGCGGGACATAGGTGTCAGGTTCGACACCGTGAGACGGCTCATACCTCCCAAGCCGGTCGCGTAGCTTGCCCCAACTGTGCCGACGATCGACATTGCTGAGCTTTACATGCTCCTCCCCGGCATAAAGTTGGCCACCATTCACCGACGGACGAATCCCCATCCCGTACGGAGCCAGCGCCGCGTGCAATTCTTGCCAGTCAGAGGCTTGATCAAGAATCGGCCCGGCCACATCTTGCGCCACTCTGGTGAACGATGCGAACCCCGATTGCGTTTCCCATTCGAGGACTTCCTGGCGAAGGGGTGCCCGCTTCTGGACCACATGGGTCTGCTGAGGCTTTCGAACGACCTCATCACCCACGACCTCGTAACGCGCGCCCGCTTCCGGTCGCAGCTGTCGTTTATGCTCAATCCGGGCAATTGCCCGTTGCATGGCCTCTTTATATCCTGAGCGGCCGTCAGCACCCTGGCCGAATGGCAACGCTCCACCCGTGTCGGGATCTACGGTCACAAACATCATGTGCACATGAAAATTGTCGGTATCGACGTGCGCTGCCCATAAGATCACAGCATCTTCGCAGCCCAGTTCCTTCGCCACCGTCGCCACCGCGTCGGCACAGTGGGTTTCGGATAGCTCCTCACCCACAGGGCATGACATGACCGCATGGCGCACCGGTTTTTTGACCTTGCGATTCCGCCGCGTCAGGCGCCGTTCGGCTTCTTCCACCCCGCTTTTCCAATCAGGTGTTTCGCCGCCGACTACGGCTCCGCGGGATAGAACCCGCTCAGGAGCGGACTCGGGCGCCCTAGGCGCGCCGTTTATGTAGGTCGACAACGTCAGGCCATAGTCGATGCCAATCGCATCTTCCTTCAGCCAGCGACGATCTCCATCTGCCATGTAGCTGGCGAGATAGCGGGCGTAGCGCTCGACGCCTTTCGCGCTGTTTTTTGACGGGATCAGCTTGATGATCATCTCAACGATATCGTCAGCTCGGGGCACAAAACCAAGTCAAATGCATCGATTTAACATCCCCGCCGAAGGCGTTCGGTTGCGACACCCGCGGCACGCGGGCGGAGCGACCGTTCGACCGGGGTTCGCGCCAGCGCGCCCCCATCCTGTGTAAAAACTTCTTTTTCTCGAAAGCAACGCGCAGCACGTCGTGGCGAGGCGTGGCAGTGCGAAGCATTGCAAAGGATGGCAGCGCCTAACGCATCAGTGCATTGGTTGGCGTGACGCGACTAAATTTTAGAATGTCCCAGTAAGTCGCTTGCAAAAACTGCTGGAGAAAAATTCAGCAGGAGAAGCGCTAGTGATTGAACTACATCGTCCTACCCATTCCTGGGCGTCTAAGCAATGACGCGCAGGCATTTCGACGGCACGAAACTCGAAACCGACATCGCACATCTTCGTGCGGTTGACGCGAAGTCTCCGCCCATAGCGCGCCCATCGCTGATGGACGCTGTCCGCGCGTTTGCTGAATTCATCGACACGCGCGCAAAACTTGGTTGGACCGACGCGATGATCGCTGCGGTTCTGACCGAGGCGGGATACCCGATCAATGCCGCCACCCTGCGGTCGTACCGCAAACGGATGCGCGACGAGAGTTCGATATCCTCGACATCTAACCGCACTACATCGCCGATCGTTCTGCATTCGGCAGAAAAGCGGTCTGATCGAAACTGGCCTGCTGACCCTGTCAAGGCAGCGACGGTCACAAGTGAGCCGGCGAAAACGACAGACAGCAGTACACTAAGTCCATCGGGAATCGGGAATGTAACGCCAGCGGCTCGTTCACCCCCCGAACGATCAAGCCCCTCCCGCCGCACCTTTTCGGTCGATCCGACAAAGCGGCCACCCGACCACGCTTGAACAAACCAAAGGACAGTCAATGAATTACTCAAGAAGTGCGCCTTGGCGCCCCGTAAGCGTCCGGCCGAAGCCGTTGTCGGCAATGACCGGTTTTGGGATGCAGACGAAGGCACCGGAATGACCGGGTGTGGGTGGATTGCTGTCGCGACCAGTTATCCGTTGATCTGCGCTTCTTTGTGCCGCCCAAACCAGTTCAAGATCAACCCGGGCAAGAATGCTACCAAAGGCCACGAGCCGATATCTTCGTATCCGAGGAACCACTTGGCCGCGGACAGCGCGATGCCAATGATTACGAGGATCGAGCCAAAAATATAGAACCGGTTCAAGCTGCTTGCCTCCGCGTTGCGCTCAGAATGTGCAATTGGCACTTTATGTCAATGACTTCTATGGGGTCGCTTCCTGAAGGGCAGCATTTGGCGCAAAATCGCAGATAGCTGCCATTGGCGCAATGGCCCTCAGGCGGCGTCGGGGTCACTGGATTGAGCGGCCTTCCACGCCCATGGCAGCAGTTCATCGAGGCGGTTGATGGGATGGCCTTTGCCAATGCGGCCGAGGACGTCGGTTAGCCAGACCTGCGGGTTCACGTCGTTGAGCTTGGCGGTCTCGAGCAGCGAATACATCGCGGCCGCCCGCTCGCCGCCGCAGTCCGCGCCTGCGAACAGCCAGTTCTTGCGCCCGACCGCGATGCCGCGCAGCGCATTCTCGGCCAGGTTGTTATCGATCTCGAGCCGCCCGTCGTGAGTGTAGGCGAGTAGCGAGGGCTTCAGCTTGACGGCATAGCGCAGCGCCTCGGCAAGCGGTGAGCGCGCCGATGCCTGGTCGAGAACGTTGTCGGCCCACGCGAAGAAATCCAGCGCGATGAGCCGCGACGCCGCGCGCTGGCGCAGACGCTCCCTGGGAGGTTCGCCCTCGATAAACCGTTCGATCTCGTAGAGCTGCGCGATCATGGCGAGCCCTTTGCGCGCTGAAGATCGGTGATCGGCGACGAGAACGTCATGCAGCTTGCGCCGCGCATGCGCCCAGCAGGCCACGGGAGTGATGGGACCGGGCTCCCGGCCGGGGTCATAGAGCGCGTTGAACCCTGCATAGGCGTCAGCCTGCAGAAGGCCCGAGAACGCCGCAAGATGCTCGCGCGGTCGCTCGCCCTTACGATCGGGGCTATAGCGGAACAGGGCTGCGGGCCTGTCTGCCGGGCTCCATCGGCGGTTATCACGCAGATAGACCCATAATCGCCCGGTCGAGGTCTTGCCCGTTCCGGGAGCCAGCACTGGCACCGGCGTGTCGTCGGCGTGGAGCTTCTGGCTGGCCATGACGTGTGAGCAAAGCCGCTCGACCAGTGGATCGAGCAGCCAGCTGACCTGACCGAGCCAGTCGGCCATCGTCGAGCGGGGAAGTTCCACGCCCTCGCGCGCATAGATCTGCGACTGGCGATACAGCGGCAGGTGATCGGCGAACTTGGCGACGATGATGTGCGCCAAGAGGCCGGGACCGGCGCGGCCGCGCGGGATCGGCAGAGCGGGGGCGGGTGCCTGGGCGATGGTGTCGCAGCACTTGCAGGCGAGCTTGGGGCGGACATGACGCACCACGCGGAAGCTTGCGGGCACATATTCCAGCACTTCGGTGACATCTTCACCCAGAACGCAAGCGGCGGCACCACACGCCGCGCAGCGATCCATGCCGGGTGCCGGATGCACGATCACATCGCGCGGGAGATGAGCGGGCAGCGGCGCGCGCTTGGGTTTGCGCCTGAGCTTGCCCGGTTCGGCATCGCCATGATCGACCTGGCCGCGCACGACGCACTCGGCATGGGCCTGCTGGGCTTCGAGATCCTCGAGCGTCAGCTCGAGCTGGTCGGCAAGCTGCGTCATGCGCTCGGACGACTGGCCGAACTTCATCCGCCGAAGCTTGGCAAGCTGGGCTTTGAGCTTCTCGATCTGAAGCGTGGTCAGCTTGATCGCGTTGCGCGCGGCACCGAGTTCGTCGCGCGTCGCATCATGTGCCTTGCGCTCGTCCGCAAGCGCCTTTTGCTCCTGCGCCAACGCCTGTTCCGAGGCGGCCAGACGTGCCTTCATCACCTCGGCAAAGGCGCGAAGCTCGTCCGGATCGGAGGGCAGATCGAGGTCGGTGGGAGACACGAATAGCGGATAACATGGCAGGCGATCTTGACCAAGCCGAAGGCAGGAAAGGCCAATGCGCTCGAGAGCGACAATGCCGTCTTCTTCCTCGTCGCGCTGCTCAAGATTTTCGCACGCGTCTATGACGAGATGAAGGATATCACCGAAGTAGGCGCGAAGGGCCGTCAGCAGTTTGAAGAGGTCGTAGAGATAGGAGCTGAAACGATTGAGACCGCTTTAATCAACAACGCCGACATGCTTAAATCTATTTTGGAGGACAACAACCAGCGCATTGCGTTTCGCACGAGCGAATTACTGGTTGCCACTGGCGAACTCCAAGCTGCCCGCACACAGCTAGAAACGACGGTTCGTGACGCGAAGGAAGCGTTTGCGGCCTTCGAACATCTCAAGGGCGATGTCGATGAGCCGTCGCTTTCGCGGTTGTTTCAAGACCGGATGACTGCCGCACTCGACAAGCGCGTACCCGTTTATGATCAGGTCTTTCGCGCTCAATTGCTCGAAACGATCGCGTTGGGGATGGGTCGCTATTTTCTGCTCGTTCAGTTCGAGATCGTGATCATCGTCGCCGTACTGGGCTTCCTCATTTATTATTTCTAATGGATCGCGCGATAGGGCTTACCCGTATGCGGAGCATCGTGATCACTGAGGCCAAGGCGGCCGTCTTGCGCAACCGGCTGTTTGTCCGCTTGGCAGATCGAACCGATATCATCGCTCCGCGCAACGTCCCGTCGGCACTGGCCAAGAGAATTCCGAAGTTCCTCGTCGCGGGTCTGGACGATGATCGCACCCCGGGAACTGGTGGGTGGCCGGTCCCCACAGGTGGCCGATACGCCAAATTGTGCTTTTCGCCAGTTCTGAACTACATCGAAAATAGTGGCACATGCGGCCGGTCATACCATCTGCCCGTTACCCAAGTCGATTATGTTAGCTATGTGCAGAAGATCACCGGGATTGGCTCCAAGAGAGCCGATGATCTCGGCCGAATATTTCGGTTCGACCCGGCTGAACTTTTCGACGCCTGCCAAGCGATGCGAACGTCTCGCCAAGCGGCGTGGCGGCTGCTACTCAGCAACGAGTTTGCCCTAGCGACGCGGCTATGGCCAGCCTTGGGAAACCTGCCACAAAAATCGCAGTTCCGGTATCCGCTGATTTACGCTTTCCAAGCTATTGCGGAGATCGAACGTGCCAGCCTAATCATGCGTCATCTTGCGCGTGCCCGGCAGATCGTCGACCGACCAAAATTTCTCGAATATCTTGCTTCTCCATTACCATTGAGCGCCTGGTTCAAACCTGACCAGCTCATCGAGATCTACCGCTGGATCGAGTATGCATCATTTTCGTCAGCGGCGCTCAGCGATCTGCTTTTCCATCGGGACGTAGATCAAGTGCGTGCACTCCCTGCCGGCTATGCGCCATGGGCAATCGCTAGGGGCGAAATTGCCGGTTCGGCTCAAGAGTTTCACAACCACCCCGAAGTCCGAAAAGCACTCGTTCATGTTTTCACGAAACCGGCCCAGACGGTGACGTCCGAGAAGAAAAATAATGAGGCGGTGCCTGACGAATCTGTCGATCCACCGGTCGAAAAGCCAACAATCGAGCGTAGAAAGAGCTATCTACGCAATGATGATATTTTTCGCTGGTATGGGGTGAACAGCGAGGTGATGCCGATCATTGCGCTTGACGATGTCCGGCATCGCTTTCCGACACGCAGGGTCCGCAACTTTGGTGGCATACTCCGTCGCCAACCAGTTGGCAGCAAATCCCGCCCGGTACTGACCCGGCTAGGTTCTGCCGTAAGGGCGCGAGCCGACCTTTTCATGCAACTGAAGGTCGCGAGGGCTTCAAGGAGATACGTGAAAGGCTCGAAAAAAGTAGCTCAGCCTGACAAGACGTTGGAAGCCAACGTAAAGCTGGGATTAAGGCTGGCATTGGTCTATTTGCCATCGCACGACGCGCTCGGTGGGGCCGCTCGGTTCGATCCGTTGGCTTGGAATAACCCACTCCGGGATGCCGATCTTTGGCACATGCTACTTAACCCTCGCCGTAGCTCCGCATGGCGCGGAATGACGCGTCCCGTCAGAATAAAGTTGCGTAGTGCGAACAGGGTGATGCGCCGAGTATATGGGGAGGTCCTGGCGGGGATTGATTGGACCGACGAGGTCGAGCGTGTCATTTGTGACTTGGCAATTGGGTTAAGTCCCATCAGCACCGATCCGCATGTAAGGTTCGCAATTCACACGCTGGAGCGAGAGCCTAATCTAAAAAAACAGCTCAAATTGCCAGCGAAGCGCTTAGGTTACCGAATTCGGTGACAGACAACCTCTGACTCAACTTCGGAAGGAAAATCGTGCACCGCGAAAGGGCTTTGCCGAGGGGGCACAACTGAAACGCACAGCCCGATCGGCCGGCTTCCGTGTTTGCGTTTCAGCTGCTCTGGACGTAAAACATTGCGGAGAAAATCCTGCGGTCGGCCCAGACCGCAGGATTTTCTTCGGCAGGATTGCAGATGCCGGCAACATTCCAACCGGGACTGCGGCCGAACTTTGCGTGACGGCGGCGCGGTCCGACTTCGGCTGGCGCTCGGCTCAATGATACAACGTGGCGGTCGCTGCATTTAGACTGGAAATTCTAGCCTTTTTTAATCCCCATATGGCTTGAGATTATCCAGTAGAAGGTCTGTGGGTATCAGATTCGCGTCTGCGTAATGGATCGAGCCACTAGGCGCCGCCGATCAGATTTTACGCTAGGAGGGAATTACGAATGACGGACGCTAATCCATTGAACGCTGTTGAGCTCGCGACTGAAATCACGATCGCGTGGCTTGGCAACCACAACAATAGGGTTACGGCGGACGACGTACCGGCATTCCTGCGCGCAATGCATGCGACGCTTATCCAATTGGAGAGCGGCAAAACGGGTAAAGGCTTAGGGCTTGCGGATGCAGCAGACGAAAATTCTTACGAGCCTGCGGTCTCGGCGCGCAAGTCGCTAGCCTCTAGAGATCACATTATTTCGATGATTGATGGAAAACCTTACAAGACGCTGCGTCGTCATCTTTCAACAAACGGACTTACGCCCGAGGAATATCGGGCGCGCTACAACCTTAAGCCCGATTATCCATTGGTGGCGCCGAGCTATTCCGAAACACGGCGGGCAATGGCAAAGAAGATCGGCTTGGGACGCAAGTCGCAATTACGCGGCAAGAAAGGGGTTCCAACAACAGCCGACTGATATGGCGAGCGTGCAGCGTAGGTCGCGGGTGGCCAGCAAAGTGCGCAAAGGGGCGGCTATGCCGTCCCCTTCCCCTATCAAACACGGGCCCTCCTTAAACCATCATCTAAATATCGCCGTTGAGCGGGAGATTTATAGGAAAAGCGCGTCGCCTGACTAGCGATCACACAGGCCGGTTTCGAAAGCCCCCAAGAATGGGCGCTAGTTGACGCGTTGCCTCTCTGATGAAACTCAGAATGCCAATTGAATGGGTAGCGAACGCTGGCAAGCGACGGCGCGGCATCCACCATGAGCCCCGCACGTGTTGGGCAAAGCGCCGTTTCTGTTCGGGGGTGGCCCCAAACATCACGACCATCGCACTGACCATGGTGGGCTGAGACGTGCCGTCCTCTCTAAAGAAGCGCGGACGTCCTTCGATGAAATAGATGTCGGCATCTGTCGAAAGGACGTCATGAAAGAGCTTGGTGTCAGTTTTCGACGGAACCAAACAAACTACTGTCTTAACTTTATTCCTGGACCACTGCTCGTACGCGCGCTCGATCCAGGCTTTCTGGTTTGACCAGGGCGGATTTACAAACGCCAAGGATCCGGACCAATCGTCACGAAGGCCGTTGTCGCCTTGCCTAACATCTAAGTAAGCGAGCGGACGTATCGCGCTTGCTGGATGCCAGCACGGATCGAATTCTATCGTGCCGAAACTCTGCTCGATCGCGTGGATGAAGGAAGGGTCCGTGAAGCGGTTATCACTTTCCTTGAGCAAGTTCTCTCCGAAACAGATTTTAGGATTTTTTTGGACGCGGTTAGCCATCATGGGCTCCTGATTAAAGGGTCAGATTAGGGGATTGTTGGACCCTTGCCCCTGACGGCCCGGTCCGATCCGTTACCGAATCCACTGCCTCCCAAGTGGGGTGGGCATGCCAGTCGCGTCGACGACAACTGGCGTTAAGCGAGTCAGGTTTACTCGCGTTTTTGTCGACTCGGTCAGTCCCCAAGGGAGTCGACGACGTCTCGACGCAACGGTGTTCCGTAAGACGTCAATTAAAGACCTGATCTTACTTGTCAAGTTCCTGTGGCCAAAATAATTTGTTAAATCAAAATACTCTCTATGACGTTTCAGTCGGGATCATTCCAAACGTTTTCGGGGGAAGACATGTGGCCAATTGACAATGGGCCAGTTTCGAATGTCGTCATCGCTTTGCGGTCTCTCGGAAACGAGACAGTTTGTCATCGCGGCAAGAAGGGTAGCTAGGCGCACCAATTCCAAGCGTTCGGGTTATTCTGGAAAATGCCTGAAAGCCCATCGCCAGCTATGTTAGGACAAGAACCAGCGCTTGAGCCAATTCATCAAAGGCTTTGAAACTGTCCACTGTTTGGTGAGACAATCCTGTGAGCAGTATCGCATGAAGGGGGTGTCGGAGCCCATTCGAGGTTTGGTCGTTACACTCGCTGATGAACAGATCACCTCGCTTTTCCTTCTTCAGAACGCTGGCTTTTGGAGCCCTAGCTGCCTGCAATGGGGTGTCAGATGACGGCGGAGACTTAGCTGAAACCGCACCGTCCGACGTAGCTCAACCCGTCACGTCGTTGCGGGATGTCAAAGGGTTCTGGCTAATTCTGCGATTTGAGGATTTTACACCATCATGGAAAAACGGCACACCGTGGCGCAGCGCCTATGTGCAAATCGATGAAGACCGCCTGACTTACAACGTAGGATGCAACCAGTCCGGCAATCCTGCCACTCTTGGACGCGACGGGGTCATGCGAGATGCTGGTGATGGCTTGCGAATGCAGACTCTACAGGGTTGCGGACGAACTCGCGAGGCACGCGATAGACGCTTCTTCGCGTTTTTTGGCAGCAATCCCCAGATGTACAGGATGACCAAGGATCGCATTCTGTTGAAAAGCGGTGACCGCCAACTTGTGCTTATCCGGCCGGACCGCTGGCGTGAAAACAACAAGCCCGACTTCGCGGAAATTGAAGGCCGTTGGGTTCCTGAAATGTCTACAGCATACGACGGCTGGGGATCAGCTGGATTCCGAATCGGTAACAATCCGGGGGTATTGACCATTGAGCGTCGAGGCATCGTGTGGTCGCAATGTCCCGATGTACCTATCCATATCCGCTGGACCGCCGACGCGCGGCTTGCGGCGACGGCTAATGTCGACATCGCCGAGTGCGCCGCAGTAGCTAACTCCTCGGATGAGGGACCACGGGCAATAATGTCGATCCTGAATTCTAACCCCGCGGTGATCCGCACTGGGCAGGACCACATCTCGCTGATCGTTGGAACGGACGAAAAGGGTCGACGGATCGATTTTCGCTCTGAGCAAAGTGTTCTAAAGCCTCCACCGCCCTCGCCTGTGCCCGAGGGGCTCCCTTCACCGCCGCCGCCCGCTCCGCCTCGGAACTCCAGTACTGATCAATGAGAGCGCGAGCATTTGATTGGTTTCACAAGTCGGTTGAACGACAGTGTGCACAAGACAGTTCGATCACGCTTCGTTTTTGAGCTAATGAATGTCTGATGTTGGTGAGCTGTTTTGTCGAATAGCCCCACTGTCGTCGTTACTTGACGCTGATCCATCTAGGTGTCGCCGGCCGGTTGGGGCAAAAACGCCTACCCAGCGAAAAGGCATCAAGCCATTCCCAGCGTTCCGAGAGGTTGGCATGATCGCATGGACATGCTCCGGCCCAACCCTCTGTGGTTTGACCGGCCTCAAAGCCTAGCAGCTGCAAATATGTTTTATCGCAAGAGGCTGGTTCAGACATGTTTGCAGGCTAATTTTTCGACACGATATTAGCAATGTCCAAAATGACTTAGCTCGTGCCGAGTTGTATTCATCCGCCGGATTATCTGGCCAACTTCTTGCTTTCCTCGATAACCACGACACAAAGCAGGGACGCGCGACGTTTTGGCGGGTGTGAGCATCAACCTGCGCGGCTGAAAGCGTCACATTGCCTACCAGTCCGCCCGGCATGCGACCGACCGGATCAGTTGACAGGCGGGTGCGTGAGACGGCTCTGCCTGAGCCCGGCGGCGGGTCGTCGGTCATGATAGAAGGTTCCTGTCCAGCCCCGACGGACGGAGCCGGACAGAGATAGGTGCGCTCTGGCAGATTAGACAGGGCGGTGCGTCAAGGCAGATCGAAGAAATCGACCTCGCCGCTGTCGAGTTTGTAATAGGCTCCGACCACTTTCAGCCTGCCCGTCCGCTGCGGTTCGATCAGCAAGGGATCGCTCGCCTCTCGCAGTTTGCGGACCACCCGGCGGACATTCTGCTTTACCGCAACCTCGGTGGCGTCGCCGGACTGGTTGCGCGCTTCCAGCACCGCCGGAATGATCGGTTCGATCATGTTGCCGATGACGCCCGGAAAGCGCGCATTGTCGCTGACGACCGACATCGCGGCCTTCACCGCGCCGCAGCTTTCATGGCCCATCACCACGACCAGCGGGACGCCCAGCACGGCAACCGCATATTCGATCGATCCCATCGCCACCGTATCAACGGTGTTTCCGGCATTGCGGATGATGAACAGCTCGCCCAGCCCGCGACCGAACAGCAATTCGGGCGGCACCCGGCTGTCGGAGCAGGAAACATAGGCGCAGAACGGGGCCTGCCCCTTGGCGAGCGCGAGACGACGCGCCGCGCTCAAATCGACCTGATCGACCTTGCCGTCGAGAAATGCGCGGTTGCCGTCGCGCAACCGCTCAAGTGCCTGGTCCGGGGTCATCGCCATCAATTCTCCTTTCGGGTCTGTCGTTCGGGTATCGCTCTGCCGTGCCCCGAACGCGGGCGCAACGGTCGCCGCGGATACGGCAACCGTCCCCGCAGCGATCAAGGAACGTCGTGAAATGGTCGTCATGCTCGTTCTTCCTGTTGAGTGATTTCCGGTAGCGCCGGATGCTGCTCGCGCGTCCGCCACAGCGAATAGCCCACGCCCGCGATCAGGATCGAAGCGGTGACCGACAGCGAGACGAGTGGCGGAATCTTGGCGAGGCCCAGCGCATCGGCGACGAAGATCTTCGAGCCGATGAACACCAGCAGCACCGCCAGCGCGTATTTCAGATAGTGGAACCGATCGACGAGTGCCGACAGCGCGAAATACAGCGCGCGCAGTTAAGGGTCGCAAAAACGCCGACCCCCGCAGCCCGTTGGTCACGCGCAGATGCCGCTTGCACCGGCCGAGCAGCGGCGAAAAGCCGATGTCGGGTGTGTGATCGGCCATCCACCACATCTTGATGCCGGTGAAGATCAATTCAAGCAAAAATTCTCATGCTGAAGTTCGACTTTGGTTAAATCCGGCATATACTTTATTCGATCGCGAATTTTGGCAGCCGTGGTACTCACCCATGTGGATACAGGACGCACAAGTCGATCTGCACCGCGCGCTTGTTTCGATGATTTCTGACTGCTTTGCGCCCCAATCCCGGCCGTCCCAGACCAGCCCGATCAATCCTGGAAGCTGCCGTCCATTCACGTCACAGTCGGATGCCCGACACTGGGACGAAGCCGTCGTTCCGACAAAGCACCCTGAACGTCCGCTACCGCCAAAACCCGACGTTTAAAAGCGGTGCCTTCTTGCCATTCTGAACGAGGAAGGCTGGTCCGTATACGGACTTGCAGCTTTCGGCGTCAGATCGCGGAAAACGGACATTAGCTAGTTCAACGGTGAGTCGCTAAGCACCATCTACAGCCATCAGCGCCTTGCTTCGGATCGCCTGACTCCGGCGGCTCGCTCATATCTGCGGAAATGGTGGCGTGGCCGGGCGAAGCGCTCCGCTTAGCGGTCAACCAGTCGGATCACCTCCGGCAAGGAATCAAATGGCGAACCGGGCTGGCGAGCTTGGGGGACGGGGCATCCCGACTTCCATACTACGTCTGGCTTTCCAGCTGGTGCATTTGGATCAGCAGCGCCGTCCATCTGCGACACCATTCGGTCGAAAGTGCCCACAAAGGTGGAGATGCATCTGCGTGAGAGCGGTTCTAAGCCGTAGACTCATGAGCGCGGAGCCACAGGCGCATTGATGCAAGCTGGACCATGGCGATGAAGCTTTTCGCCAATTTGGCGTAGCGGGTGGCGACGCGGCGGAAGTGCTTAAGCTGGAGAAGAACCGCTCGATCAGATAGCGCTCACGATAGAGCCGCTTCCTTTTTCCAAATTCGATTGGATTTTAAGCAGGAGGTGATGCGTAAACAGGAAAAATCTGCTCGCACCTTTCGATTATTTGTCAGGGCGATCCAGGATTTCGCCCAAGCGCTCCAGATCTCGCCGGGCATCTGCGAAAAGGTTTCGCACGTTGCTTGCAGGACTGGCTTCCGATCCGTGGGGGGCAACGTAGTTCGTCGCGAGCTCGACATTGCCGGATTTCGACTGCTGCTCGCCCGTGCGCTGTTGGCACCGGATCTGGCCAAAGCGGTGAAGCAATACGGGCTGATCGACGTCGATCATCCTCGTGACGGCCTGCTTGATGCACAACACGCCCGAAGGCCAACGGATCGTGATATCGGTGGCCGCCGGCGTCGTGATCGTGAAGAACCCGCGATCGTCCGCGATCGCAACGTCCTTTTCGGCTTCGACCCGCGCCGAAGGAAGCGGGGTGCCGTTCGCATCCAGGACTTGCCCGAACAGAGTCACCACGCGCTGCGCTTCGAACCGCACACGCGCGACATTGCCGGGGAACAGCGTCACCTTGCGCTGCGTCGCGTCGAGATCGAATTCAGGCGCGCCTTCGGGCCGCAACGCCACGACATATTCTTGCAGCGGCTGCACCCCGATCGCCGTGCGAGTTCCGGGGCCGACAAAGTCGTAAGGCCGCCCGTCGATGGTCACACGGTAACCACCTTCGGCAACGCGCGCTGACCGGGATGTGGGATTGGCAGGCGAAGCGTCTGCGGATGGGGCGTCTCCCTCCCCGCTCGCAGCACCTTCGACCGCAACATCAGGCTCGGCCGGCATCGATCGGACCGCCGGCGCACGCGTGAGATCGACGAGAACCATCGCCTCGGCCGGATTGCGCAGCCCGACCTTCACCGCGCCGCCGCCGATCGCGAATCCGGTTTCCGCATTACCCTGGAAGCTCATGCGGCTGCCGCCGATCGAACGCGACTGCCACTGCGCGGAAAGGTCGGCGGAGCCAAATCTCGATGCCGCCAGAATGCGCGCCGCCGCGCGTTCGGCGTCGGCATCGGTGGAGGCGCCGATCTCGCCGACCAGATCGACTTCGCCGATTTCCTCATACCGGGTCAGGCGCGCATCCAGCAGCGGCGATAGCCCGCCGCGCGTATCCGCCAATTCCGATTGCGACAGATGCTGGGCACCGACGTTGAACGAGGCGTTGGTCTTGCGATCGACCCGCTGGAAGAACGACAGAGAGAAGCCGATGCGGGTATCGAAATCCGATCGCGACGCGCCTGCGGTCAGCAGCGCGTTGCCGACCACCGGCAGGCGAAGCGAACGCGTATATTGGACGGCGGCGGTATAACGATCGGGCAGGCCCTGCGACGTGCTGTAGCTGCCGCTGACACCCAACGCGCCGCCGAATGCCTGCACCTGAACCGACCCGAAGACATTGTCCTGGTCTGAGAAGAACGGACGATATCGCCGGTTCAAACGACGTAGATCGAAGGGCTCGTCATCGCCCACGCGCATCCGCCGCGCCGTCACGAAGACACTGAAGCGATCGAATTGGGCGTTGCCGCTGATCAGCGCGGAATAGGCGCCGCCCGAACCCGCGCCTGCACCGACGACACCCGAAAGGCGTCCGCGCGTCAGTTCGATCGACCCCTCGCCGAATATCCGCGAATCGAAGCTTGAAAGCGCGAGGTTCGTGCCGATCGACGCGGTCAGCCGCCGCTGCACCGATCCCGCCAGCACCAGCTCGCCGGTGCGAGCGGGCAGGAAAGAGCCGCGTTCGGACGCGCCCGTCAGGATGTCGCCGAAGAGATAATCCTCGACCCGTTCGCCCGCGCGAAGGCGGAAACCCGTCTTGCCCATCGGCAACCCGCCGCTCAGGCGCGAGAAGGTACGCGTCTGTTCGAGCAGAATCTGTGGGCCGTCGCGAGCGATAATCTGCACGCTATACGTGCCGTCGGGCAGCGAGCGGGTATCGAGCAACTGAAGCCCCGCTTCATACTGGCCGGTCGAAACCAGCACGCCATAGCGGTAGATTTCGATCTGGGCACGGCGCGGCAACAGGACCTCGATGGGGGTCGCGGTGTCGTTGCGCGCATCGACGAACGCGCCGTAAAACGAACCGAACTCGGCGCCGTAGATCCGGTAGCTGTTCAACGTCAGCGATTGATAGTCCTGAAGCAGGCCAGCCGCTGCGCGACGTTCCCCCCAGATGCGCTGCACGTAGAGTTCCTCGCTGCGGAAACCTGCGGCGTCGGTCAGGGTGGTGCGTCCGATCAGCGCGTTGCGCCCGACGCTGGCCAGCGTCGTAAAGGTTCCGCCATAGCTGATGTCGCCCGAGCCGCCGGTCGAGGCGGCCGACATCTGAACATTCTGGATCAGCGAAAAGCCGTCGTAAGGCTCGTCCAGCTCGCGCGGTGCGAAGATGCGCGACACCAGGGCTTCGCGCGGCAGGAACAGCGATATGGTGAAGCTGTCGACATCGACGATGATGCCGGACAGGCCGCTGGGCAAGCTGCCGCAGCCCGGCGACGCGGCCTGGCCCGGACGACAGCGAAACTGTTCGTTGGCGGCCAGGGGCTGCGACAGAAATGCGCGCGCGGCCTCGGCATCGACGCTGTCGCCCAGCGACTGGGCCACCGCATTCGGATCGTCAAACGCGAAACGACCATTTTGATAGGTTCCGGCAAAGGAACCCACCGCCCTGCCCTGGAAAGTCACGTCGAACTGCGTCGACAGCGGTGTGTCGATATCCTCGAACCCTTGCGGCACCCCGGTGCGAAGACGGACCGGCGGCGGCGCTTCCTGGGTCGTTTCCAAATTGGGGTGTGGGCTCTGCGATTGCGCGTGCGCATCCGTCCCGACCAGCGCCAGTGCGGCAGTCGAGCAAAGCAGGAAAATCGACGTAGGTTTCAAAATTCGGGTGCCGCTTACAGAGGCTCGACCGAGAGGCGAAGCTGCTCGAGATAGTCGCCGGCAACGGCGGCATTGATATCGCGGTCGCTGCTGCGGATCGACAGCGTCGCATTTGACCCTTGCCGGCAATTCATGTCCGGCCGGCTCCGCCCCTCGAAGACGAGATCCTGACCCGTCATCTGGCTCGTCTGCTCGACCCCGGTCGGGTCACGAAACGTGACCGAATAGGGAAGCGTCCGTCCGAAGCGTGGCGAAACCATCGCTCCGCCGGATTGACTGGCGACGCGCATGCGGAAACGACCGGTCGTGCTGGTGACGCAAAGCGAAGCGGTCGCGCCGTTGACCAATTCGGTTCCACGAGCGGCGGCCTGGCCACCCGTCGCGAAAATTCGAATTTCCGCGTCCAGACCTCGCGGCGCGAATGGCGTCGAGGTCGTCAACATTGTCGATGTCCCCGGCGCACCGGCGGCTTGCGTGCCTTGCGCCCAGGCCAATGTCGGCAAGGCGCCGAAAACCAGAACGGCGCACACGCCAGTGGCGACGGTGCGCACGGTCGATACTGTGATCACAAGCTCCCCCCGACTGCCTCGTCACCCCCGGACTGCGATGAGGGTGACGAGGGGCATGCCCCCCGTCACCCGGATCACATCAGAGCGGTGCGACCGTGAAGGTCAGCGTGCCCGTGTACGAACCGGCAAGCGCCGCCAGCAGGCGTGCGTTGGTGAAACGCACGTTCATCGACGCGTTGTCGGTGCCGTTGCAATTGAGCGTGGTCGCGCGGGCCTGGCCATTATGCGCGGTCTGCATGCTCTTTGCGACGCCCGGGGTCGCGGTGCCCTTGTAGTACACGTCGCTGGCGCGATCCGACGTCCACAGTGCGAACGACAGGCGCGTGCCTTCCGGGCCGTTCAGCGAGAACTTCGCTTCACCCGAGTTTAGCTCGTCGCCCGACTGGCCGTCGGCGGTCAGCTTGTACAGGCCCTGCAGCGTGCTGTTCGAATAGACGCAGAAACGCTGGCTCACATTCTGAGCGCCAGTGCCGCTTGCGACCGAAGCTGCGGTTACGTTCAGCGTCAGATCCTCGAGGCCCGAGATGCGGACCATCTGCGGAATGTTCGTGGTGACGTTGAACGAGGCGCTGCTCTGCGTCTGCGACAGCTGACCGTCGCCTGCCTGCGCAAAAGCGGGCGTTGCGTAAAGGGCAACCAGAGCGGTTGCGAAACCAAGTGCTTTCTTCATGACATGCTCCCAAGCGGCGTAGAATCAAATTGGATGCGACCCGGAGCAATAGGTAAATCCAATATTAAAGATTCACAACATGAATCTCACAAGAATTAAATATAATTAATGTCTCAATCGTGGACAGATTTAGGCGCATCTATCCCGTCAAATCAAGAACGATACTTTGATAATGATTGGCTTAGCGAAACTCTACTTCACGAGGCTCGGCAGATGCGAGGTTGCGCTCTTTGAAAACGATGCGCTCGGTTCCTTGCGGAAGCGCGAAGGTCCAGCTGTTGCCGGCATAAAGGCGCCGGGCACCGATTTCGGTACACGCGCTCGCCGTCGCCGAAGCGGCGCTGCCGGCCTGCTCGTCGGGCGACCGGGGACGCGCGCCGGCCGGGCAAGCCCATCCTTCGAACAACAACGTGTTCGTGTTGCCCTCGTTGGTGATGGTAAATCCGTCCGCGTCACGGCGGGTGGCGAGCTTCGAGACGCCCTTTTCGGGCCGTGCCGTCACGAGCAAGTCGTAGGCCGTAAGCAGTTTCACCGATACGCCACGAGCTTCCGCACCGGGATCGGCGGTTTCGATCGCACCGACCTCCGGGCTCACCCTCACGCGGTAGATGCGATCCTTCGCGAGCTTTTCGTTGAGCGAGACGAGGCGGATCGATCGCATGCCACCTGGCTCGACGATCAGTCGGTTGGGCGACACCAGCAGGCCGAGCGCCTCGGGATCGGCGATTTGCTCACGTTGCTCGACCTCGGCGCCGGGTGTCGAAATCTCGACCGGCGCGACCGTGATGTAATAGCGATCCTGGCTTTCGTTGCGGATGACGATATCCGCGCGCTTGGCTGCACCCGGCTCGAAATCGACCCATAGCCGGTCGATCGCCAACTGCGCCGAAGCGGGCGTCGCGGCAAACGCGCACGTAACGATGGTCGACGCAGCAAGTAGCGCAGCAGTTCGAGACACGATGATTCCCCAAGCCCGCCCCAACGGGTTCGGATCATCTGCCCGCTTACTCACATCCGTGTCAAGATGACACGCAATCAAAGGATAGGGTTAACGCCTGCACCAAAACAAGACAAATCGTTTCGAAGGCGTTCCGCGTCAAATCGCCGAGATGACGAGCGCAGTGCTCGACGCCGCGCGATCGATGGGTTTGCCCGTCGGCGCGATCAGAAACGCGCGGCGACGCAACCCATTGTCGGACGTCGTCGCGCCGGGCCGGACTGCGAACGGCGCCTGGGCATCCGCTGCGACCGAAAACAGCATCGACGAACCGTGATAGATCGCGGCTTCGGATACCGCGCCCGCGACGATCTCGTTAGGTGTCTTGACCATCAGCGCGCTGCGATCGTCGGTGACCGTCCACAGGCCGACCGCGCCGTCACGCTGCGCAGCGAGCGCTGCAAGAAAGGGCGGAATCGTAACGGTGATGGTCATGCTTGCCGAAGAGCGGCTTCCCATATCCGATGCGTTCGCGACGGGCGCCAGCAGAGTAACTCCGGCAAGGCCCGCAATAATCTTGATCATGCGCATAATCGAATCTGCTCCGGCATTTGCCCGATTGATACGACGACGATCCGAAGAATTTACGAGAGAGAATGGTTAATTCCCGAACTTTGTCTAGATCAACCTTGCGAGCAAAGTTTCGCCAGCTTAACCAGCCGGGGCGGAAAGCGTCTTCCCTCTTTTCGCACCGGGAGGAGTGTCGTTGAGTATGAAACCGTCTCCAATCGTTTTTGCTTGCGCCTCCCGGCTTTTCAATTTCCGCAGCCCAGACACCTGTTTCCGGGAGGGTGCTGTCAAACCAACGGCACCTGCCGGCGGGGTGTGATAGCGGGCAACGATGCCCCGCACACGCAAGTCCGAGAGCCAGTTCCGCTATTCAACTCGTCGCTCAAGGCGATCCGGCTCGTGGTGACGATATATGTGTGCGTTCCGCTCAACTTTCGGAACGTTGAGGATCTGCTCTTCGAGCGCACCCGAAAGCGCCCGAAGCCGCCGTGATCGGCGTAACGCACCCCCGCTGGCAGGAACGCCATCTGATGCTGATCCGCCTCCACCCCGGCGAACAATGCGACGCCGACGAACTACACCGTCACCTTGCCAAACGGGTAGCCCGCCGGCGGCTCCCCGACGCCATCTTTTCAATCAACGACCTCTCACATACCGCAACCGGATAACTGCTCAAGACGCGACTGCGAGAGATCTATGCCGAACATTTTGCCGACTGCTAGATTAAGGATGATCATCGCTTCTATCGCAAAGAAGATCACGTGGATTGGACCGATGCATATTTACGGCTAAATTTTTGGCACTCTAATTTAGTTGCGCGAATGGCTGGACCACCCAGTTACGCGAACAGCCGGTTTGGGGATGCTCGACCGACTATGTAAACGACCATAATTGGAGGCGCACTGCCGATCGTCGGCTTTGACCGGCGCGAACGACAGCTTCCGTTGAAACCAGACGTTTAGCGCAATCTGAGCGAATGACCGGCTTTGGTCCGGGGCCGCCATTCGTCGATTCATCAGGGAACGGCAGCTAGTGCGAAATTGCGGCCTGAAAGCAGCCAGTCGGCAAC